>JBATWQ010000183.1:0-8399 GCA_049672765.1 Microthrixaceae bacterium | reverse complement strand
ACCGTTCGCTTCGCGGCCAGCCGGACACGCCGTGAGCCGAGCCCACTCCCCGCTGAACCGGCTGGGGAGTTCGGGCGAAAGTACCTCAGCGCCAGCTGACGTCCACCAGGTCGACGGTGAACACGAGTGTCTCATTGGGAGCGATTCCGGCCCCGGGAGGAGGGTTGGAGCCATACGCCATCTCACCCGGGATCACCAGGGTGCGACGACCACCGACCTTCATGCCGAGCAGACCCTCGCTCCAGCCCTGGATCACTCCGTCGAGCGGGAAACTGATGGGCGCACCCCGGTCCCACGATGCGTCGAACTGTGCCCCGCTCGATGCTGAAACTCCGACGTAGTGCGCGGTCACGGTCGCGCCCGGTGTCACCTCGTCGCCGGTGCCCTCGACGTCGTCGGTGACGATCAGATCGATGACTGCTTCGGTGGCGCCGAGTTGGGGCTTGCCCCGGGCTTCGACTTCGTCGCGGACTGAACTCATTTGGTCCTCCTGGGACGTGCTGTCTGGGACATGCGGGCTGGCAGAGGCTAGAGGGTTTCAGTCGCCCCGACGGCGAACCCTCAGTTTGATCGGCGTGGCTGGCAGTTCGAACTCGTCACGGATCTGTCGTTCTAGATAACGCAGGTAGCTGGCCGGGATCGTCTTGTTGACGAACAACGTGAACGTGGGAGGATCAGTCGCTCCCTGGGTTGCGTAGAGAATGCGACCACCGTGGGGTGCTGGCTGGGCCTGCTGGGCCCTTCGCAGCAGGTCGTTGACCTTGCGGGTGGGGATCCTCGTCTCGTACTGCGAGATCGCGTCACCGAGCGCGGGCAACAGGCGGTGAACTCCCCGACCCTGCAGGGCCGATACCCGAAGGACCGCGGCGTCGCCCAGGAAGTGCATCTTGTTGCCCATCTGGTACATGACGTCCTTGCGGGCCTCTTCGTCCAGAAGTTCCCACTTGTTGAGCACGACGATGATCGGACAACCCGCTCCAGCCACCCGTTCGGCCAGGCGCTGATCCTGGTGAGTAATGCCCTCGGTCGCGTCGATGACCAGCAATGCAACATCAGCACCGTCGACCGACTTGAGTGCACGCACCATCGAGAAGTACTCGGTGCCCTCGTCGATGCGCGACTTGCGGCGCATCCCGGCGGTGTCGATGAAACGCAGGTCACCGACCTCTGTGGTCACGATCGTGTCGACACTGTCCCGGGTCGTCCCCGGCATGTCGTGGACCACCGAACGGTCCTCTCCGATGAGCCGGTTGAACAGCGTTGACTTACCCACGTTCGGGCGCCCGACCAGGGCAACAGAGGTGACTTTGGGACCGTCGTAGTCGCGCTCGTCGTCCTCGCCTCCGGTCAATGCAGGAAGGTGCTCGACGACCCGGTCGAGCAGATCGCCAGTACCTCGGCCGTGGAGCGCCGAGAGCGGGAACGGCTCGCCCAGGCCGAGCGACATCAGATCCCAGATCTGAGCCTCGTGGCGTTCGTCGTCGACCTTGTTGGCTACCAGAAGCACCGGTGTCTTTGTGTCGCGCAACATCTTCGCCACGCGGTCATCATCGTCGGTGGCACCGACGGATGAATCAACGACGAACAGGATGACGTCGGCGGTGTCGATAGCGTTTTCGGACTGCAGGCTGACCTTCTTGTCGAGCGCGTCGCCACCGAGCATCCAGCCTCCGGTGTCCACCAGCAGGAACTCGTGTCCGACCCAGTCGGCCTTGACCTCTTTGCGATCACGGGTGACTCCGGGCTTCTCCTCGACGATCGCCACCCGCCGGCCGAGAATCCGGTTCATCAGGGTTGACTTGCCGACGTTGGGACGCCCGACGATAGCCACGACGGGAAGACCTATGGCGCTGTCGCCAACGAGGTCGTCCGCTTGATCTTCAGTCATCATTTCCACCGCTCATTTGAAAGGCCGTTCGTTGAACGGCTTTGCGTCTTGGAGGGCACTGCGAAGCGACACCCCATCAGTCGGGACGATTTCGATGGGCCGCGGTAGTTCGTCGGGGGTCAGCCCGTCGAGGAACCGTCCCTGCGAAAGGCACACGTCGGGTAGCAGATACCTGTGGCCCTCGGGCTGTTCGCCCAGGACCCGCTGCAGGTCGGCGCCGACCATCAGCCCCGCGACCGCGACATTGCCGCCGAAGAAATGGTTCTCGACCTCGACCAGGCGGACATCGTCGCGTCCGACAGAGGCGACCATCGGGGCCAGGATTCTGGCTCCGTAGGTGCCTGTCAGGATGCCGATCGGGGCATTGGCCCTAGGTCGCAGCGACACCGAAACCGCGCCCGAATCGTCGACGTTGCGTGGTGCGCGGTAGCCGACCGCCGGCGCTCCGTCGACCGAAGCGAAGAAGCCCGACTGGATGCCGATTCCCTCCTCCGACTGACCTTCGAACTCCATTTCGAAGGCCCGGGCCATGCCGATGCCGTCCTCGTGCATCGAGAATTCGCCGTAGGTGTGCGCTTCGGGAAAGGGCCGTTCGGCCATCAGGTAGTACTCGTCAGAGGCGTAGACCATGCGTCGACCGAGTAGCTGGAGGAACCGCTCCTGCCAGGCGTCGACCGCGTCAACCACGAATCGGGCTTCCTCAACGGTGTGGGGCCGCATTCTGGCTTCGGTGCTGTGGGCGCTGACCCCGAGGGGGACGACCGCCACGTCAGCCAGTTCGGGGTACTCGTCGAGGATCCCGCACAAGGTCTGTTCGAGCGCATCGCCATCGTTGAGGCCGGGGCAGACCACGAGTTGTCCATGCACCTCGACACCATGGTCGAGCAACGCCCGGAGCCAGCGGAGGCTCATAGCGCCCCGGCGGTTGCGCAACATCTCGACACGAAGGGCCGGATCGGTCGCGTGGATGCTCACGTAGAGCGGCGAGAGACTCTCGGTGATCACCCGTTCGAGGTCGGCCTCGGTGAACCGGGTGAGCGTCGTGAAATTGCCGTACAGGAACGACAATCGGTAATCGTCGTCCTTCAGGTGGAGGCTCTTCCGCATTCCCGGAGGCAGTTGGTAGATGAAACAGAACTCGCAGTGGTTGTCGCAGGTTCTGACTTCGTCGAAGACCGGCGAATCGATGTCGATGCCGAGGGACTCCCCCGGTCCCTTCTCGATCTCGACGCTCAACTCGAGGCCGCCGCGCAGCAGATCGAGTGAGATCTCGCACTCGTCGGTCAATACCCGGTACTCGATGATGTCCTTGACCGGGCGACCGTTGATCGCCACCACCATGTCGCCGGTCAGAACACCGGCGTTATCGGCTGGGGACCCGGGGCCCACGCCGACCACGGTCGCCAGCCCGGCGTGCGATGCCGGGGAGTAGCCACCCTGCGCGGACGCGGGCGCGACAGAGTCGATCTGGGCAGTGGACATGACCTGACGATGCTAGTGGATGGCCCTCAAATAGCAGCTTCGGCCCACGGCGGTCGCTCACAGACGCTCGGCGACCGGTGGCGGTTGTGCCTGCGGGCCCCGGGTGTAAGTCTCTTCACGCTCCGGGGGACACGGCGCGGTGCGGGGAGGAACAACTGATGAGTAGGCAAAGTGCGAATCTTGGGACCGAGGACATCGGGCGCCGGTTGCGCCCATTTGGGGTCGTCGTCGCTCTTGCGACCCTGGCGCTCGTCGCCGCCGCCTGCGTCCCACCCCAACCGGCAACCGGTCCCAGCCCGAGTGACGCGCCCCGGGCCGGGGACGCCGCCTATTCCGATCACGGTCCGTTCGGGGTCGGGGTCACCACCGTCGAACTTTCCGACAGGCAGATGGAGGTCTGGTATCCGGTCGACCCGGGCGACATCGGCGACGCTCCTGGTGATTCGTACCGGATACGGGACTTCGTCAGTTCGTATCTGGACGGGCTGATCGACCCAGCCGTCGACCCCGTGTACCAGACCGACGCCGCCCGTGACGTGCCGGCCTCCGCCGAAGGACCGTTCCCGCTGGTCCTCTTCGCCCACGGCTTCGCGAGCTTCCGTCAGCAGTCCAGCTTTCTGACCACACACTTGGCCAGCTGGGGATTCGTGGTCATCTCACCCGACTTCCTGGACCGTGGGCTCAAGGCCGTACTCGGCGAACCGCCGGCGGTGTCTCGCAGCGACAAGTCCGTCGTCGACGAGGCGATCAACACGACCCGTGCATTGACCACAGCCGACGCAGGACTTCTGAGCGGCGTTGTCGACGCATCCCGAGTGTTTCCGGTGGGACATTCAGCCGGTGGCGGGACCGCCGTTCAGATGCTCGACCGTTCCGATGTTCCCTCCGCCATCCCCCTCGCATCCGGGTACTTCCTCGCCGCCGCCTCGGCGGGACGACTCGACATCCCGCTCGATAAGCCGGTCATGTGGATCGGCGCCCAGAACGACCACATCGCCTCGATCGACGACATTCGACTGGGTTTCCAGATGACCGCCGGTCAACGAAAGCTGATCGAACTGCGCGACTCGGGACACCTGAACGCGTTCAGCGACATCTGCGACATCGGCGACGGCGGAATCGTCGCCATTGCCAGGGCCGCCTCGCTGCCGATTCCCGAGTTTCTACTGCAGCTCGGCAACGACGGCTGCCCGGTGCCCCTCAACCGACCGTCTCATGAGATTTGGCCCGAGGTCCGCCACTTCGTAACCGCCGAACTGCGGTACCGATCGGGAATCGACGCCCAACCGGTCGGGCTGGGCGACCAGGTACTGGCCAGGTTCGATGACGTGGCCACCTACAAACACAATCCGTGACATTCGGCCTGTGACCGCCGACCTCTGACAACTGGCCGACAACCGGCGGTACCATCGCTGCTGTGAACGTCCCAGTGACAACACCGCCCCAATCCAATGACGGGATCGATGACACCGCAGCCGACGCACCGGTCGGCGATGCGTCGTCGGACTCCCAGGTTGAGAAGATCCTCCTTGCCGCCCCCCGGGGCTTCTGCGCCGGTGTAGAGATGGCGATCAAGGCACTGGCATGGATGGTCCGGGCTTTCGACGCTCCCGTCTACTGCTATCACGAGATCGTCCACAATCAGCGTGTTGTCAAACGATTCCAGGACCTGGGTGTCCTTTTCGTCGACGACATCTCCGAGGTTCCCGAGGGTCGCCCGGTGATGCTCTCGGCCCACGGTTCAGCACCCGAGGTCGTCGAGGCGGCCAAACAACGCGGCGGGTTCGTCGTCGATGCGGTCTGTCCCCTGGTCACCAAGGTGCACCACGAGGTCAAGGTGCGTTCCGGCAAGGGCTACTCGATAGTCTACGTCGGCCACGAGGGCCACGAGGAGGCAGTGGGAACCATGGCGGTGGCTCCCGATTCGGTCTACCGGGTCGAATCGATCGAAGAAGTCGACGCCCTGCCGATCTTCGAAACACCGGTCGCTCTATTGGCGCAAACGACGCTCTCGCACCGGGACTGGGCCGACGTCGCGGACGCCACCAAAGAGCGGTTCCCGCAGACCTGGATGCCCGGGAGGTCGGACCTGTGCTTCGCGACCACGAATCGTCAGTCGGCGCTGATGAACATCGCCGAACGTTGTGACGCCGTGGTCGTCATCGGGTCCGCAAACTCCTCCAACACGGTTGCCCTTGAGAAGCTCGCCCGAGAAGCGGGTTGTGAACGGGTCTTCCGGGTGAACGATCCCGACGAACTACCCGGTGACCTGGCCGGAACAGTGGGAGTGACCGCCGGCGCCTCGGCCCCCGAGGAACTGGTTTCAGCCGTTCTCGAAAGTCTCGCCCCGCGCGATGGCGTCGAAGAGATCCGCATAACCGACGAGGAGGAGTACTTCCCCCCACCACGGAACATGCGTGACCTGCTGCTCGCCATCGATGTGCTCGGAGCTTTCGGGCTCGGTGCCGATCCGGTGGATCGGGCATCGATCAATGACCGCTCACTTCCCGCCAGTTCGGTCCTGGCGAACCTGGCCTGAGGAATCACTGACAATGGGCAACCTGAGAGATCTGCGCCTCTTCCTGCACGTCCTGGCAGCTTCGATATGGGTGGGCGGACAGTTCGTCATGATGGCGCTGTTGCCGACCGTCCGATCCCTCGGCGGTGACGCAGCCAAGATGGCCGGAAGGGCATACAACCGTTTGGCGTGGCCCGCCTTCGGAGTGCTCGTGCTGACCGGAATCTGGAACATCTTCGAGCGTGACCTGGGATCACTTCAGCACCCGTGGATCGAGATCAAGCTGACCGCCGTCTTCCTCTCGGGCATCGGTGCGGCAATGCACCAGATGGCGAAGGGAAACGTCATCATGTTGGCGGTCGGTGGAGCGATGTCCTCGCTGCTCGCCGTGCTTGCGATGTACCTCGGGTTCCTTGTCTGAACAACGGAACCTGGCAGAGCTGATCGCGTCCGAGGCTCCCGTCGGCGCGCGGAGGTCTTTGGCAATCACGTTGGCAATGGTCGATGAACTGATCGACATGACACGCAACGGCCGAGATCCCACCCGCTTCTCCCCCGCCCAGGTCAACCTGGGAAACGACGGCTCGGTGAGGTTTGATTTTGCCGACACCGCGGTCGAGACCGCGGCCGGCGACGAGGAATGGAGCGACGTTTCCCGCAGCGCCCGGCCATCCGAATGCGCCGCCGCAGTGGGTCAGACGCTCTTCGAATTGCTGATGGCGAGGCCGCCGGTCGATTCGTCGGACGCCTTCGAACCGGGTGTCACCTCCAAGCTCACACCGGCACTTTCGGCACTGATAGTGCGGTCAGTTTCGGACTCACCGGCGCAATGGCCGACGCTCGAGTTGTGGGCTGCGACGCTCACGCCCCAGGTCGGGGGTGCGGCCACACCCGCCCCGCCCTCACGACAGCGTCGGGACCGTAGACGGACGGTCATATCGGTCGTGCTGCTGGTTGTGTTGGCGGCGATCACGGTCCTGGTCATATCCCAGGCGTCCGGCTGGTGGGACAACGCCACGAGCGATGAAGGCTCGCTATCGGTCGATCCCTACTTCCGGGGACCTCAGCCGACGCGGGCTATGTCGTAGTAGTGCTGGATCGCGTCACGTAGTCGGTCGGTCAACTCGAGCACCGACCTGTGTGGAACGCGCCCGGTCAACGCTACGTCGGGCAGAATCGGTTCACCGATCTGGATGATGACCTTCGCCGGGCGGATGAACTTCGAACCGATCGGCATCGCCCGGTCGGTTCCCGAAATTCCGATCGGCACGATCGGCACCCGGGCACGACAAGCCAGCCAGGCGGGACCTTCGAGCACTTCCTCGACCACTTCCCCGCTACGCCTGCGCCCTTCGGGAAACATCAACAGCGGTTCGCCGTGGGCCAGCGCCTCCTCGCAGTTGCGCAGCGCTCCCCGATCGGGCCGCTCGCGATCTACCGGGAATGCCCCCATGCGCTCCAAGAACCTGCCGAACCACGCGGCCTGCCAGAGAGAGTCCTTTGCCATGGTGCGAATAACCGTGTTGTGGGGAATCGCCGACGCCGCGATGAACGCGTCGATGTTCGAACGGTGCACCGGTGCGATTATGTAGGGCCCCGAAGCCGGAAGGCGGTCCCGGCCGCGGATCTCCAGGCGGAACAAAACCCTCGCCAGAGTCAGCACTATCAGTCTGATCAGGCGGTGTATCCGTCGCGACCGGGGCGACATGGCCACGACCTGGTGTCGGGCGTTCATAGCTGCCTCTGCCCGACCAGGTCGGCTATCAGTTCCACCACAGCGTCGATATCCAGGTCGGTCGAATCGATTGTGACCGCCCCGTCCGGCTCTACAAGTGGGCTGTCGGAACGCTTCGTGTCCGCAGCATCGCGTCGTGCCATGTCGTTGGCGACAGCACCCGCGTCGTCGGCGCCGATCTCGGCGGCACGTCGCCTTGCCCGGACCTCGGGGTCAGCGGTCAGGTACACCTTGAGCAGGGCTTCCGGAAACACGACCGACCCAATGTCACGTCCCTCGATCACTCCCCCGCCATGTACCTTCGCCCAGTCGCGTTGGCGTTCACGAAGCTCGTCCCGGACCTGGGAGTTGGCTGCCACGGCGCTGACCGCGGCCGACACTTCGGGCCCACGAATCTGGACGGTCGCGTCGATGCCGTCGACCAGGACTCCCGACTCGGTGACGCTCAGATCCACGTCGCGTGCGATCTGGCCGACCCTGTCGGTGTCGCCCAGGTCCGCTCGCTGCGTGAGAGCCGCAAATGCCACACCCCGATACATCGCGCCGGTGTCCAGATAGGTCAGGCCCAGGCGTGTCGCCAGCAGCTTGCCCACCGTGGACTTTCCGGACCCCGCTGGGCCGTCTATGGCTACGACTCGCAGGTCGGTCCTGCCCGAGTCTGTTTCAGACAAGATCGTCACTTTCCGGTAGTTCTCAGAGCGTCAAGATCTTGCCAGAAACCGGGGTAGGTCTTGGCGACGCAGTGCGGATCGGCAATTTGGACCCCGGCGGATACC
>JBATWQ010000182.1:0-3677 GCA_049672765.1 Microthrixaceae bacterium | reverse complement strand
CAGCCGAGGGCACCGAAGGGTCGGCAAGGCCCTCCTCGTCAGCCTGGGGGACGCGTCGATCGTATGGTTCGAGCCGCCGTTCGAACCCGCTGAGGATCGACGCCTCCCTGACTTTGTCGTCCTGGATCCATCTTTGGGGATCGTTGTCGTTACCGTGTTCGAACAGTCGGAGGGCCAAGAGGTCCTCGGCGCACTGCGTGGGGGGCTGAGGATCGTCGAGGCCGGAGCCGAGGTCTCAGCTCCCAATCCTCTGCAGGTGGCTGATTCGTTCGTTGCCGGACTCATGGATCGGCTCGCACAAGAACCAGAGCTCGCAATGATCCCGGTCGGCGGCGTCGCGGCCTTCCCGTACCTGTCTCGAGCCGAAGCGGAAGCCCTCGGCTTTGGCGGCGTGGTTGCCCTGGAGAGGTGCCTGTTTTCGGATGAGATCGACGCCTTCGTCCGGGACGACCAGTCCGTTTCGCTCACGCGAATCCTCAGCCGACTGCTTGAGGGTGGCGTAGAGGACCTGATGGAGGAAGATGTCCAGGCCCGAATTCGGGCGATGATCCATCCAGAGGTGGTGATCGGTGCAGCGCCGGAGCAGGGCTCCTTGTTCGTGGCGACCCCCGCCGATGGGGAAGACACGGTTCGCGTCATGGACCTTCACCAGGAGCGGTTCGCGAAGAGAATCAATCCTGGCCACCGTGTGGTCAGAGGGGTTGCGGGCAGCGGGAAGACACTCATCCTGGTGACACGAGCACGGTTGATGTCTCGCGTGAACCCAGCGGGCCAAATCTTGGTCACCTGTTTCACCAGGTCGCTCGCCAGCGTCCTGCGTGCCCAGCTTGCGTCGCTTCCGAACGTCAAGGTCGCGACACTGGATCAACTCGCCAGTGAGCTAATCCAGTCTGCCGGGTTGTCCCACCCGGGTTGGAAGGGAAATTCGACTCCCTACTCGGTGGCCCTCGAGGCCATTGAGCTCCGCCCGCCGCAGCGGTATCGAGCGGTGCTGGTCGATGAAGCCCAGGACTTCGACGATGATGGATTGAAGCTGTGTGTTGCGCTGGCCGAGCCTGGCGCCGACGGCATGGGCGACCTGCTCATCGTTGCGGACTCGGCTCAACGAATATATGACCGCACCTTCACCTGGAGCGCATCTGGGATCCAGGCGCGAGGTCGAACGAGCGTGCTCCGGGTGAACTATCGCAACACCAAAGAGGTGCTCACCTTCGCCAAGGCGTTCGTCGATGCCTATGTCACGTCCGAGCCGGTTCTGGCCGTCGCCGCACGGGACGATCTTGACGTCGATGGTGAGACCGTCGTGATCCCGGCCGAGGCGACAGAGCGACACGGGCCGGCGCCGACGGTGCATTTCGTCGATGACCTGTCCGCAGAGATAGACACCGTGCTGGAGACGGTCCACGGGTGGTACTCGGACGGACTGCCGGCACGCTCCATCGCAGTGCTCATGCAGTCAGGCGCCGACGCTCGCCGAGCAGAGCTGCTGATGTCTGGACTCGCCGACCGGGGTCTGCCTGCGTTCTGGGCGACGGAATCCCGCGACGCCAAGGATCGGATCGGCATGACCGAGGACGCGATCGTGGTCAGCACCATTCATTCGGCCAAGGGGCTGGAGTTTCCCCGCGTAGTGACCTGTGGGCTTACGAACCGCAGCTCGGGAGACTGGGTCGCTCGGAACCGAAACACGTTGTACGTGGGATTCACACGAGCGATCGACGAGTTGGCGGTGGTTGCATCAAGTTCGAGTCCGTATGCGAGCGCCCTCAAGGACGCGGCTGCGGCCACCCAGGTGCCTTCCGACTGAGGGTCGATCCCGAAACTATGCGTGCTAGTAACTCCGCTCTGGTCTTCTCTCAACTCGCTTCGGCAATCACGCTCGCGGGAACATCGGTGCCTCGACATTTCGTCAGAGTCTCGCCTCGCTCCTCGTGAGCGCGCCGAACTGGCGAACTCAGGGCTCGATGACGTGGCCGACTCTTGGCGGGTTGCCCCCTGCGAGCACCTCGCTCCATGTGGCGGCCAACGCTTCGGGGCCGTGGCCGACAACGACGTCGACCCATCCGGCGACCACCGGTGCAAAGCGTCGCCACGCCTCGGCGTGGCGATCCTCGACTCCGTCAGGGCCCCAGTCGACGCGCCGCTTGCTCATCTGGTCCGGGGCGAAGAAGAACGTCGGGCTGCCACCGGGGAGGTCGTCGGTTCCGACGTCTGGTGCCGCGTCATGGTGGGCGGCACCGACGACCGCTGAGTACACGGGTTCGAGACGCTCGTGCACCCGGCGTCGCAATGCTCCGTCGCCAGCGACATCAACGTAGACCGCCTTTGTGGGCGCAAGGTCATCGACCTCGTCGTAGGTGCGGACCTCGTCGTAGCAGCCGAGTGACTCCGTGAACGCCTTGTTGGTTTCGCTGGTCAGGCCGATGCGGTGGATGCCGTCAAGTAGGTACGCCGTGCCGTAGGACGTCTTGCTCGACGCGCTGGAGATGACCACGGCATCGGCACCGAAGCGGTCGTGGTCGTCGATGAAGTCCGCGAGCATGAAGCTGGTCATGAAAAGCGGTCGGTACAGGACCTGGAGATCCTCGAGTTTGGCGTCGTACGCCGGGTCCGCCGCCGTCGTGGTCAACCGGTTGTAGGGCGCCGGCAAGTGCTGGCGGTGCGGGCTGGCGTCACGGAACCCCCGCTCGTCCACCTTGGTCGGCTCCACGAGGAGGTGGCTGCTCGTGGGCAGGTAGCCGTAGAGGCGGGTGCCCTCCGGGACCTCGGCGACGGTGCTTCGCTCCACCACCGAGAAACCCCACAGCGGCACGCGGCCCTGGGCCACCCCGTCCAGATCGCCAGCGGGGAAGAAGTCCCAGTACTTCATGGCCTCGCCGAACACGGCATAGGTCACGTTGTTGGCGGTGAGCCCGACACGATCGGCTCGCAACAGCACCTGCCCCGCGCCCGGTTCGGGGGTCGAGACATCCACGAGCGTGGTCTTCGACAGGTCCGAACGTTCGACGAGCAGGTCCCAAGACATGAACCGATTTTACGCGACCGATGGGAGAAGCGATCAGGACAATCGTGATCGGCGGTGGCGGATCGTCCGGTTCACGTCATGACGGAGATTTCCTCTTGTTCGACGTCGCGGGCACCTGGGCCTCTGCATCGGCGGGTTGGTCGACATCTCGTCGAGTGACTGCGAGGTGAGCGTGGACTAGTGAAACGACCGACGAGCCTTCGCCGCTGGCGGCTGCCACGCGTTTCATCGAGCCGGCGCGGGTGTCGCCGACGGCGAACACGCCGGGTATGGAAGTGGCGACGCTTTCGGGAGGAAGCCCGTCGGTCCATGACTCTTGAGGGACGTCACGTCCAGTGAGCACGAAGCCGCAGGCGTCGCGCGTGACACCTATCGGGAGCCATTCACAGCGCGGCTCGGCGCCGAGCAACAGGAACAGGCCGCCGCAGTCGCGACGGGTGGTCTCGCCGGTGACCGTGTCGCGAAGCTCGATCCATTCGAGCCGTGCAGCGCCACAGCCATCGACGACCTCGCAACTCGGGCAGACGTCGATGCGGTCGTGGGCGGAGATGTCGTCGACGAGGTATTGCGACATCGTCCGCTGCAGCGTGTCGCGGCGGACGACGATGGTGACCGTGCGCGCGAACCGCGCGAGGTGAAGTGCGGCCTGCCC
>JBATWQ010000181.1:0-10300 GCA_049672765.1 Microthrixaceae bacterium | reverse complement strand
GATCTATGTACCCCAGGTCTGTCAGGAATCGCGGCGGGGCGACCCGGATGAAGCGGATCACCAGACACCCTGCCGTCACAAGAACGAGTCCGTTTCGCCAGTGGGGATACTCCTCGCGGTGACGCACGTACAACCAGACGAGAAACACAAGCAATGCAGGTACGTGCAGCCCGGCGTAGTAGTAGTTCGTCAGCCTGCCGAGCCACTCGTGTCGAAGCACGAAGTGTTGCAGCGAAAGCTCCGTCGGCAGGTGTAGCCAGCGCTCGAAATCGACGATCCGGTACGCCCGATCCATGGCACCCTCGTCCTTGCTCAACGGCAATTTCCGGGCGATCCGCCACAACGAGTACAGCGAGGAGACCAGGGCAAACTCGAGCGCGGCGGGTCCGACGGTAGAGCCCACACCGGAATCAGGTCGCCACCGCTTGAGGACGAGCGCGAGCAACCAGCTGATAAGGGCCGCTGTTGCGGCCTGCTTCCACGTCGGCCAGTTCACTCTGCCAAAGACTGCCGGTGGTGACCCCAGGTGGCAATTCGCCCGGCCACCCGGAGATGACTGGGAGTGGACTACTCAGGCTTGAGCGATGCGCGGATCGACTCGCGCAGATCCGGGGAATCGTCGTGCTTGTGAACGGCTACGGCATGGCGGGCCGCAGCGTCCACGACCTCGTCCTCCTCACCAGAGATGGTCAGGGTGCAACCAACCTCGCTGGGAAGATCCCTACAGTCTGCGACCATTCTGCCCATGGCCGACCCCTTTCGATCGAGTGCTACTTCCGCCCCGTCAAATGGATCTTTCAATCCTCACGGTCGCGCCATCGGATGCGCGAGTCAATCGAGACTCCGCCCGAGGACCATCCTCCAGATAAATCGCTAGGGTCGACCCAGGCCATCGAAAGCGAGGACGATCATCATGAGTCATGACCATGACGCAGAAGACCTGGCAACGGCGGAGGAAATCAAGGCGCATCATGCCGTGATGATCCACGACCTGGACCATCTGGCATCCGTCCTGGAAACTGCCGCCCGCTCGGGCGACGGATTCGATGACGCCCGTTCCAAGCTCCACGACTGGGTTGAGGCGGTCCTGGTGCCGCACGCAGTTGAAGAGGAAGAAATGACCTACCGCGCTGCGGGTGAACTCGTAGAGGGGGCACTGCTAATCACGTCGATGCTTTCCGAGCACGAACTGATTCGAGCGACTGCGAAGCGTGTCGATTCGGCCGAAGACCCACGCGAGTCGGCTGCATACGCCCGAATGCTGTTCGAGATCTTCCACAGTCATCAGCGCAAGGAGGATGACCTCATCGTTCCCATGTTGTTGAAGGCCGATGGAGTGTCATTGAGCGACCTGGTCGGTGACGCAACCGCTCACGACCACCACCATCATCACTGACTACCAAGGACTAGAGCCCCTGCGGGTCTCGGCGTAGGCCAATCGGTAACACCGAGTCGGCGGCACCTGACTGGCAACCTCGCCCATGTCCGGCGCGACCGCCTACGAGGACTTACCCGATCCTGTCAACGGCGCGTCGCAGCGGCTGACCGTCACAGGCGACTTCTCGCAACTCTCGGAGAGAGCGGGATCGTTGGCGGCATGGTCTGCGACGCACTGGTTGGCGAAGCAGCTCGAGTCAACGGTCGAGTGCTGTTGACCAGGGACCGTCGCGCCGTTCCGACCTATGAGCACCTCGGCGTCCACCACATACTTGTGGTCTAGGTGTCGAGATCTCGGCCCCGGCTCCGTCCTAGAAATACATCCGGCCGAACGGGCCGGTGTAAGAGAAGGAGATCACCATGGCCAAGTACCTGTTGCTCAAGCACTACCGGGGCGGTCCGGCTGCAGTCAACGACGTCCCGATGGACAAGTGGACACCTGAAGAGGTCGACGCCCACATCCAATTCATGAACGACTTCGCGGCGCGGCTCGAGACCAGCGGCGAATTCATCGACGGCCAGGCCCTCTCGCCGGACGGTGTTTGGGTCAGATCTGACGGTGAAGGTCGCCCACCCGTGACCGACGGTCCATTCGCCGAGACCAAGGATCTGATCGCCGGCTGGATGATTATCGACGTCGACAGCTACGAACGGGCCATCGAACTCGCGGGCGAGCTCTCCTCAGCCCCAGGTGCCGGCGGCGATCCGATCCACGAGTGGCTCGAACTCCGCCCGTTCCTCGCCAATCCCTCAACCGTCGACCAGTGCCACTAACCAGTGACCAGGAGGCGGTGAGCCGACCCCGATGACCGTCAATGAGGTCGAAGTGCGTGAACTCGTTCCCAGGGTTCTCGGTGTTCTCGTCCGTCGCGGAGCCGACTTCGCGACGGCCGAGGATGCCCTTCAGGAGGCACTCATCCGGGCATTCGACAAATGGGATCAGTCGATGCCCGACGATCCGACCGGATGGCTCATAACGGTCGCCTGGCGGTCGTTCCTCGACATGTCCCGCTCCGACACGTCCCGTCGCTCGAGGGAGCTTCGGCTGGATGCCGAGCCACCCGCGGATCCCGGGCCCAGCGCTGACGACACGCTGCGTCTCTACTTCCTCTGCGCCAACCCCGACCTGACCCAATCGTCCGCGGTTGCATTGACCCTGCGCGCCGTAGGGGGACTGACGACTCGCCAGATCGCACAGGCTTATCTGGTGCCCGAAGCGACAATGGCCCAGCGCATCAGCCGGGCCAAGCGCGTGATCGGTAGGACGGGAGTTGACCGTCCTGGCGATGTCAACACCGTCATGCGAGTCCTGTATCTCGTCTTCAACGAGGGCTACTCGGGCGAGGTCGACCTGGCGGCCGAGGCCATACGACTGACCCGTCAGCTGGTCGGCCTGGTTGACGAACCCGAAGCCGACGGGCTGTTGGCCCTGATGCTGCTGCACCATGCCCGACGCCGAAGCCGCACCCGCCCGGACGGCAGCATCGTTGCGCTCGCCGATCAGGACCGCGGCGAGTGGGACACGGCGCTGATAGCCGAGGGGATCGACATGATCCAGCGTGCTCTCGGCCGAGACCGGCTCGGCGAATACCAGGCCCAGGCGGCAATCGCTGCTCTGCACGCAGACGCCGTGAGTGTGGAGCAGACCGACTGGGTCCAGATCGTCGAGTGGTACGACGAGCTGCTCCGTTTCGTCAACAGCCCGATAGTTCGACTCAACCGTGCGGTCGCCGTCGGTGAGGCAGATGGCGCGCCCGCGGGGCTGGCGGCGCTGGCCGAGGTCGACAGGGCCGTCCCCCGCTACGACGCAGCGGAGGCTTATCTGCACGAGAAGAACGGCGACCTGGAACGCGCTGCCAAGCTGTACTCCGAAGCCGCGCGCAACGCACCGAGCCTCGCCGAACGTGACCACCAGACACGTCAGGCCGCTCGTCTCAATCAGACCCTCGGAAGGCCGAGCTAGACCAAGACGCTTCAGGCGGCGGTGGCTCGGTCAGGTCAACCCGTTGAGCGCGGCGAAAGGATCCCAGGTGGGGTCGGTGTGCCATTCCAGCTCGATTGCGTCAGCAAGTTCCTGCGCGAGTCCCCGACCGTGGAGGTGTGCGATCAGGCCAAGCGTCATGTCCATCCCCGCGGCGACACCCGATGATGTCCAGCGGTTGCGGTCCTGTACCCAGCGTGCCTCGGCCACCCACTCGACCTGCGGAGCCTGACTGCGCGGCCAGTCGAAGGCCCGCTTGTTGGTGGTCGCCCGGTAGCCGTCGAGTAGCCCTGCTGCCCCGAGCAGGCCAGCGCCCGTGCAGACCGACGTCACGAACTCGGCAGCAGCCGCCCACGCCGCCAGCCATTCGACGAACGCCGTATCCTCGACCAGCGCCCGCGTACCGACACCTCCCGGCACCAGCGCGATGTGTGGCGTCGTCGCGTCTTCGAAGGACTCGGTCGCAACAAGTGCGAAACCTTGGGCGCTCGTGACCGGACCGGACGATTGCGCCAGCAACTCGATCGAGAACATCTCGGGCAGCTTGCCGAACAGCTCGAGAGGCCCGCAGACATCGAGCAACTCGAACCCTTCGAAGAGGACGACCCCAACGCGTCTCGCCCTCGTGACACTTGATGGACCTGCGATGTCGCCCGAGGGATTTTCCACGATCACGCAATGTAACGGGCGAGCGGCGACCTGGATAGGGTCACCACGCCGACGAGCATCGACGCCATCGCCAGAGCCATCACGGCGATGTGTATTGGCCCTCGATTGATCTGCTCCTGAAGGACGATGGAGCCGATCAGAGCACCAGAGATCGGCTCGATCATCACCATCAGCGGCATCGACGCCGACAGGCTTCCGGCCTGGAACGCGCTCTGGATGAGGACCGTCCCGAGGACAGCGGACAACACCACCGCATACGGCTGCCACGAAGACAGCGCTACGCCGAGACCGTCACCGAGCAGGCCGACGAGCGACTTGGTGGCTGCCGCCATGAACGCATACGTCACAGCCCCCGCCGTTGCCCAACATCCGGACGTAAGGGCCGACGATGATGAACGCAGTCCGGTTGCGACCAGCACGACCACCAGGCTCAAGATGATTCCGACGAGAACCAGCCAGGTGACCGCAGGCGCATCCGAACGGCCCTCGCTCGGTGCTGCGGCCACCAGAAACATGGTGATCCCGGCCGCCACGCCAATGGCGCCGAGCCACTCGCTCCTCGAAAGTCGGCGGCCGACCAGCTTGGCGCTGACAGGCAGGGCGAAGAGAAGGCTCGAAGGAAGGAGCGCCTGCACCAGTACCAGCGAACCGAAGTTCAGTGCGATCCCTTCAAGGACGAAGGACGCAAAATCGATGGTCGTGGCAACCAGCCACCGCCAGTTCGCGACAAGCTGTACGAGCAGGCCAACTCTCAGTGCGTGTCGGCTAGGAACCGCGGAAGCGACACGTTGTTGTCCAACCGACGCCATTGCGAATCCGAAAGCCGCGAGAAATGCAAAGAGTACGGCCACTCCACCCGACGCTACCCAGCTCCACCCACGAGAGTCGCACGGTGTTGATCGTTTCTGCCGGAATGGGCGGGGGCCACAACGGCGCCGCGGCCGGATTGGCCCGCCTGCTCGGCGCCGCCGGATATGAACCCCGGGTGGTCGACCTTCTGGAAATGATGAGATTCGGCTACGGACACCTCATCAACGGCTTCTACCACTCACAACTCAGGTTCGCCCCGTGGAGCTACCAGTACATCTACTCGGCGTGGCGGACTCACCCGACGCTGGTCCGGAGCGCCAACGGCGCCGACACCCGCGCCGCCCGCAAACGTCTGCTCGACCAGGTTGCAAAGGCGCGACCCAGGGCGATCATCTCGTCCTACAACATCGGGTCCCAGGTCCTCGGCGAGTTGGCTGCGTCCGGGGAGCTGCAGGTTCCGGCGTACTCCTACGTCACGGACTTCGGTGTCCATCCGTACTGGATCCACGACTCCATCGCCGGATATCTGACGGTCCACGAGAGTTCCGCCCGCCGGGTGGAGGAGTTGAGTGGCGCTCCGGTCGGAGTTTGTGGACCTCTGGTCGACCCCTCTTTTCATGCACACTCGACGTCCGATTCGACCTCGGGTTCAGCCTCCGATTCGACGTCCGCCGTGCCCTCCTATTCGGCGTCCGCCGTGTCCCCCCACTCGGGGTCAACCTCATCCGAGCCGGATCGGAGCGCGGTCCGTAGATCATTCGGCTTCGAGGACCGAGACACTGTCGTTCTCGTGGTCGCCGGCGCGTGGGGTGTCGGGCAGATCGAGGAGACCGTGAATGATCTGGAGAACATCGAAGGCTGTCGCCCACTTGTTGTCTGCGGAAACAACCACAGGCTCGCCCATCGCTTGACCCGCACGGCGCGCGAACCGAGCCATGTGTTGGGCTTCACGGAGCGGATGGGCGAGCTCATGAATTGCGCCGATCTGCTGGTCGAGAATGCCGGAGGAATGACCAGTTCCGAGGCGTTCGCGTCCGGGCTTCCCGTGGTGACATACCGACCGATCCCCGGCCACGGGATCGACAACGCCAACGCCATGGCAGCGGCGGGGGTGTCCACATTTGCCCGTGACCACGACGAGTTGGTCGATGCGGTGCGCAAGCTGGCATCGGGTTCCCCAGGTCGTGACCGTCAGGTTGGCTTGGCACGCAAGATCTTCCCGTCGGACCCGACCTCCGTGGTGATCGACCTGATCACGACGAACTCGGACCCTCGGAGGCAGGATCCTCGAAGGCAGAGGCAGGAGCAGGAGCAGGAGCAGGAGCAGGAGCAGGGGCGGACCCGGCCCGGGAGCACCGGATGAGCTCTCGTCGCGGATTGCTCGCCGCCTCGACCCTCGTGCCGCTGGTGCCGCTCTTGGCCCAGGTCGGACCCGGTGTCACCTGGCTCGACTGGCCGACCCAACGGATCGCTCCCTCCCTCAAGGGCATCGGCAGACACGACCACGTGGCGATCACCTTCGACGATGGGCCCGACCCGGCGTCCACCCCCAAATTTCTCGAGGAACTCTCGAGGCTCGACTGGTCCGCAACGTTCTTCTTGTTGGGGTCGATGGCCCGATCCTCGCCCGATACCGCCCGACAGATTGTCGATGCCGGCCACGAGATCGGCGTCCACGGCGACGAGCACCGCTGCCATCTACTGATGACTCCCGGTCAGGTCCACCGCGACATGTCGCGGGCCACCTCGACCATCGCCCACATCACCGGAACCACCCCACGCTGGTTCCGCCCCCCGTACGGAGTGCTGTCGATGGCGTCGGTCATTTCGGCCCGGCTGCTCGGACTACACCCCGTGCTCTGGAGCGCATGGGGACGGGACTGGACTGAAGGTGCGACTCCGGGATCGATCACGTCGACGGTCCTAACCGGCCTCGAGCCCGGCGGAACGGTTCTGCTCCATGACTCGGACTGCACCTCTGCGCCTGGGTCCTGGCGAGGCACCCTTGCTGCACTGCCAATGATGGCCGAGCATCTTGATCCACTCGTTACGGTCGGCCCGCTTCGAGAACATTTCGCCTAGCAACGACCGCCCAGCAGAGCCGCGTCGGGCGCCCGAGCGGGAACCGTGATCGGACACAGGGCGCCGCTGTGCCGACGGACCCATGACGACGGGGCCCGTGCGGGACCCAGAGGCCACTCCTATGCTCGGCCGCATGGCTCATCCACTGCTTGCTCCCGAGTTGGACGTCACCAGGTGGTTCAACAGTCCCCCGCTGGATCTCGCCTCACTGCGGGGCAAGGTCGTGTTGATCGAGGCGTTCCAGATGCTGTGTCCCGCCTGTGTCAGCCATTCGATCCCCCAGGCCCAGCGGGTCCAGCGCATGTACCACTCTGACCAGGTCGCCGTCCTCGGCATCCACACCGTGTTCGAACATCACGAGGTGATGGGTCCCGACGCACTCGAGGCGTTCATCTCGGAGTACCGCATCACCTTTCCGGTCGGGGTCGACCGTCGCGAGGGCTCCGAGCGCATCCCGGTGACCATGGGTCGGTTGGATCTCCAGGGGACACCCTCACAGATCCTGCTCGACCGTCAGGGTCGGATCCGAGCGAGCACCTTCGGAGTGGTCGAGGACCTTGCCCTGGGAACCCAGATCGGAAGGCTCCTTGCAGAACCGGTCACCCCGGTCCAGGCGGAATCGGCACCTGGCCAGAGGCCGGGGAAACCAACGGCACCACTGGTGACGCTCGACCCGACAGCCGACCCGGCAGGTGTGTGCGAGCCGGGCCAGGCCTGTACCTGACGCACCCGAGCACACCCGCTCTAGTGCCACAGCCACTCTCGTCGGGCATCCGCTCCGTGTCGCACGTCCGGCGGTTGGGAATCAGAGCGATGTCGCAAGCATCGCGATTCCGAGAATTGCGAGCCCTGCACCATAGACACGCTCAAGGCTGACCGGATTGGTCCTCAGCGCCACGCGTGCCCCGGTGTAGGAAAGCGGAATCGATGTGGAGCCGAACACGGCAACCAACTGCCAGTCGATGTGCCCCAGAGCTGCGTGGACCACGGTTCCGGGGATCGCAAGAACCGCGGCTACTGCCAGCGAAGTCGCAAACGACTGCTTGATCGACAGACGGAGAACCACGACGAACAACGGAGCCAGGAGAAACCCACCGGTGTTGGCGAGCAGGCCTGAAAGCAGCCCGACGGTGACGGCGACCCCGACCAAACGGGCCAGAAAGTGCGAGGGCTCGATTGCCACCTCGTGGGGATCGCCGGGCCGCAGCAGGAAGCGCAGCCCGAGTGCGGTCAAGATGACTTCAGTTGCGGTGACCAGAAGGTTGCCGCCGATCCAACGGGTCGCGTAGGCGCCCACCACCGTGGCTGGGATTCCGAACCCGATTGCGAACGCAAACACACGCCAGTCGATCAGGTGCTGTCGCCAGTAAGCGTACGACGCCGCAAGAGTCGCCGGGATCGTCGCCGGGAGTGGTGACGCGAGGGCGACGATCGGAGGTATTCCGATCAGCGCCAGCAAGGGCGTCGCAATCGCCGAGCCGCCCTTGCCGAACAGGCCGCCGAGGAAACCGATGAACGCTCCGAGTGCGGCTACGGCGATCAGTGTCCCGGCGCTCAACTGTCGACCCGGAACTGGTCGACCCGGATGTGGTCGACCCGGAACTCGACTCGGAAGCGGGAAGGCATGGTCACCTACCCATCAGACATCCGGCGGCTCCAAAGGTCCAACTGGTTCTTCTGATGATCGTCATAAGCTGTGCCTATGGAGCTTCGGCAGATCGAATACGTCGTCGGAATTGTGGACCACGGAGGGTTCACCCGAGCGGCGCAGGCGCTCCACGTGACCCAGCCCGCGCTTTCCGAGGGAGTGTCGCGCCTGGAGTCCGAGTTGGGAGTAGCCCTGTTCCACCGGGTGCCGAAGGGGGTTGTCCTGACCCCGGCCGGCTCGGCGTTTCTGGAGCCGGCCAGGCAGATGCTGCGAACCCGCACGGTGCTCAACGAGTCGGTGGCCGCAGTGGCGGGCCTTGCGGCAGGCCAGTTGGACCTGGTGGCGTTGCCAACCCTGGCGGTTGACCCGCTGGCTTCACTGATCGGAGAGTTCAGGCACACCCATCCGGGAATCTCGGTACACGTCGCCCAACCCGAGGACGCCGCGGCGGTCGCCACCCGGGTGCGCACCGGCAGTTCCGAGGTAGGCCTCGCCGAACTTCCCGTCGAGGGCGCCGGCCTGGTCAGCGAACCGCTACTCGTCCAGCAGTTGGTCGTGAGTCTGCCGGCCCGATCCGCTCTGGCGGGACGTCGACGCCTGAAGATCACCGACCTGGCAACGGTCCCGCTGATAACGACTCCAACCGGAACGTCACTGCGGCGGCTGGTCGACATGGCCTTCGCCGAAGCCGGCCTGACTCCCTTGATCGCCGTGGAAACCGAACAGCGCGAGTCGGTGCTTCCCCTGGTGGCAGCGGGTGCAGGTGCGACCGTGCTACCCAAACGACTTGCCGACACCGCTACCGATCCGCGAATTGTGACTGCGTCCCTATCACCGGCGATCCGTCGGGAGATCGGCCTGATCTGGCGAACCGGGCCCATCTCGCCCGCGGCGCAGGCCTTTCTCGACATCAGTCTGGCCGAGGCCTAACTCGCAAAGACACAACTCAGGACCGCTGAAGTGCTTCTCACCTGAAGCAGATCTCGTCGCCGCACATTTCGTACCGGGTTGTCCTTGGGCAGGGAACGATCTGGGTCGTCCTGTACGTCGTAGCCACGTGCGGTTCCTTCCTTTTCTCGGGCCACCCGCACATTCGGATTTCGGCGTGGTCAATCTGGTCGCCGTGGGGCTACTCGCCGCACTCCAACGCAGCGCGTTCATTTCCCTGTGGTGTGCGTGGGCCGCGATAACGAGCATTGCCCGCCCTGCACTTTCGTCACGAACACCGGAGTGGCTCCCAGTCACCGCAACTGGTCCTGGAGGTTGCGAGAGGGTAAGCCTTGGACCGAATTCTCCGGAGGCGCGATGACCACCATCCACACATTCGACGACGAACTGGCGAACCTGGACGCCGTCGCGACAGCCGACGCCATTCGGAACGGCGACCTTTCAACCACCGAGGTAGTAGCCGCGGCCATCGAACGGGCCCGTCGGGTCGAGCCGACGGCTCATCCGGTCGCCTGCGAGGACTACGAACGGGCACTGGCCGCGGCCGAGCAATCGGCGCCCGGACCGTTCCGGGGTGTCCCTACATTCATCAAGGACATGACCGACGTGCAAGGCCTTCCAACCCGCAACGGTTCCAAGGCCTTCACCTCTGCCGGGCCGGCCCGCAAGACGTTCGGCATCGCCCAGCAGCTGTTCGATCTGGGCATGGTCGGCCTGGGCAAGAG
>JBATWQ010000180.1:0-7489 GCA_049672765.1 Microthrixaceae bacterium | reverse complement strand
ATCCTGGTCCGTCCAGAGACCAACCCCTACGACATCCGCGGAATGTTGGCGGCATCGGGTGTACTCACGAGCCGGGGTGGGCTGGTTTCGCACGCGGCCGTTGTCGCACGAGGCTGGGGCAAACCGGCGGTCGTGGGGGCCGATTCCGTGGTGGTCGGCGACCGCCAATTCACAGTCGGTGATGTCATAGTCCGCGAGGGCGACGTCATCTCGATCGACGGAACATCCGGGCGTGTCATCCTGGGGGCCGCCGAACTTGCGGTGCCCGAGCCGACCGCCGAGTTCGAGACGATCCTTTCGTGGGCCGATGCCATCCGCCGGGGTCACCTTTCGGTCAGGGCGAACGCGGACAACGGCCCCGACGCGGCGGTGGCGCGTCGCTTCGGCGCCGAGGGCATCGGGCTGTGCCGCACCGAGCACATGTTCCTGAGCCCGGATCGTCTGCCGGTTATGCGCAGGATGATCCTGGCCGAGACCGAGGAGGAAGAGGCCGAGGCCCTGGCCGAGCTGCGACGTGTGCAGCACACCGACTTCATGGAGATCCTCGAAGCGATGGACGGGCTGCCCGTCACGGTTCGCCTGCTCGACCCTCCCCTCAACGAGTTCCTGCCCAAACCCCACGAACTGGCCGAACACGCCGCCACAGGGGGCGACATCACGGACAGCGGCGAGCAGAAGCGTCTGCACCAAGCCGCGACCGAGTGGGACGAGGCCAACCCGATGCTGGGAATCCGCGGCGTGCGCCTGGGTGTGATCAAGCCCGGCCTCTACGCCATGCAGGTCCGGGCGCTGCTGGAGGCCGTGCGCGACAGGACCGCCGCTGGCGGCCACCCGGTCGTCGAGGTGATGATCCCGCTGACGGTCTCGGCGGCAGAGATGTCACTAGCCCGTTCATGGGTCACGACGGTCGCAGAGGAGCTCGACGTCGCCTCGAAGTTGCTGATCGGCACGATGATCGAAACGCCCAGGGCCGCTCTCGTCGCCGACGAAATGGCACGGGTGTCCGACTTCTTCAGCTTCGGCACCAACGACCTCACCCAGATGACCTTCGGGTTCAGCAGGGATGACGTCGAGGCCAAGATGATGCCGACGTATCTCTCCCGGGGGCTCATCGACGGCGACCCGTTCGCGTCCCTCGACGTCAAGGGCGTCGGAAAGCTCATCACCTCGGCGGTCGAGCACGCCCGTTCGGTCAAGCGCCGCCTTCCCATCGGCGTGTGTGGTGAGCACGGCGGCGACCCCGCCTCGATCAACTTCTTCGCCGGGGCCGGGTTCGATTACGTCTCGTGCTCGCCCTACCGGGTGCCGGTCGCTCGGCTCTCGGCCGCGCATGCGGTGATCGGAACCGATGGAGAGACCCGCTGAATGTCAGACACCGAGAGACCGGCTTCGGTGGTGGAGACCCACTCGGCGGTGGTGTTCTTCTACGGCGAGCGTGTCCTGAAGGTGAAGAAGGCCGTTGATCTGGGGTTCCTCGACTTCACGAGCCTGGACGCCAGACGGGTCGCGTGTGAGCGGGAGGTGTCTCTGAACCGCAGGTTGTCCCCGGACGTCTATCTGGGCGTGTCCCAGGTGCTCGGACCCGACGGCGAGGTCTGCGACTACCTGGTGACGATGTTGAGAATGCCCGACGATCGCCGCCTGGGCGCCTGCATCGCAAGGGGTGAGCCGGTGCGTTCGGAGCTGTCCGATATCGCCCGTCAGATGGCTGAACTGCACGCGACGGAGTCGACCCCCGAGCTGCTCGACGTGGCTGGGCGTGACTCGGTGAGATCCCACTGGAGCGACGGGTTCGCGCAACTCGCTCCCCATCGGGGTGGGCTGGTCGATCCGGTGATCGAGAGGCGGATCGAGAGCCTCGCCCTCCGGTACCTCGACGGACGGGCGGCGCTGTTCGACGAGCGGATCGCCGGGGGTTCGGTGCGCGACGGCCACGGTGACCTCCAGTGTCAGGACATCTTCCTGTTGCCCGACGGCCCCCGGATCCTCGACTGTCTCGAGTTCGACGACGATCTGCGCTGGGGGGACGTGCTCCTGGACGTCGGCTTCCTGGCGATGGACCTGGAACGGTTCGGGCACGTCGAACTCGCCCAGCAGTTCCTCGACGACTACCGGAGCGTTTCGGGTAGGCAGTGGCCCGCGTCGCTGGCGCACCACTATCTGGCCTACCGGGCCCACGTGCGAGCCAAGGTCGGCGTGCTCAGAGCAGCCCAACAGCACCTCACGAAGGCACCTCCCGAAGTGGAGACGCTCCAGCAGCTGTGCCTGGATCACCTTGAGGCGGGCCGCGTCAGGATGGTCATCGTCGGCGGACTTCCGGGAACCGGAAAGTCGACCGTCGCGGCGGCGCTCGGCGACACAGCCGGAGCCGTTGTGCTGCGAACGGACGAAATCCGCAGGCGGATGCCTGACAAGGACCGCTACAGCCATCACGCGATCGACGTCACCTACACCGAGATGCTCAGCGAGGCCGAGTCACTGCTGCTGCGCGGCGAACACGTGGTCCTCGACGCCACCTGGTCCGACGGCGCCCACCGCGACATGGCCAGGATCACGGCCGACCGGACCGGCAGCGACATCATCGAGATCAACTGCGTCGCCCCCATGGAAGTGTGTCGGGCGAGGATTCTGCGGCGATTGGAGGAGGGCACCGACGCCTCCGAGGCCACCCCCGAAGTGGCTGACGAAATGGCACGACGATTCGCTCCGTGGCCACAGGCAATCGAGATCGAGACGGACCGGACCATCACCGAGAGCCTTCTTTCGGCGTTGGCGGCCTGTGGCTGGTCCGGTTCTCCACTGGCTGCGTGACGTCGTCGGAACGTTTGTCACTAAATTCGTCGATCTCAGCGACCTCGGTTCGCAGTGCCGTGAGTGCAACGTCGACTCCCACCGCCAGGCCGACACCTATACAGATTCCGGCGATCGTGTCCGTCGCCCAGTGGGCCGCCAGGTAGGTACGCGACCAGGCCATCGCTCCGCCGAGAAACGACGCTGCGATCATCCAGTGAAGCCTCCTTCGACCGCGGGGCATGAAGGCGATGACGAGCCCGAACGCAGTGACAGCGGTGGCCACCGCGTGACCGGACGGAAACGACGCACTCGTGGTGCTCACCAGACGCTCGAGTGGACGCTGACGGTCAAGAGCGAGTTTCAGCGGCCCGATGCAGAGCTCCGACAGTACGACTGCGATCACGAACGCGCTCGTCTGGGTGAAGCGTCGCCGTACCAACAACAGCACCAGTGCGCCGATTCGCAGCGGCCAAGTGACCACGCCGGATCCGACGACGTTGAGAACGTTCGCGATACCGGTGAGGACGCGGTTGCGGTGGGACTGCATCAGGCGCAGCCACCAGTCATCCATGGATTGGAACCAGGGCGTGGCCGGATCGACGGCAACCGATACGGCAAGAACGAGCGCTATCACCAACAGTCCAACTGACATCCATCCCGCTCTGCGGCGCGCCCGGCGAAGCGCTGGTGAGTCCTCCGACGCGTCGGCGAAGGGCTCCGTCTCATCGACCACTTCGATCAGCGGATCTGGATCACCGGTCACAGCGAGCCCTTGCGCTGCAGCACCGTCAACGCGATCCAGCCGGGAAGTATCGGCACCCAGAACGTCGCCAGGCGGAACAGGAGCACCGCGGGGATTGCCTCGTTCTGGGCGACGCCGATCACCGAAAGACCGCCGACCAGTGCAGCCTCGGTCGCACCCAGACCACCGGGAGTCGGGGCCGCCGACGCCACGGCCGAACCCGCCAGGTACACCACTCCGGCCGTCGAGAACCCCACCGAGATGTCGAAGGCCTGGAGGCTGAAATAGAAGGCGAGCAGATTGGCGAGGGTCACCATCGCCGAGCCGCCGAACACCATCACCAGATGGAAGGGCGAATGAAGCAGCTCGAGCAGCGACTGATAGGCACGCTTCAACGGCGGAACCAGCTTGCGGTCACACCAGCTCCGCAGGAACGACACCCTCACCGCCGCTACCACGACCGCCAGACAAACTGCGGCCAGGACTCCAAAGACCCACAGCGGCGGCGTCGAGATCTTTGGGAACCCTACGTTTCCGGCCCACAGGACGATGACCATTGTGATGGTCAGATGCACCACAGTTCCGGCGGCGGTCGAGACGCCCACACCGGTTGCCGCAGCCGATCCGTCCACCCCCTGCTTCGTCAGGTACCGGACGTTCAGCGCGACCCCGCCGACCTTCGCCGGGGTTACGCGGTTTGTGAATGACGACGCCAACTGGGCGAGCACCGTCGTGAGCATCGGGACCTGCCCCAGGACCGCCGCCCTGGTCGAGATCGCAGCACCCACGTACGTCGCGACGCTCGCAGCGAGCGCGGCGACGATCCATCCCTTCTGCGCGTCGAAGGCCGCAGCCCAGTCGATGCCGCTGGTGAGCTGGGGAAGAAGGGTCCAGATCGCGACTCCCAGGGCGAGGGTGACCGCGACTCCTTTCCAGGTCACCCGGTTCAGCTGGGGCAGCTCGGGGGCGCTGATCCCTGCGGCTGCACGCACGCGCTCGCGCAGGTCGACGAAGTCTGACTTGGTCAACGCCGCTCGTGTGGCAGCACAAACCGCCGACGCCTGTAGCCACGGAATGGCTCTGGCGATGGTGTCGGCCCCCAGCACTGCGACCGCGACGTCGACGGCCCGGTCAACTCCGACGAGCGTCGCGCTCGACGCGAGGAACTCGGCGATGTCCCTGTCCAGCAGGTCGTCCGTCGCAGCAATCTCGGAGAAGCCGAAGTCGATGATCCAGACCTCGTCGTCAATACACATCAGGTTGGCCGCCCGAAGATCGCGGTGGGCGATTCCGGCGCGGCGCAGGACCTGGATCTGTGACCAGGCCGAGCGCAACGCGGTGTCCGAGACCTTGGATACGTCGTCAAGGGTCTCGGCAGCGAGTGCCTCGAAAACCGTGAAGACACCACGGTCCTCGGGTAGTACGCCCAGCCCGACAAGCGACGGGGTTCGCACACCGGCGACCGCCGCCCGTTGCGATACGAACGCCTCGTGCTCCGCCGAGCGCCGGACACTCGATGGAGCCCTTTCATCGGCCGGGTACTTCAGGAGTAGGCGTCGCCAGATCCGGAAGAGTTGGTCGGCCCGAAGTTCGTCGATCGCCTCGACCTTGACGAACACCTCGGTACCGGTTGCCAGCCGGGCGGTCCAGGGCTGGGAGCCGCGCGCGTCACCGCCGTGGGGTTCCAGATCACCGACGGGCAAATTGGAGCGTTCAAACGCTGCGATCAACTCGGATTCGGTGATCTGTCTGGACGCAGTTCCGAACACGACGGCAACCGCTGATCCGACGGCCTGACCCAGCAGCAGAACGAAGACCCGCGACACCAGCGAGATCTCGGCACCAAGTACTCCAATCAGGGTGAAGGTCGAGATGACAACTGTCGGCCAGCGGACGATCGCACCGTTGATCACAGTGAACGAAGAGGCCGCCATGGCGACCGCTGCGGCGACAATTCCCGCCTGGTATTCAGCGGAGGCCACACCGGGAGTCGTGCCCCAGAGGATCGCCGCTCCGATCACCAACCCTGCTGCCAGCGCGCCGGCGGATACCGCCGTGAGAAACTGACGAAACCGTCTGGTCACCAACGCCGCGGCGATCGTGACGACGATGAGCAGCAGCGCCGCGCCGGTTGCAACCGCCTGTGAGAGTGAACCCAGGGCGGACGCCCACGCGCCGGCCTTCGCCTGCAGGTCCTGCTCGAGTCCGGCGACCGCACGCGGAGTTAGTTCGCTCAGAGATCCGACGACCAGCAGACCGACGAGAGAGAGCACCAGGCGGATGACCGCAGCCGGCGAGCGGTAATAGCGGGGGCCGTTCTCCCCGGTTGGGGTTGGCGCTAGGGCGGCAGGGACGTGCTCCAGCGCACGCCTCGGAAGCGTCGGACTGGTCACGGTCGACAACGTCCCGGTTTTGGCAGAGGCAAGCGGGCGCACAGCCCTCCCCAGATCAGGCCCAGCGCCGCTCCCCCGATGACGTCGAGTGGCAGATGCGCACCGACATGAACACGAGCGACCCCAGTCGCGAGAGCGGTCGAGAATGCACCGACCTTGACGGGCCGGGATGATCCGCCTGCCACCACGACCGCCGTCGCCATGGACACCGTCGCGTGGCCCGACACGAACCCTCCTCCACCGGGGTTTCCGTCGCGCAGGTGCACGTCGTCGAGCAGCAGCGCCGGACGTGCACGGGGCACCAGGCGCTTTACCGCCTTGGCGATCTGCCAGGCACCGAATCCTGCGGCAGCGGCCCGGCCTGCGTCAGTCCGCGAGCGTCCGGAAACGACCATTAGCGCCGGAACCACCAGCGCCGACAGACCATTTCCGGACTGCATCACGGCCCATAGAGGCTTCTCGAGCGGTCCCAGCCCGGAGTTGAGAATTCGGAATACGCCCGCCTCACGTTCGGACACCGATCCCGGGCGTGCGAGGGCGGCCGAGCTTACGAGGACGGCTCCCCCGGCAACCAGCAACGCAGCTGTTCGTTTGGCTGACCCTTCGGCCCTCATAGTCCCGCCCGACGTATCGATTCTGACGGGAGGAAGTACCCACGATCCCCGGGCGTAAACCTCGCGGGGAGCTACTAGGAGTGGGTGCCGCCGTCGACCCGCAGGTCTGCACCGTTGACGTGGCTCGCGTCATCGGAGCCCAGGTAGGCAATTGCGGCCGCAATCGTCGACGGATCGGCCATTCCGACCGGCGACATGATTCTGTGGAGCAGCCGTCCATCCGCTCCTTCGGGAAGGTTGAACGCTCCGGTGATCGGCGTGTCGATCGAACCCGGGCAAACGGCGTTGACCCGCAGCCCCTGCTTGGCGTACTCGATTGCGAGGGTGCGGGTTAGCGCCAACACGCCACCCTTCGACGCCGAGTAGGCGGCTGCCCACGGGTGGGCCGCCAGAGCGGCGGTCGAGGCCACGGTGACGATGGCTCCCCCACCGTCGAGCAACGCTGGAATCGCAGCCTGGCAGGTGAAGAAGGTGCCGGTCAGATTGACGGCCAATATCTGGTTCCAGCCGTCGAGGGTCACCTCGTGGCTGTGCTCGAAGCGCAGGATTCCGGCGGAACACACGACCGTGTCGAGGCGGCCGCCAACGTCTAGCGCCGTCTGCACAGCGGCCGGACCGAAGTCCGGATCGGTGACGTCGCCCTCGAACGTGGTGACCGCATCAGGCCGGGCGGCGCCCTTGGCGGTGACCTCGAGCCCTTCGAACGAAACGTCGGAAGCCACGACGGTGGCGCCCTCCTCGACCAGCCGGTGGACGGTCGCCCGACCGATCCCCGAGCCTGCCCCTGTCACCAGTGCTACACGACCATCGAATCTCTGCATCTTCCCAGACTAGGACTCGTTCTAGTTGCGACGGGCAGCTAAGGGACTCGCCTGTCCATTATCGGGCGTCAGAGCGGAGTACGGCCGGTCCAGGCGATAAAGGCCTCGCTGGGTGTCGCGTCGGCG
>JBATWQ010000179.1:0-5609 GCA_049672765.1 Microthrixaceae bacterium | reverse complement strand
CCATCCAGGAGAGTTCCTCTGCGCAGAGGCCCATTACCTCCTCGGCACGCAGACATGACCGACTGCGGAGCCGTTCCCAACTGATCGAAGCTGACGATCTAACGATCGCCTCGGCAACGGACTCGGCCGAAGGGTCGACCCGACTGGGTCCCTTGAACCCCGCTGGCACTGCGAATCCCGCTTGCAGCGCTGCTGCCTCGCCCCAGGTGACCCTGCCCCTGGATGCGATTATCTCCATTATCGAGTCGAGCCAGAGCGAAAGTTCCAACATCGCGACCGGTGGCTCGTTGCCGGGGGATGGGAGCCCCATCACCCGGTGCAGGGTGTCGACGGACACGCCTCTGGGCGCCTCCGGGAAGTCGGCGCATGGCCACGAGTTCTGGATCAGGTCGCCTACAACCTGCAGCCTGGAAGCAAACTCCCCGTTGCGGGCAAGCACAATTGAATAGGAGGCGTCGTCAGATCCGTCGCCGTCGTCGTCGTTTCCTACGGCGAGATCCGTGACGTCAGCGGGGAGGGACGCCAGCGGGTCGAGTGAAACTGCTGTGCCGGACATCGTGATGCCGATCGCCTGCCAGGACGCCGGCGCATGGAATCCAAACAGGTCGGCCGAGCCTGACCGGTCGTCAGGGGCCAGATGCTTGACGTGGAGGTTCAGTCCATCGCCGTCGGGTTCGAATCCGACTGCGGTCGGCGACGGAAACGTGTCGACGATCTCGAGCAGCGATTCGGGATCCGGCATGTTTGGTGGGGTCGTCGGCATGGGTTCTCCATCGGTCGCCTTTGACAGTGGGGTCCCAAGAGGGGGTGGGGCCGACCCGTTGGCGAAATTCTGTCACCGCGGCGATCCCCGACAGGGCGGAACGACAGGGGAGCGCATCCCGGTGATGCCGGTTCTGGTCGACGCCGTCGGTGGTCGACACGTTTACTGGTCGGTCGGCTGCTAGGGGAGCGGGTCGATGTTGGCCATCGCCGCGGGCATTCGACGGAGCACCATCTCTCTGGCCAGACGCGCATCGCTCGCCACATAGGCGCGCATCTGGACCTCGTCGAGATCGTGGATACGGGATCGGTCGACCTCGACCGGACGCAGGCCAACCATCTTCGATAGCGGTTTGAGTCCGCAGGACACGCCTAGGACCCGCGCGACGTCGCCCCGATAGAGGCGGTAACCGTCGAGATGACGGTGATTCCACCACCGACTGGCGCCACAGGTCGTCTCGACGAAGGCGGACCCGGCAACACTGGACCCGGCAACGCTGGGCTCGGTATCCGATTCGGCTGAGCATCCGGCGGAGTGTTGGACCGCCGGACCTGTCTCTAGCCGACGTGGACCGAGCCGCTCGGCGCTGCGCCCAGGCCTGGGCTCGCGTGTCCCGTTCAAACCGAGGGATAGCCCGAGCCGATCGGCACGCTCCATGATGAACGGCAGATCGAACGACGACCCGTTCCACGTGACGATCACTCCCGGGTCGAGCAGGGAGAGGAAGGAGTCGGTGCCGAGCAGAACACTTTCCTCATCGCCCATGAACACCTCGTCGCCCTCGGTTGTGGATATGGCCACGGCGACAATCGCCGAACACCTGGAATCGAGGCCATCGATGGTCGTGTCGGTCTCGATGTCGAGCCCGTAGCACGGGGGGATGGCGGTCAACGGTGTCCGGGTCACAAGGTGATCGTAGGTAGAGGTACTGACACTGAGGGCGACCGCTCGCGATGTGCACCGGCCGGGTGGGGAGTCACCGGTACGATCAGGGCGGCGGAACAACCGGGAGCATCCTTGTCACGACACCTCATAACAAGCGCATTGCCGTACATCAACGGTGTAAAGCACCTTGGCAATCTTGTTGGATCGATGCTGCCCGCGGATGTCTACGCCCGATACCTGCGCTCCTCGGGCGAGGAGGTGCTGTTCGTCTGTGCAACCGACGAGCACGGAACCCCGGCCGAGCTAGCAGCCCGCGAGGCGGGACAGGACGTCGCCGAGTTCTGTGCCGAACAGCATGAGGTGCAGCGAGAACTCTGCGAACAGTTCGGGCTGTCATGGGATTGGTTCGGACGCACCTCCCTGCCCCAGAACCACGAGCTCACCAACTACTTCGCCCGCAAGCTCCGCGACGAGGGGTTCTGCGAGATCCGCTCGACGGCCCAGGTGTTCTCGATCGCCGATGACCGGTTCCTGCCCGACCGTTACGTCATAGGTACCTGCCCCAATTGTGGATATGACCGCGCTCGTGGCGACCAGTGTGAAAACTGCGGGAAGCAGCTCGATCCCACCGACCTGATCGATCCCCGTTCGGCCATCTCGGGTTCGACCGAGCTCGAGGTTCGCGACAGCAAGCACGTGTTCCTGTTGCAGTCGAAGCTCGCGGATCGCATCAGGGCCTGGATCGATACCAAGGACTCCTGGCCGTCCCAGACCCGGGCGATCGCCTACAAGTGGCTCGATGAGGGGCTGCGCGACAGGGGAATCACACGGGATCTCAGCTGGGGAATTCCAGTGGACCCCGACGACTTTCCCGAAGCCGCGGGCAAGGTTTGGTATGTCTGGTTCGATGCCCCGATCGGCTACCTGGCCGCCGTTCAGGAATGGATCGATGCCGGCAACGGTGGCGACGATCCGGTTGTTGCCTTCGAGCGGTGGTGGCGGACCGGCCGCGGCGCCGAGGATGTCGTCTATACCGAGTTCATGGGCAAGGACAACGTTCCGTTCCACACGTTGAGCTTCCCGGCGACCCTGCTAGGAACGGGCGAGGACTGGAAGCTTGTCGACCGGCTCAAGTCCTTCAACTGGCTGACCTACTACGGCGGCAAGTTCTCGACCAGTGATCACAGGGGAGTCTTCATGTCAGACGCCCTCGAGTTGTTGCCCGCCGACTACTGGCGTTGGTACCTGATGTCGAACGCTCCTGAGTCCGACGATTCGAGCTTCACATGGGAAATCTTCGGATCATCGGTCAACAAGGACCTGGTGGGAACGCTCGGCAACCTGGTCAATCGCACCGTCACCCAGGTCGGGAGGCACTTCGACAACCTTGTTCCCTCCGGCGGGGAGCCCGGTGAAGAAGAGTCCGCTCTACGCGCCCAGGTGCACGACCGTCTCGCCGAGTACATCGAGCACATGGATGGGCTCGAATTCCGTAAGGCGAGCGCTGCGCTGAAGTCGTTGTGGGCAGCGGGCAACGTGTATCTGGAAACCCGGGAGCCGTGGAAGACCGTCAAGGTCGACAAGGACCGGACTGCCTGCACGCTTCGAACGGCGCTCGAGTTACTGGTGCTCTGCACGGTTGTTTCGCAACCGTTCGTACCGTCGACCACCGAGGTCCTGCGAGGCGTATTCCCCGATCTCGACTGGTCGGGTATCAAGCTGGACCAGGACCTGGCCGAATTGGACCTGTTGACCGGGGGATCACCGATCCAGCCGGCGGGACTTCTGTTCAAGAAGCTCGACGAGGAGCAACTCCACGCCTGGCGCGAGCAGTTCGGCGGAAGCGAGACCGGCACGAGTGACGGGGCAGAACATCCGTGAGCTTCAACCGCGTCACACGATTGATCGGCGACGGTCTGTTGAAGGTGCTGCTGCTCGGCGCACTCGTAGCGCTCTCGGGAGCGGTGCTCGGCGTCGCGGTGGGCTATCCGATCGGTCGCATCAAGTTCTCGGAGTCGAACGCCGTCAGGCTCGACCAGTCTCGTCTCGCCGGAACGATCGACCCTGCAAACGCGATCACCAAGCAGACGGATCTACCGCTGGGTTGGGAGCCGGGTGAACCCGGGCTCTCCGCCTTCGGAATCCTTGGTAATGAGTTCTGCGGAGACAAGGTCCCGCTGCCCGGCACGCTGTCCAACATCGAATCCTCGGTGTTCAAGAACGGCGAGAATTCGAGCCTGATCTCACAGGCAGTGAGGGTCGAGCAGTGGCAGGGCGCTCGGGAATACATCCGCAGCGTCAAGCGTGCCCTCGAGAGCTGCAACAAGTTCTTCCAGAAGGGCCCGGACGAGAAGCGCATCAGGGTCGACATCAAGGAAGGCGACGGTGAAGCGCCGATCACCGATTTTGTGGCCCGTCGATTCGTTTCGAGCCAGGGCACCGACGTCCAGAACTGGTCGATCATGGCGGTCGGCGATGTGCTCGTAGGCACTCGTTACCTGGGTCAGAGCAGCCCACAGAGAGCGTTCATGTCCGATGTCGAGAACGAAATTCTGATTCGGATCGCACCGCAGACCTTCGCCGTGGGCGAAACCGACTCCGAACCGAAGGCCGCCGCCGACGGTTCGCAGGCCTCGACGACAGCGTCGACCGTCATCGAAGGGGGAGCGGCAGACGAAACACCCTCCCTTCCGGGCGACGAGACAACCACCACCGCCCCGGGCGGCTGAGCGGCACCCCGAAATCGGCAACTGCATGTGCCGGGCGGCGAACCTGGTTGCCAGAGCAGTTCGGGCGCGGTTTGGCTCGGAGCTTGCCAAGGGACGGCCGCCCGCGGTAGCCCGAACTCAGAGCTGATCGACGATCAGGCGGTACAACTCGGCCATTGGCTGGCCGACTTCGGCGCCTGATTTCTCGAGTTGCTCCCGTTCGCGTTGTCGGAAGCCCTCGAGCGGATCATCGGTCGACAGTTTGTAGAAGTGCGTTGTCTCGACCTGGGACTGATGCGCCTCGAGTGCGGCGATCCGCCTTTGATGATCAGCTTCGAGGACTATCTCTGCGTGGTTCGCCTCGTCGGGCTCGAACAGCAACAGGGCCTCGGGTCGGTGTGGCTCAATCCCGGCGTTGAGTTGCTCGCGATAGAAAAACGGATCCCGGGCTGCGACGACGCCGTCGATGCAGAGCTGACCGGCAGCATGGTGATCCGGATGGAGCCGGTAGCGCTTCCACGGGTCATGTCCGAGAATCACCGTCGGGCGGATCTGGCGGATGACTTCAGCAACCTGGCCCCGCAGGCTCAGGCTCGCATCCAGCTCGCCATCGACGGCGTTGAGGAAGACCACCTCACCGTTCGCCCCCAACGCGGCCGCGGCGCACTGCTGCTCCTCCTTGCGGCGCTCGACGAGTTCGGCCTGATCGGCGTCGGGATCCCAGGTGCCCTTGGACCCGTCGGTCAGGACCAGGTGGCTCACCTCGGTCCCCATCCGGGACCACTTTGCAAGCGTCGCGCCCGCGTGGAACTCGGCGTCGTCAGGATGGGCAGCGATCACCAGCACGCTGGCAGGAACTTCAATGTCGAATGAATCAATCATTTCAAATCCTCCACGATCAGCATCCCCTCACCGATCAGGTCCGACAAGTCCGCCAAGTGGCGGGGAACCCTTATGTCCTCCGGCTCATCGATGTCCCAGCCCAGACGTTCGGACCTAACGACCGTGACTTTCAGGCCTGACTGCTCGGCAGCGTGACGGTGCCTGTCGAACGACCTCGGTCCAAACTCAAATCTGAAGTCCGAGCCCGTTGGAACGGAGATCACGTTTGTTCCCGTACCCCTCCGGTCCGGAGCCAGCTTTACCTCTGTCGTTGCGGCGATCGTGAAGGGCTCGAGGTCAGGGATGAAGGGCAGGTCGGAGTGGACCACCACCAGCCGTTCCTCGTGCCGCTCGGCTGCTCGGGCCATGGT
>JBATWQ010000178.1:0-4063 GCA_049672765.1 Microthrixaceae bacterium | reverse complement strand
GGATGAACGTACCGTGCATCACTTCATCGGCGCCAATCGGAGCCTCGATTCCGACTTCGCGCTTGGCCAGAGATACTTGGTTCACGTAGTAGCCGGCGGCATTCCGACGTAACTCACCCTTTGATTTGGCGAGGTTCACCTCACAGAACAGTGTCGGCATGTCCATCTCGGCCAGCTGGGGCGGGGTCATTGTCGTCGTGGGCAGTTCGTTGCGCAGCAACGCGAGCGAATCCGGCCCTGCCTGGTCGATCGGCGAGCCGAATATGACTCCGGACGCCGCTTCGATCGGCTCTATCAGGTGCTCGCCGTGGACAAGAGCTGTGATTTCCCTGGCCAGGCGCTTCTGTCCGAGCCGTCGTTCCGGGTGCTCCGCATGCTCGTGCGCGACCGCTCGACAAACCTCTACCGGCACGAGCGTAAGTCGCAGGAGGAGGGTTTCGATGTCCGCGTCGCCGATGTTGAGCAGGTACTGGTAGAGGCTGTATGGACTGGTGCGCTCAGCTGAGAGCCATATGTTCTCGCCCTCGCTCTTGCCGAACTTGGTTCCGTCCGAACGTGTGATGAGTGGAGCCGTCAACCCGTGGACCGCATCCCCGGTCCGGCGCCTGACCAGGTCGACACCGGCTGTGATGTTGCCCCACTGGTCAGATCCTGCGACTTGCATGTCGCAGGCATGGTCCCTGTGGAGAACATGGAAGTCATTGGCCTGGAGCAGCATGTAGGAGAACTCGGTGAACGAGATTCCGGCCTCACGCTCGATGCGGGACTTGACGGAGTCCTTGGCCAACATCGTGTTGACCGTGACGTATTTGCCGACATCCCGCAGGAAGTCGAGCAGGGACATTTGTTCGGTCCACTGACGGTTGTCGAGCAGACGGGCTCCGCTGGCGGAGTCGTCGAAGTCGAGGAATCGCCTAAGTTGATCACCGATTGCCCGCCTGTTGTGATCAAGCTGCTCGACGTCCAGAAACTGGCGCTCGGACGTGCGTCCCGATGGATCGCCGATCATGCCGGTGGCTCCACCCACAAGAGCTATTGGGGCGTGACCAGCGACCTGGAAGCGCCGGAGGAGCATGAGCGACTGCAGGTTGCCGATGTGGAGGGAGTCCGCCGTCGGATCAAAGCCGCAATAGACACCGACCGGACCGGCATCGAGGCGCTCGACGAGAGCCTCGGGGTCGGTCGAGTCGTGCAGCAGACCGCGGGCGATCAACTCTGCGAGCAGCTGTGCGCCCGTTGGCATTGTCTGAACCTCCTGAAACGATGACTGAGCCGAAGCGTACAATCGACCGGTTCGGAGGAGGCCACCGCCGTCGACAAACTGGATACGAAATCCAGTGAGTGGCCCTCGATCCTCGCCGGACCTCGATAATCCACCCAAGCCCCATGCCCGCTTGCCCAGGACAGCCTGTGCCACCCACTGGCAGCGGGGGTACCTCCGTCGGGGCGCGGTAGGCACAAGAATGTTCGGAATGCGTACCCCCAGGCTCATCGCCGCCGTGCTCGCGGTTGCTCTGCTCATAGCGGGTTGCTCGACGGCCCGTGAGGCGCCGCCCCTGCTCCTTCCCGCCAACGCCGAGCCGTCGGCGATCTATGACGCCAACGGGACATTGATAACCACACTTCGGGAAGAGAACCGCTCCTCGGTCTCGCTCGAGCAGATCCCCCGTGTCGTCCAGGACGCCGTGGTCGCGATCGAAGACATGAGGTTCTGGGAGCACAACGGGGTCGATCCCCGCTCGATCGTCAGGGCCGCCCGGACCAACGCAGAATCCGGTGAGGTCACCCAGGGCGGATCGACGATCACCCAGCAGTACGTCAAGAATGCCCTGCTCTCGACCGAGCAGACCCTGAGCCGAAAGCTCGAGGAGGCCAGCCTGGCAATGGCGCTGGAGCGCAGCTATTCCAAGGAACTGATCCTTGAGCTGTATCTCAACACGATCTATCTGGGCTCGGGCGCCTACGGCGTCGAAGCAGCTTCGGAGGCATACTTCGGAGTCCCGGTCCGATCGGTGAAACTGGCCCAGGCCGCGCTGCTCGCAGGCATCATCCAGTCCCCCTCGCGGCTCGACCCACGTGCCCACCCGGACGCTGCGCTGGCTCGACGCAATGTGGTGCTGAAGGCGATGTTCCAGCAATCACTGGTGACCAAGGCCAGCTACGAAGAAGCCGTGAAGTCACCGATCTCACTCGCTGAGGTCAGACCTCTGCCCGAACAGCAGCCATACCCGGCGGCGCATTTCGTCGATGAGGTCAAGGACTGGCTGCTCAACAAGTCCGACGTGCTGGGAAAGACTCCGGAGGAGCGTCGCGAGAACCTGCTGCGCGGGGGGCTGCAGATCTCTACCACCGTAGACCTGTCGTTGCAGGCCAAGGCAGAGGACTCGGTGCGGGCGATCCTTCCCGGTCAGGGTGTCGATCCGAAGACGCCTGACGCCGCGCTCGTGTCGATCGAACCGAAGACCGGGTTCGTCCGGGCGATGGTCGGTGGCTACGACTATTTCGGCACGCATCCCTACCGGCAGTTGAACCTGGCCGACGGATCTGGCCGGTCGACCGGTTCGGCGTTCAAGCCGATCGTCTTCGCAGCGGCGCTCGAGGCCGGCGTTTCCCCGACCAAAATCTTCCCGTCGCCCTCGTCGGCCCGTTTCAGCTCCAACGGGACGCCCTGGAACGTCAAGGGCGGCGGCGGGCTCGGCGCCGCAACGATGCACGAATGCATAGTTGCGTCGTCCAACACCTGCTTCGCGAACATCATCCTGGACAAGAACGTCGGGTCCCAGAAGTCCGAGGACATGGCCAAGAGGCTCGGAATCGTCTCGACGAAATTGACCGCCACCCCGGCGATGGTGCTCGGCCCCAACAACACCACGGTCGTGGACATGGCGAGCGTCTATGCGACATTTTCCAATGACGGCATTCACGTCCCTCCCGTCTACGTGACGAAGATTACGGGGCCCAACGGGGCGGTTATCTACCAGCACGCCCACACACAGACCAAGGCAATCGAGCCCGAGGTATCACGCCAGGTCACCTCGGCGCTGGAAGGGGTCATAGCCGGAGGCACCGGTACCGCCGCCAATATCGGTCGCCCCGCCGGAGGCAAGACCGGGTCGGCCCAGAACAACACCGACGCATGGTTCTGCGGGTTCACCCCACAGCTCGCAACTGCTGTCTGGGTCGGCTTCGCCGAGACGCGCCCTGATCGCAACGGGGTGAAGCGGCTCGTTTCGATGACGCCACCTCGCACCCGGATCACGGTGTTCGGAGGAACCTACCCCGCCAAGATCTGGTCCACGTTCATGAAGCAGGCGATGGCCGGAATCGAGCCCACTCCGCTGATCAACCCTGCCACCGCTCCGATTCCCACCACCACGGTCCCGTCACCGAACCCGACCCTGGACACCCAGGTCGGACCGCAGCGCTGGGTCGAGGTACCAGATCTAAGTGGTCTGGGAGTCTCTGCGGCCCAGCAACGGATCCGCAACGCCGGACTCGAGCCGCGCTCGGCCACGACCCCGGCCGGTTCCGGGGAACCGGGTCGTGTAACTGCCCAGACCCCTGCCCCCGGAGGTCTGGTGCGGGCGGGAACCGAGGTGTGGGTCCAGTCGCCTGCGGCACCGCCTACCACGACCACAACAACGCTCCCGGCGCCCGCCGCTGGATCCGAGGGCTCCACCAAACCCCCGCCGAAGACTCCGAAGACTCCGAACTCGACGCCGCGGGGACCCACACCGCAGGACTGAACTCTCTGCAAACGCCAACGGCGCCGCGATTTGCGCCCTCGTCCTGCCAACCCGGGCCACCCCCTGGGGACCCCTCGCCGGCTCACGTCGCGGCAAGAATCTCCTGTGGATTGTGGCGGTAGTCTCAGCGCCCCGATGTCGTCTGTCGACAACGGCGATGGCAAGCTGTGGGAGCCATGTCACCTGATACGGAAACACCTTCGGAGAAGGACGGCACCGTTCCCTTCGTGGATGAACTAGATGCCCCCAGGCAGAAACGAAGGGGCTGGTTGTACTTCACGCTCGCCGCACTCGGCCTGTTGTGCATCGTGTGGCTC
>JBATWQ010000177.1:0-1715 GCA_049672765.1 Microthrixaceae bacterium | reverse complement strand
CCCCAGCCCCGTGCGACGACGGCCGCGTGCGAAACCAGCCCGCCCCGGCTCGTGAGCACTCCCGATGCCGCCAACATTCCACGGATGTCGTCCGGGTTTGTCTCTGGACGGACCAGGATCACAGACTCGCCCGCTTCGGCTCGGCGCACGGCTTCACCGGGGGTGAAAACCGCGGCTCCCACGGCTGCCCCCGGGGAGGCGGCAAGCCCGGTGGCGAGCGACGCGCGGTCATGGCCGGTGAGTCGGGGGTGGAGAATCTGGTCGAGGTGCTCGGCGGTGACCCGGGAGACCGCTTCTTTACGGGTCAGCTTGATCGCCGGGTCCTTCGTCATCTCGACGGCCATTCTCAGCGCCGCCGGGCCAGTGCGTTTGCCGACCCGCACCTGCAGCATCCAAAGCTTGCCTTGCTCGATCGTGAACTCGAGGTCGAGCATGTCCCGATAGTGGGCCTCGAGTCGGTCCATGTACTCGGTGAGTTCCTCATGGACCTCTGGGAAGTGGCCTGCAAGGGCGGACAACGGCTCGGTGATGCGGACGCCTGAGACCACGTCCTCACCCTGGGCGTTGACCAGGAAGTCGCCGTAGGGGACGTTCTCGCCGGTCGCGGCGTCACGGGTGAAGGCGACCCCGGTCCCGGATTGGTCATCACGGTTCCCGAACACCATCGTCTGGATGTTGACCGCCGTGCCGAGGTCGTTCGAAATGTGTTCGCGGGTGCGGTAGGCGACGGCGCGGTCGCCGTTCCAGGATCGGAACACGGCCTCGACAGCTCCCCGCAGCTGCACGCTGGGGTCCTGGGGGAAAGAGCGTTTCGTTGCGGAGCGGATCGCGGCCTTGTGACCCTTACACAGCCCCTTCCAGGCCTCGGCGGTCAGCTCCGAATCGTCGCTCACGCCTTCGCTCGACCGGGCCAGCGCCGTTGGCTCGTCGAAGGTGGAGTCCGGCACGCCCATGACGACCTTGCCGTACATCGACAGAAGCCGGGCGTAGGAGCGGTAGGCGAAGGCATCGTCGCCCGTGCTCTTGGCCAGTGTGCGCACCGTCTTGTCGTTCAGGCCGAGGTTCAGGATCGTGTCCATCATCCCCGGCATTGAGAAACGTGCCCCCGAACGGACCGACACCAGCAGCGGGTTGTCGACCGAGCCGAAGGTTCTGTCCGACTGCTTCTCCAAGCGGGCGACGTGTCGGGCCAGCTCGTCGTCGAGACCCGGCGGCCACCCCGAGACCATGTACTTCCGGCAGGCGTCGGTGGTGATGGTGAACCCGGGCGGGACCGGGAGCTTCAGCACGGAGGCCATCTCGGCAAGATTGGCGCCCTTGCCGCCCAAGAGCCCTGCCAACTCTCGCGGCGCCTTACGGTGGCGGTGGGAGAACGAGTAGATGAGTGGCACATATCCACCCTATGGAATTGGAATCGGCAGTGGAGGGGAAAAGTATTGCTAGTGGCAAGAGTCAAAGAGGCGACCAGCTAGTCATGTCAGCCAAGGGTCTTGCGCTGCTCATGGCTGCCATGACGGGCGGGTTCGCCCTGCTGGCGGGGGCCTGTTCGGACCGGGGGTTCGTTCCACTGGAGGTGGGACAGTGCCTGCCCGACGGAGCGAACGTCGAAGGCGAGCGGGCACAGAGGCCCACGGTCGTCAACTGCGCCGAACGTCATCGCTACGAGGTGTTCGCGGTCGAGCGCCTCGACCCGCCGAGTGACGAGTGGCCAGGCG
>JBATWQ010000176.1:0-9425 GCA_049672765.1 Microthrixaceae bacterium | reverse complement strand
GGTCAGGACTGGTCATGGTGTTGATACGGCAGCGAAGGCTCATAGATCGCTGCGTGACGCTGGTGCATCGGCGTCGTAGGCGGGACGAGCGTGGGGCGATTCTCGTCGTGGCGGCGTTGCTGATGGTGACGATGCTTGGCATGTCGGCGATTGCTGTCGATCTGGCGAACGCCCGCCAGCAACAGCGTCAGGCCCAAGCAGCGGCCGACTCTGCGGCCCTGGCTGCTGCGCAGGACCTTCCCAACCCGACGAAGGTCGTTGCCACCGTGAAGGCGTACGCTCTGCAGAACTTTGACACTCCGGCTTCGGCATGGGTTGGCTGCTCAGACCCTGGGCACCTGAACGAGACTCCGGACGTAGCTTCTTCGAACACGTGCATATCAATCGACGAGGCGTTCTCGCGGGTGCGCGTCCGGCTGCCACTGAAGGCAGTGAAGACCTTCTTCGCGAAGGTGATCGGGGTCGACTCGGTGCAGGTCGGCGCTGCGGCGACCGCCGAGGCCAAACTCAAGCGTGACGACCGCATCATCCCGGCAACCGTGGCGGCCTCGACCGGGTCCGGCAACACATGCATCGAGAACGGTGGCTCCAACGTCGCCCCCTGCGACAAGAGTACGAGCGGCAACTTCGGCTCATTCAACGCTCCCCGGCTCAACCTGTTCAAACCGACGTCCCAGGTAGAAAACGACTCGCTGAGGATCAACTACTCGGTCGGGGTCGATCACATCCTGTCGATCTACGGCACCGGCAGTCCCAAGGTGTGTGACTTCGCGCATCCTGTGAAGTCACCTTGCTCAACGACGAACCAGGACTCTGGCCTTGACGCCACCTTCCTGTTGCCGTTCACCGGAAACGCCGTTCCGCCTCTCACCGATGGCCTTGTCGACAATGCGACGATAAGCACCGACGAGGGCGACAAGTTGTTCTGCGGACGCCTCCGCCGCCCGGACCTGACCGATCAGAACCTGACCGAGTCCGACCCAGAGAATTGCAACCACTGGACAGCAACGCCCGGTCCCGGTCCGGCGATCAGCGTCGTGGGCGAGAAGATCAACGGTCGGCACGTGTCCTACTGGATGCTCCCCGAGTTTCAGACGCTCTTCTATTCAGGGCGAAACCCCAGTACACAGTCGACCACCGCTACGGGCTGGGCAGGCGGCGACGCAAAGCTCGACTGCTTCCTCAGGAGTTATCGATTCGACTACGGCGGCTCCAACTCAAAGGGGCACGCATCTCAGACCGAGTACTTCATCGACCCCACGACGGTGGTCGACGTCAGCACCGCCGATGGAACCGAGTTCACACTCGAGGGGGCGAAGAACTACCTCAAGGCGACCTGCGGCCTTGACCCGACCACGGTCGACCAGAAGTTGGCGAGCCTGACCGACGCCAAGACGTTCTGGCCGATGTTCGACCGAGGGATCATCTCGGACCCTCGGTTCGGCATGATCCCCGTCGTTAAGCAGTTCAACAGCGGCAGCTCCACACCAATGCAGATCGTGCGCTTCTGGGCCATCTACATGTATCGACTTCACGCAAGCAGCACGAAGGTACAGGCCGTCGACGCGTGGACCTTTGAGCCGGCGTTGGTCGCGACTGAGTCCGGGGTTGCCGACCTGCAGTTCGGATTCCAGAGCGACCAGGCAATCGTGCGTCTGGTCGGCTGACGCTTCCGTAGCCATCGGCACACCTCCTTTCGGGGTTCAACATCCGGGTGTAATTCGAGGCCCGACGACGCGCGTTTCTCGGCCGGGATCTCGATCGCACTCATCCTGGTGGTCATCAGGGATGGCAGATATGGCAGGGACCTGGCCATTGTCGCTAACCCGGGGGGACCCCAACGACCGGAGAACTGGAAGCGATCAAAGCACAGCTAGTCGGTTTGATCGGCGCCGGGAGCGCCTAGAAGCTCGGCGACGAGTAGCTGGACTCGGCTGTCAATCTCGTCCCGGATCGGGCGGACGGCGCCGACGCCAAGTCCAGCGGGATCATCGAGCACCCAGTCGAGGTAGCGCTTTCCCGGGTAGAACGGGCACTCGTCTCCACATCCCATCGTGATTACGACGTCGGATGATTGGACCGCCGCATCGTCCAGGCGTTTGGGGCGTGCGCCGGATGTGAGTAGGTCGATGCCCATCTCGGCCATGGCCTCGACCACCGCAGGGTTGATCGACTCGGCCGGTGCTGTCCCAGCGGATCGCACGACGACACGGTCACCCCCGTGGTGGGCCAGGAGTGCTGCGGCCATCTGGGATCGCCCTGCATTGTGTACACAGACAAACAAGACTTCAGGCCGCTTGTCGATCATGATTCCTCCGGGATCGGGTGCGGGTAGAACAGGCGGATCAGTCCGATTGAAATCGCTGCACCTACGAGTTGGGCGACGACGAACATGGGTGCTGACGAGGGCGCGATCCCCGCGAAGGAGTCGGAGAGAGTGCGGGCGATGGTGACCGCCGGGTTGGCGAAGCTGGTAGATGACGTGAAGAAGTAGGCGCCGCCGATCCACGCGGCGACTGCGTACGGAACTGCCCTTGCCCGACCGCTGCGGACACAACCGTGGATGACGAGGAGCAGTCCGACGGTCGCTACAACCTCCGAGAGCCACAAGGCTGGGGAGGACCGGTCCTTGGTCGAGAACTCGACTGCCGGGAGTTCGAACATCAGGTTCGCAACGACTGCACCGGCGCAACCACCGACAACCTGGGCGACCATGTAAAGGCCGGTATCACGGTTCGAGATGGTGCCGAAGTACCGGTCTACGAGAGTGACGACCGGGTTGAAGTGGGCGCCCGACACGGCCCCGAACATGAGGATCAGCCCGACGAGGGCTCCAGCCGTCGCGGCGGCATTCTCGAGCAGCTGCAGCCCGATGTCGGATGGAGAAAGGTTTGTCGCCATGATTCCCGAGCCGATCACCGCGACGATCAGGAAGCCCGTACCGAGGGCCTCGGCCACGAGTCGACGGGCCAGATCGAGGCGCAGCGAACCAGTGCCTGTCTCGGGCGCATCTGGGAGGTTGTCGTTGTCTGCTGAAGTAGTTGTCGTCATGTGGGGCTCGGTTAAGGCGCTGATAGTTCGCCCAGTTCAGCAACGGTCGTTTCGAATGCGACCTCCAATATCTCTGCCAACTCGGTCGGCGTCTGATCAGCGGTCGAAGACCTGCTCGAGGAATCTCTTGGTCCGCTCGTGTTGGGGGTCGCCGATCACCTGGTCCGGGGGACCCTCCTCCACAATGACGCCACCGTCCATGAACACCACCCGATCAGCGACGCGACGGGCGAAGCCCATCTCATGGGTCACTATCAGCATGGTCATTCCGTCGTCGGTCAGCGCCTTCATGACGTCGAGCACCTCGCCGACCAGTTCGGGGTCGAGCGCCGAGGTCGGCTCGTCGAAAAGCATCATCTCCGGGTCAGATGCGAGGGCACGAGCAATCGCGACGCGCTGCTGCTGGCCGCCCGACAGTTGGCGGGGAAAGGAGTGGAGCTTGTCGATCAGACCGACCCGTGTGAGAACCGCTTCCGCCTTCTCCATGGATTCGTCCTTGGAGCGCTTCATGACCCGTCGTTGGGCGATGGTCAGATTTCCGGCGACGTCGAGGTGCGGAAACAAATTGAACTGCTGGAACACCATTCCAATCCGAGTCCGGATCAGATCGATGTCGCAGTCAGGGTCTGTGATGTCGAGCCCGTCGATGAGGACCTGTCCACCTGTTGGCTCCTCCAAGAGGTTTACGCACCGCAGAACCGTCGACTTGCCCGATCCGGACGGTCCTATGACGCAGACCACCTCTCCGGCGGTCACACTCAAATTGATCGACTTGAGTACCTCGAGGTGTCCGAACGACTTGGCGAGGCCACGTAGTTCGATTGCCGGAGGGGTTGCCGGAGCCGAGTGAGGATCGAGGGGAATGCTCATCGTTCAGTTGACCTCATCGAGTGGGTCGAGCAGCGTCGACGCCGCCAGGGCCACGGCCGGCTTGGCCTTGCGGCCGGTAACTTCGCCGCCCCGCCGTTCCAACCAGCGCGACAGCGCCGTCAGGGGGAGAGTGATGATCAGGTAGAGAAGGGCCGCCGCGATCAGCGGAGTTCCGTTGAAAAGTCGCTGAACCGCCGCCTTGGAGAAGAACGTCAGATCCTGGGACGCCGCGGAAACCCCCAGAACGAAGATTAGCGACGTGTCCTTGATCAACAGGACGAACTCGTTGGTCAACGGTGGGATCATCACCCGGAAGGCCTGGGGGATGATGATGCTGTACATGGCGCCCGTGTGGGTCATCCCGAGCGACCGGGCTGCTTCCATCTGACCCTTCGGTACCGCTTCGATTCCACCGCGGATCGTTTCTGCCAGGTAGGCCCCTGCAACCACTGCGAGGCCGACGGCCGGGGTTCCGTAGTCACCGAGGAACGGTAGTAGTTCGGGGATCCGAATCTGGAGTGCGATCGGTAGGACGAAGCCGAACAGAATGAGGGTCAACAGCGCCGGGATGCCCCGGAAGAATTCAATGTAGATCAGCGCTGCCCACCGGTACGGCCGCACCGATGAAAGTCTCATGAGTGCCAGGATCAGACCGAGGATCATCCCTCCGGCAAAAGCGAGCAGAGCAAGGATTACCGTGTTCTTCGCAGCAATCGTGACTATGTCCGGGAACAGGTCCCGAAATATCGTCGGGTCCAGAAACACCGACTGCAGCTTCGGCCAGTCGGCCTTGAGCGCGGCGAACACGATCGCTGCGATGCTCAGGACGTAGACAGTCCTGCGGCGGAAGTTCGCCCGTTGTCGTTTGGTGAATCGACGTTGTGGTCGGGGCGACAGCGGCGCCGTCACCCCGACCGAGACCTGTGGCACGTGTGTTACTTCTTCTCGCCGAACCAAGTGGTGTAGATCGAGTCCAGCTTGCCGTCGTCCTTGACCGCGGCCAGCGCCTTGTCCAACGCGGTATGGAGCTTCTCGTTGTCCTTGGCGACGGCGAAGCCATACTGCTCGCCGGTGGGGAACGTCTCGGTCATGACAAATTGGTCGGGAGCCGTTGACGCCCGGTAACCGTTGACGGGCAGGTCCTGCAGGGCAGCCTGGACATCATCTGCGATGAGGGCCGGGAAGATCTCGTCACCGGTGCCGAAGCTCTTGATTGTCGCTCCCTCGGGCTTGTGCTCCTCGGCGTAGGTGGCGCCGGTGGTCTCGACCTGAACGCCGATCGTCTTGCCCTTGAGGTCGGCCAGCGTCTTGTACTTGTCTGCGTTCTCCTTGAGTACCAGCAGCGACTGGTCGGCGTCGAAGTAGGGCTCGGTGAAGAGGACCTTCTCGGCGCGTTCGTCGGTGATTGTCATCGCCGAGGCGATCATGTCGCAGTTACCCGCAGCGAGCGCGGGGATGATGCTGTCGAAGGGAGTCGTTTCGAATTCGGTCTTGAGTCCGAGCTGCTCGCCCATTGCCGTGACGACCTCGTAGTCGAAGCCCTGGGTCTTGCCGTCTTCTTCGAATTCGAAGGGCTTGTAGGGCATGTCGGAGCAGACCGTCAGCTGGCCATCCTTCACCAGTGTTGCGCCGTCGAGGGAAATGGCGGCCTCGTTCTTGGTACCGGAATCCCCATCGGACTTGGCATTGTCATCGGAGCTGCTACATCCAGCCAGTGCCATAGCGGCAACTACAGTTATCGCTGGCAACATCAGGCGCGATTTCAAACGCATGTGATCTCCATCTTCATCGTCCCTCTAGGGAGCCAATCCGTGTCCGGTGGCGAGCTGACGTTACCTAGGAATGCGACTTCCGACGGGAATCCGGCTTCCGGACGCGACGAAAATCGATCAGGCCCCGGATTCCCGGAGCAGTGTTTCGACCTCGGGCCCGACGTTGGGATGTCTGTTGGCCAACGCCAACTTGTTCGCATCCCTGTCCTCGGGCTCGTAGCGGTAATTGGCCATGAGCCCCCATGATCGGTCCAGACCCCTTGCCGAAAGGTCGCCGTGCCAGTTGATCCTCCAGAGCCTCGCTCCGTTGCGCATGTGGAACCTGGCCACCGGATCGATGAGGCGACCGTCTGGGCCCATCCCGGTCAGGTACCTGGCGCAGGCGCCCATCAGTTCGGCGCGGGATTCCTCACCAGGCACCGCGATTTTCACCTCGTCGATGTCCGCCGAGTTGCTGCTTACGAGGTCCACGCCGGCGACCTTGTCTGCAGGGTCGCCGTCCGCCCCGCGTTGAGCTGCCCACTGACGAAACCCGGGTATGGGAGACAACGTTACGAAGGTACGGATCTGGGGAAACTCGACCCGGAGCGTTTCCATCGCAAGGCCCAGGAGCGAAGCACCGCCGGGAATTCCCCGCAGCCCGCGTTCAACGCTCCAGATGGAATAGAAGACCGCCGTATCGGCTTCGCCGGGTGGGATGCGCTCGCGGTCCCGGCCCAGAACGCTTGCGATACTCCGTGGCGGGTCCCTGGTCAGCGCTACCCAGACGACGTTGAGAGGATGACCTGCAAGCCCCGGGTGTTCCAGGACGAAGCAGCGACGGTCCGGTGCCAGCCGGTCGCCAAGTTCCACGAAGTCCTCTGGATCATCCAGGGGGTGAATGGACTCGAGCCCGGCCAGGTGGAGTAGCAGGTCCTCGTCGGTCGCCAGGGAGAGCGACCGGATCCGCAGGGACTGGCCTTCCAAGCCGGCCTTGAGCGCCGCCGTAAGCGATTCGAGTTCGGCCGCGCCGCCATGGGCTGTGTCGCCGTGGGGTGGACCTCCGGACTCCAGATCCAGCAGGACCTCGCGGCGCTGCATCAACTCGATCAGGTTCTGGTCCACGCCCAACGCTCCACCTTCAATCACTCTCAGCCGGGGCAACACTCTCGCGTAGGTCAGGCAGTCGTGTAGCGGTACCCTCCATGTGACATGCGCACGCACCTGAGAATCGGCCGACTGTTCGGTGTCCCGATCGGGATCAACTGGAGTGTGTTGATCGTCGGCGTCCTACTTACGGTCAGTCTGGCCAAGCTTTCACTTCCTACCGCGGCCCCCAACCATGCCGAGAGCTCCTACTGGTTTGCTGGGATCATCGGGTTGATTGGCTTCATGGTCTCGCTCGTCGGTCACGAAACCGGACACAGCTATATCGCGGGACGCAACAACGTGAAGGTCGCCGAGATCACTCTGTGGCTCTTCGGAGGCGTGGCAAAACTCGAACGAGAAGCAGACGATCCGGGCGCCGAGTTCCGCATCGCCGCTGCCGGACCCGCCATGAACTTCGTTCTGGCCGCCGTATTCGGCCTGGGCTTCTGGTTGGCGAGCCATTGGGACGCATCCGACGTGCTGTTGACACTGCTCGTCTGGTTGTGCGCGGTGAACATCGTGCTCGCGGTCAGCAATCTGTTGCCGGCGTTTCCCCTGGATGGTGGACAGATGCTGCGTGCCGTCCTATGGCGTCGCTCCGGTCGCAAGGTCACAGCGACCCGCAAGGCCGCTCTCCTGGGACAGATCTTCGGCATCGGGCTTGTTGTGCTGTCGATCGGCGTCGCGATCTGGTGGTCACGCTGGTCGGGGCTGTGGGGCCTGATCATGGGAGTGTTCATCTTCGTCCCGGCCCGCGCCGGTTGGAAAGCCTCGGGCCCCCAACCTGAGTTGCTGGAATGGTCCGTGGGTGGACTCGGGCGTCGGCTACCGCGGCCCATGATGTGCACCGCAACGATCGCGGAACTGGAGCGGACCCTCAGTGACAATCCCGGTGTCCCGCTGATTCCGGTTTTCGATGACCACGGACAGGTCGCTTCGCTGGTCATGCCAGATGCGGTTCTTCGTGTGCCGCCGGCCCAGCGCGGGCTCGTTCCGATCTCGTCGTTCCTCGAGCCGATCTATTCGCTCCCCAGGGTGCATCCCTCGGAGCCGATCTCTGCCGTGCTCGCCCGCCTGGGTCACGGAATGTCGTGGCGGGCGGTGGTCAGCGACGGCACCAGCGTCGAAGGAGTCCTGTGCTCCGAAGACGTTGCCGAAATCGTTGATCTGGCAACCGCATGACCCGGCGGTGGCGCAGGTAGGATCAGGCTGATGTCGTCCCTTTCCGGCATGAGGCCCGGGACCGGGATGTGGCGAATGGTTCTGGCGCTGGTGCGCCAGCGCCGCCGCTTGTGGTTGGCGACCTTCGCTGTCGCGTTGAGCGTCGGATACCTGGCTGGCGCGCTGACCTTGCTGAACCGGGTTTCGGAGGGGCTCGCAGACCTTTCCTCGGCTGGCGCCGAGAAGGCCGACCTGGTCATCGAGGGCGATGTCGCCTACGAATCGGCGCTGGAACAGACACGACGCCTGATCCCATCGTCCATCGGTCAGTCCCTGCTGGGCCAGGACGGGATTGCAGCGGTGGTTCCCCGGGTCGAGGACGTCGTTATGCTCATCGGCCCCACCGGTAAGGCACTGGTGACCCCCGGCCTGTCGGAACAGCCGCTCGGATCGAACTGGCCCGATGACGCCAAGATGTCGCCCTATCGCTTCGTCGGAAAGGGCCGGGCTCCGGTCGCGCCGGACGAGGTCGTGATCGACCATCGCTCGGCGGTCAAAGCCGGGCTGTCGGTGGGGGACCAGATCGGGGTTGCTGCACGCTCAGGGGCAGCGAAGTACAAGATCGTGGGGGTCGTCACAACCGATCGCGGCGACCTGCCCGACGGGTCGAGCCTGGCCCTGTTCTCGACCGAGGAGGCCCGGAAGCTCTTCCAGATGGAGGACAACGACAACCGCGTCGCGATCCGGCTGGACAAGGGAGTCGACCCCGGCGAAGTCGAATCGCAGATTGCCTCCTGGCTTCCCCAGGGGTCGATCATCGTCGACGGCGCAACCGGCGCGATGCACCGTCAGGAGAGCCTGACCCGCAGCTTCACGCTCATACGGGTGCTGATAATGGGGTTCGCCGGACTGGCCCTCGTCGTCGGGATGGTCACCGTCGCCAACTCGCTCACGCTGTTGTACTCGGAACGGCGTCACAGCTTTGCGACGTTCAGACTCGTCGGCGCCAAACGATCTCAGATCATGGGCTCTGCGTTGACCGAGGCGGCGATGCTCGCTGGCGTCGCGTCGTTGCTCGGCGCACCGCTGGGACTGGTGCTCGGCGGCCTGATCGAAGTCGTCCTCGGCCTGCTCGGAACTTCGGTGCCGGTCGCGGGATCGTTCGTTTCCATCCCAGCGCTAGTCACAGCCGTCGCCGTCGGAGCACTGGCCACGGTCCTGGCCGCGGTAGTTCCGGCTTGGAAGGCGTGCGGGGTCCCGGCCATCGAAGCCGTTGTCGACGCAGAATCGCGTCGAGAGGCGCCATATGCGCAGCGACTCGCCCGCGCAGCGGCGATATCGGCCGCCGTAGCCGTCGTGACGCTCGGGTTTCTGAATATCGGGGGACTGTTCGTCGGGTCGACCATTCGCGTTTCACTGATCGTCGGGTTGGTGGTTCTTGCG
>JBATWQ010000175.1:0-5469 GCA_049672765.1 Microthrixaceae bacterium | reverse complement strand
GATCACCGCCGACAGCCCCACGCGGGTGGTCGGCGGAGAACCGTCCGCGCAGTTCTCGCCGGTTACGCACTCGCGTCCGATGATGAGCCTGGACAACGCCATGGACCTGGGCGAATTGAAGGCCTGGGGTGAGCGCACGGCCAAACGTCTGAGTGAGTTCGGCGCAGAAGGTGCGGTCCGATACGTCTGTGAACTGAAGATCGACGGGCTGGCGGTGTCGCTGCGGTATGTAAACGGGCAACTTGTCCAGGCGGCGACGAGGGGCAACGGCAAGGTCGGCGAGGATGTCACCGCCAACGTGTTGGGAATCGAGGCCGTTCCAAAGAAGCTGGCGGCCGGCGCACCCGAGGTCCTCGAAGCCCGGGGCGAGATCTACATGCCCCTCGCGGCCTTCGAACAACTCAAGGAGCGCACGACCGCAGAGAACGAACAACTCGTTGCCAAGGGTAAGAAACCGAAGGTACTGCCGGTCAATCCCCGTAATGCGGGAGCCGGGTCACTTCGCCAGAAGGACGCTTCGGTGACTGCGTCCCGAGGGCTCGCTTGGTGGTGCTACCAACTCGGCGCAATTGAAGGTGCGACTGAGCCACCGAGCCACTCTGCCGCGCTCGAATGGCTGGCTGGGCTGGGCATTCCGGTCAACCCCAAGACCCAGGTGTTCGACGATCTGGATTCCGTCTACAAGTTCTGTCAGCACTGGATCCAGGCACGCCACGAACTTCCCTATGAGATCGACGGGGTCGTGGTCAAGATCGACGACCTGGCCACCCAACAGGCGATGGGCGCCACTTCCAAGGCACCTCGCTGGGCCATCGCCTTCAAGTTGCCACCCGAAGAGCGCTCCACCCAGCTGCTCGACATTCAGGTCTCGATCGGCAGAACGGGCAAGGCCACCCCGTTTGCAGTTCTGGAGCCGGTGTTCGTCGGCGGTTCGACCGTGGGCCTGTCCACACTCCACAACGAAGACCAGGTCCGGATCAAGGACGTCCGTCCCGGTGATGTCGTCATCGTCCGTAAGGCGGGCGACGTGATTCCCGAGGTGGTCGGGCCTGTCCTCGAACTCCGGCCCGACGGTTTGGAGCCGTGGGTGTTTCCGAAGGACTGTCCCTCCTGTGGTCATCCGTTGAGTCGCCGTGACGGCGAAGCCCAGCACCTCTGTGTGAACCCCTCGTGTCGACAGAGACGACTTGCCGAGCTGTCACATTTCGTTTCCAGAGGCGCAATGGACATCGATGGCCTGGGCGAGCAGCAGATCGCACTGTTCATGGAACTCGGCCTGATCGAGAATTTCGCCGACATCTATTCACTCGACCGGAACAAGCTCCTCGAGCTGCCCAAACACGGTCAGCAGTCCGTCGACAACCTTCTCGCTTCGATCGAGACGTCCAAACAGCGACCGTTGGCCAACCTGCTGTTCGGTCTGAACATCCTCCACCTGGGGTCCGCCGGAGCCGAAGTGTTGGCGAATTGGTTCGGAAGTCTCGATGCAATTGTCGACGCAAGCGTCGAGCAACTGGGTGCAGTGGACGGGATCGGTCCGGTCATAGCCAACTCGGTGCACAGCCACTTCTCGGATCCCGACAATTTGGCGCTGGTGGAGCGGCTCCGCGCGGCCGGGGTCAACATGACCGGACCAGCGAGGTCCGAGCTCGAGCAGACCCTGGTCGGCAAGGCGGTAGTTGTGAGCGGAACCCTCGAAGGTTTCTCACGCACCGGGGCAACCGACGCAATCAAGGAACGCGGTGGCAAGTCACCCGGGAGTGTCTCCAAAAAGACCCTCGCCCTGGTCATGGGATCCGAGCCTGGGGCTTCAAAGGTGACCAAGGCGCAGGAACTTGGAGTACCAATCCTCGACGAAGCCGGATTCACGCACCTGTTGGAAACGGGCGAGCTCCCGCCAGCCTGACCGGGACGCCACGTCCCGCTAGACCTGGATGTCAGGTCCGTCCAACTTCCCCAGCCATGGCTTCTGCCCCAGGGCCTTGCGACCCGGGTCAACTGTCAGGTTGCGTCGAAGCACCACGAGACCGGACTCGCGGTTGACTCGGTCTGCAACGACTCCCAGACCATCGCGACCACGCAGTTCCGGCCTTCGTGGAGCGACTCGATCGTCTTGCCCTTGGCGGGTTGGATGAGGACCTGACCGGTTCCGAGGTCCTTGATCAAGCCGTCCCCGGCCGTGCGAATCTCGACCCCGTTGACGATCAGGTAGGCGTCGTATCCGCTGGCCACGTCGATGCCCACCTGGGACTGCCTCAGGACTTCGTCCCCGGATGCGGGAATAAGCCTGTCAACAGAGTCGGGCAGTCCCTCCGACGCTGCGTCCAGGCCGGTGGTTGCCGCCTTACCCGTGAAGAAGATTCCGGCGACCGCACCGATGAGCGCCAAGATGATCACGACCCGTCGGATCATGTCCTTGCGGGTCAACGGCGGGAGCTCCAGCTTCGCCCGGTCATCGTCTGAAAGCTGCTGTGAGGCTGACTCCGACCCCTGGATGGGCTCCGATGTCGGCTCCGAATTCTGCTCGGATGTGGCGTTGGGTGTTTGGTCCGTGCTCTCAACCATCAGCACATGGTCTACCCCGTCCCCGGCCGCGAGGGTAGGCAGCGGTACCATTGCCACGTGATGTCACCCCGACTCTCCGAGGAGACCGGGCGCGTGCTCGGCGACAGATACCAACTCATGGCGCCCGTTGGCGTCGGGACCTCGTCCCGGGTCTATCTGGCCGTGGATACCCAGTTGCGACGTCGGGTAGCCGTCAAGCTTCTGCACGAATCACTCGCCGAGGATCCTGCGTTTCTCAAGCGGTTCCGGGCCGAGGCCCGCGCCGCTGGAGCACTGAGCCATCAGAACATCGTCTCGGTGTTCGACTGGGGCGAGGACGAATCCGACGGTGTCGTCATCCCCTACCTTGTGACGGAATACCTCGGAGGAGGAAGTCTCCGAGACATCCTCAACGGCGGCGTTCCGCTCACTCCGTCCCAGACCCTGATGGTCGGCCTGGAAGCCGCCCGGGCTCTGGCGCATGCACACCAACGGGGTTTGGTGCACAGGGATGTGAAGCCCGGCAACCTGCTGTTCGGTGAATCGGGCCGTCTACGCCTGGCGGACTTCGGCCTGGCACGGGCGCTTGCCGAGGCCTCGTGGACCGAACCGAGCGGTGCCGTGGTCGGCACTGCGCGCTACATCTCACCAGAACAGGCTCTGGGGCGACGGGTGAACGGACGCTCGGACGTTTACTCACTCACCTTGGTGCTGGTTGAGTGCCTGACCGGTCAGGTCCCGTTCGCCACCGATACAACCGCCGGTACTCTGGCTCTCCGCACCCAGGGTGACCTGGTACTCGACTCCTCCCTCGGTTCGCTGCGCTCGGTTCTCGAACACGCCGGCCGCCTCGACCCCGAGGATCGCCCCGACGCCGCCGTGTTCGAGATTGCCCTCATGGCGGCTGCCGAGGACATGCCTCGGCCCGAGCCGCTCCCCATAGTTCCTACGCTCGGAAATGGCGAGGAGACGAGCGAACTCTTCATCGCCCGCGAGGTCGAAATTCTTGGTGGGGCGCGGTCGGGCGCGGACGCCGACACCCGGACCGGAGCGGCTGAATCCCCTACCGTCCTGCCGCATCCCGATCCGGTGGTGGTTCCACATTCGACATCCGAACCGTCAGCATCGTCAGCCCCAGCATCATCGCCGTCAGCGTCATCGCCGTCAGCGTCATGGATGCACGCATCCCCGCCCTCGGCCCCACCCGCAAGCGATGCCCAGCCCAGGTTCGCCGAAGCCGTCGGCGCCGACACCGAAAGCCAGATGCTTGCGGCATCTCGGCCGCAATCTCTCGGCCCGGTGGAACCGCTCATCGGAACGGCGGACGGCAATTCGGATAGACCCAAACGCCGTCGCGCCAGACCACGCTGGGTCGCCAGGCTGTCGATGCTGGTTGTCCTGCTCGCCCTTGTCGGTGGCGGTTTCGCGGCCTGGTGGTTCCTTGTACGGGTGCCTGTAAACGACGTCCCCGGGTTTGTGGGGAGGACGGTGGCCGAGGCCACAACGTCGGCGAAGGCTCTGGGTTTCAAGGTCGACTCGTCGATACAGGACCGCAAGGACGGCACGAAACCCGGACAGGTACTCGAACAGAATCCAGCAGAAGGAACCCGCCTCGCCGAGGGAGAGAAGGTGACCCTGACGGTCTCGCTGGGCCCGACCCTGACGACTCTTCCGACGCTTGCCAACACCAAACGCGACGATGCGGTCGCGGCTCTGGCGGGGGCGGGTCTGGCTCTCGGGTCCGAAAGCAGTGCCTTTGACGAGAAGGTTCCCGAGGGGCAGGTGATCAGCGCCGGTCCAACGCCAGGCCAGGAAGCTCTGAACGCCCAGAACCAACTCCCCAAGGGGTCAACGGTCGACATCGTCACTTCAAAGGGACCGGCACCGCGGATCGTTCCCGACGGTCTGGTCGGGGCGACCGCCGAAAAGGCCCGTCAAACCCTCGAGGCGATCCAGTTGAAGGCTGTCATCACCAAGGCATACGACGAAAAGGTCCCTGTGGGCGTGATCGTCTCGTCCTCGGTGAAGACCGGGACGTCGCTGGGACGCGGGGCTGAAGTGCCGTTGGTCGTCTCACAGGGCCCCGCCCCGATCGAGGTTCCAGATGTGCGCTGGCTGAGCGGGCTGGTTGCCTCCGAACGCCTCGAGAAGGCCGGATTCACCGTCGACGGGATCGAAGGACCACCGTCCGGAATGGTCCTCCAGACCGACCCGACCCCGGGCGAACTGCGTCAGAGGGGCACCGCAGTCAGAATCTTCACGAAGAAGTAATCAGGACAGGTGGAGTATCCACCACTCTCCGCGTGCAGCCCTCTACCTTTTCACCAACACGGGATCGTCGAACCCGTAGGGGTGGTCAGCTGGACGTGGTGTTCCCCAGCCGCCGCGATGAGGCGGCCACCCCTACTGGTTCGACGGTCCCCGCTCTTTACTCGGTTATTTCCTTGATGGCGGCTGCAACGTCAGCGGCTGCGGGGTCGGCCACCGAGGTCTGCATGGCCATGAGTTTCATCATGTCGCCGTCGACCTTGATCTTGCCGGCCATGAAGGCCTGCATTCCTGCCTGGGGATTGCCGTCGACGAGAATCGCCTTCGCCGTGTCGTAATCCAGGGTCACGGTGAGTTCCGGATTCTCGAGGTGGCCCAGGTCCATCTTGACCGAGCCGTCCGAAGTGTCCATGTGGGCATTGACGGTCCCGTCGCCAAATGGAACATCAGTGATGATCTGATTCATCCGGAGCTGATGGGCAGGTGCTGAGCCCTCAGTCGCCGCTCCGTCGCGAATCGCCTTTGCGGCCTCTACCCATTCCTCTGACAGGAACTTGTACTTCGGCATGGACTTCCCCTCTCGACAGCTGAGCAACCTGCTCATCAGTGAAGCGGCGCCGACACTACCTTGGTGAACGGAGATCGGACACGGTTAGT
>JBATWQ010000174.1:0-17642 GCA_049672765.1 Microthrixaceae bacterium | reverse complement strand
GTTCGAAGGTTCAACGCGGTTCCACACACATGACTTCTGGCCACACGATTTCAACCGCTCCCGGCACCAAGCACATTCAGGTGAAACTCGCCGGGGAGGTTCTGGCCGACACCCACAGGCCAGTGTTGCTCGAGGAAACCGGTCTCCCCACCAGGTACTACCTGCCGCGGGAGGACGTCCAGATGGACCTGCTGCACGCCACGAGTTTCCACACCACCTGTCCATTCAAGGGCGAGGCGTCGTACTGGTCGGCAAACGTAGGTGGCGAGAACCACGACGGGCTGGTCTGGAGCTACGAATCACCGCTCCCGGCCGCAGAGCAAATTGCCGGACTGATGTCGTTCTATCCGGACCGGGTCGAGATCACGGTCGACGGGGAACTACTCAAGGGCTGAGCAGTCTTCGCGAAGGCCCGAGGTTTCCTGAACCCAGGTCCTGCGGGTTTACGGGAGAGCGGTACTCCTACGGAAGAACGGAGCCCCGCGATGCTCAGGCTTCCCAGTCGATCTTTGGTGCGTCGCTGTAGAGGCGCTCGATGCGGTAGTACTCGCGGTCCTCAGCCAGGAACACGTGCACCACGACCGAGCCGTAGTCCATGAGGACCCAGTGCCGGGCTCCTGCGCCCTCGGTGGCCCGGGGCTTCTCGTCGTGGTCCAGGCGGAGTTGTTCCTCGATCTGGTCGACGACGGCCTTCACCTGCGGTGAGTTGGATGCGGTCACGATCAGGAAGTAGTCGCAGATCGCCAGGACATCGCCGACGTCGATGACGACTATCTCGGTTCCACCCTTGCTCTGGGCTGCCCGGGCCGCACCCAAAGCGATGCTCAATGGTTCGGCGGTCACGCTGTATCTGTTCTGGACAGCAAGCTCACCAGAGCCCCGATCAGTGGATTCATGAGGTTAGATCCTTGCCCACCACGACGGTCACGTCGATCCCGCTCGGCATCAGATCAACTTTGGTAGGCGTGATGCCGAACTGTGCCGCAGCGGTCTCGGCTGCCGCTTTGGCCTCGTCGGTGGAGTACTCGACCCGGGACTTCGCGAGGTCGAAGGAAGGCCCGTTGCCAGTCAGACCGATCGCGCCCCCGGCAGAGACAATGCGCGGTGCCACCGAGCGGATGACGTTCTTGTCGGTGGTTCCGTTGAGAAGGCTCACCACCCAACGTTGCCCCGGATACGCCGAGGTTGGGAACGGGACGAACTGGGTCACCCATGCCGGCATCGAATCCGCATCGACCCGGTCAAGGACGATCGGTGGTGACGTATATAGGGGAACATCCTTCGTCGGCAGCATCTCGATCGAATAGGGGCTGCCGCCTTCACCAGTCGAGGCCGCGCCGCGCAGTTTCGCCAGCAACGGAGCGCCCTGCACTGCCGAATCCGGCAGTTCCAGCGACGAAGCGGACTCGACCACCCTGTCCAGCACCTGGGTCCAGACAGCCCTGGCGCGCAGCGCACGGTTCAACTCAAGTTCCATGAAACCCGAGAACGTCAGGAACTCCTGAACCTCGGAAGGTTGCAGGACCAAGGTTCCCGCCCCGTAATTGACGTACGTTTCGCCGTTCTCATCCAGGCCGTAGACGTTGTCAGCCAATTCGATGGTGAGGTCGCCGATCTGGGCGAGCACAGGCTCGAAGACCGCGAACGGCACCTCGGCGAAAGAAGTGATCCCAAAGCTCAGGTCGGCACCCAATCGCAGGGTCATCACGTCCATCCCACCGCTCGAGAAGAGGTCGCCTACAGGCATGGGACCCGCGTCCTCATAGTCCCAGGCAGTCAGGACCCGCGAGACCGGCACAATGGTCACCGGAGCCTTTTCGTTACCTGCGATGAACATCAGCATCGTTGTCAGATGACCGGCGCCGTCGGTGACGGCCAGCAACTCCACCGGGGTGGGCAATACCGCGGCGGTGTAGCCGGGGGCTGCAGGGTCGGTCACCTTCTGATCCCGTCCGCCGGTAACCCTCAAGGTCGAACGCCAACCGGCGTAGACGAGGACCGACATCGCCACGGCGAAGATGACGGTCAACGAGGTCGTCACGATGGTCATTCGACGCCGGCGTCGCTGGTTGCGTCGTTGACGCGCCGACGCCCTCACAACCTGCAGGTTCTCGCCTGCGTCAACGTCCCTGTCGCTACCGGTCCGAGAATCGACACCGGTACGAGGATCGACGCTCATCGACGGTCACCGTGGCTCATCGCCGGTCACAATAGAGTCCGCGGTCTCTGATCAGACAGCTGACCTCCTGGGGAAGCAGATAGTCAGTCGGTCGGCCCTCGACGACCCTCGCCCGCAGATCGGTCGACGAGACTTCCAGGTGTGGAACTTCGACCCGCTCGACCTCGAATCGATCGGGCACTGCCCTGACGCTTCCCGGCCGATCGACCACAACTATCCGACACATGTCGACCAGGTCCTCGGTACGTTCCCAACTTCCGAGCCCGGCCGCGGCGTCGTCGCCCAGGATGAGGAACAACTCCGCGGTCGGCTCAGCCGCTCTGAGTTCTTCCAGTGTGTCGATCGAGTACGAAGGTCCACCGCGTCGCAGCTCGATGTCGCTCGACTCGACCCCGTCCACGCCGTCCACTGCGGCACGGACCATCGCGTAGCGGTCGATGGCCGGAGAGACGTCACGGGATCCCACCTTCTGCCAGGGCTCGTTCGCCACGACCATAAGGACGACGTCCAGGTTCAACTCGTAGCGGACGTTCACCGCTGTGACCAGATGTCCGATGTGTGGGGGATCAAAGGTCCCTCCGAGAACTCCGATCCTGCGACCCGCTGACATCGCAGAAGCGTAGGCCGAATGGACTTTCCTTCCGGTGAACTCAACTTCGCCGCGGTGGCGCCGATATCCAGACGAGCAGGAAAACACAACCTCCTCCGCAGATAAAGCAGAAATCGGATATCTCCACCATGAGCGATTCAATCGGTTTGTACTTGAACGAGATCGGCGCCGTCGCGCTTCTCGATGCTGAGGAGGAGCGCGAGCTCGCCCGGGTGATCGAGGCGGGTGTTGCCGCCAGAAAGCGCCACGAAGCGGGAGAGCGCAGTAGAGAGGTCCGCAAGGCGATGGCCGCCGGCGATGCGGCGAAGGATCGTTTCATACGTTCGAACCTGCGGCTGGTGGTCAGCGTTGCCCGCCGCTATCCCCTCCCCTCCGGGATGGATCTGCTCGACCTGGTCCAGGAGGGCAACCTCGGGCTGGAGCATGCCGTCGACAAGTTCGATTGGCGCAAGGGCTTCAAGTTCTCGACCTATGCAACTTTCTGGATCCGCCAATCCATCGGTCGTGCACTCGACCAGAAGGCTTCGCTCATTCGTCTGCCCGGTGACCGCTCAGCCGCACTTCGCTCGGCTCTGCGACAGGTATCGGGCGACGGTGACGAACTTGACTTCGAGAACGCGCAGCTCCACCGCATGACGACGCCGACCTCACTCGATCGCTCGATCGGTGACGACGAGTCCAGCCAGCTGATGGACGTACTCGCCGACCGCCTGCCCGGACCGGAAGACATGCTGATCGATATCGAACACTCCGAGTGGCTCACCGGCCTGCTCGACGTGCTGGACCCCCGAGCCAGGTCGGCTGTCGAGAAGCGCTTCGGGCTGACAGATGGCCAGCGTCGCAGCTACCGCGAGGTTGGCGAGGACCTGGGAGTCACGGCCGAGGCCGCACGTCGGCTCGTCAAGCGTGCCGTCAACACCGTGCGCGACCGGGCACTCGCAGCGGTCCACTGAGCAACTACGCCGCCAGAGGCGCGTCGCACGAGCTGCGCCTCGTGCCGTCAATCGCATCTCGATCTCGAGGTATTCGCGGCTGAGGGTCGTGTCCGGCGGAGCTATACCCGCTTAGAGACTCCGCATCACCGACGGTAGACTCGAAGGCAATGTCCGCGCCCCCTGAGTCACCCGGCCAGTCGGGTGGACCACTTGACTGGTCCACCAAATCCTGGCGTTCCTTCCCCGCCGACCAGCAGCCCGAGTGGCCCGACGAGGCCGAGTACGAAAGCGTGCTCAAGACTCTCGGCACCTTTCCGCCCCTGGTATTTGCAGGTGAGGCCCGGCAGCTAACCAAGTCACTCGGAACGGTTGCCGATGGAGGAGCGTTCCTGCTCCAGGCAGGCGACTGCGCCGAATCGTTCGAGTCGTTCTCGGCCGACTCGATCAGGGAGCGACTGAAGGTCATCCTCCAGATGGCAATCATCCTGACCTATTCGGCCGGTGTTCCGACCATCAAGGTTGGACGCATTGCCGGGCAGTTCGGCAAGCCCCGTTCATCGGGTACCGAAACAATCGACGGGGTCGAGCTGCCGAGCTTCAGGGGACACAGCGTCAACGACATCGGGTTCACCTCAGCCGCCCGCACCCCAGACCCCAACCGTTTGATCCGCGCCTACAACCAGTCGGCGTCCACGCTCAACCTGTTGCGTGCCTTCACAAAGGGCGGGTTCGCCGACCTCTCCCGGGTCCACCAGTGGAACCAGGAGTTCGTTGCGAGCAGCCCCGAGGGTCGGCGCTACGAGCAGTTGGCGTCCGAGATCGATAGGGCACTGCGTTTCATGGATGCCTGTGGCCTTGACCACGAAACCGTCCCCGCACTCCGCGAGGTCGACGTGTGGACCAGCCACGAAGCTCTTTTGTTGGGTTTCGAAGAGGCACTCACCCGCGAAGATTCCCTCACCGGCGACTATTACGACTGCTCGGCCCACATGGTGTGGATCGGCGAGCGGACCCGTTCCCTCGACGGCGCTCACGTCGAATTCTTCCGAGGTATCGCCAACCCGGTCGGCTGCAAGGTCGGCCCCACCGCGACTGCGGAGGAAGTGCTCGAGTTGTGCAACACGCTCAACCCCGATCGCATCCCGGGTCGGCTCACGTTGATCTCCCGAATGGGCGAGGACAACGTCGAAGACAGACTTCGACCGTTGCTCCGGGCCACCAAGGACGCCGGACATCCCGTTGTCTGGGCGTGCGACCCGATGCACGGCAACACCTACACGGCTCCGAGTGGCCGCAAGACCCGACACTTCGACTCGATCATCTCCGAGATCAGCGGCTTCTTCGATGCTCACTTTGCCGAAGGGACGTGGCCCGGCGGCGTCCACGTCGAACTGACAGGGGACGACGTAACCGAATGCCTCGGTGGCGCCGACGATCTGCTCGACGACGATCTGGGCCTTCGCTACGAGACGATGTGCGACCCGCGACTCAATGGCCGCCAGTCGCTCGACCTGGCCTTCAGAGTCTCGGAACTGCTGAGGCGTCAGCGCTAGCCAAACGGGCAGGCCCGCCGAGCGTTGGCAAAACAGCCGGCGTCGACACACCGGAACGGCCGGCCCAGAGGTAGACGTAGGTGTCGCGCGACCCCACTCGAATAGTTGCGCCAAAAAATTCAATTCATGACTGGACTGGTCGGGAATTGGCTGCTTAATCTTGACCAAAGCAGTCACCTTTACTTCCCCTCCAGAAGGATCGCGAGCCTCCAGTTATGAGCACGATTGAATTGGATACCTCTGGTGAGGTCATTCTGGGAGGCGAGGGCGCAAGGCTCGACCCCACGACGGGTGGCGGAACCGACCTGATCACCGACCAACCGGTAATTGTCGACCGGGCGATGATCGACGACATCCGCAAGTTCGAGACGCTCCTCTCCCGCTATCAAGCAGGAGACCTGGGCGAGGACGAGTTCAAGGTGTTCCGGTTGTCCAACGGCATCTATGGCCAGCGACAGGGTGGGACCAATCAGATGGTCCGGGTAAAGGCACCCTACGGGGCCATCAATCCCGACCAGCTCGACCAGCTCGCCAATATTTCCGAGAAGTACAGCCGCGGCTGGGGTCACCTGACCACCCGCCAGAATGTGCAGTTCCACTACGTGCAGCTCGACCGGGTTCCGGATGTCATGTGGGACCTCGCCAGGGTCGGCCTGACCACCCGCGAGGCCTGCTCGGACACCGTCCGCAACGTGATGGGCTGCCATCTCGCCGGCGCCTGCCCCCACGAGGTTCTCGACATCCAGCCCTGGGCCGAGGCCACCTTCTGGCACTTCCTCCGCAACCCGATCATCCAGAGACTCCCCCGCAAGTTCAAGATCAACTTCTCGGGTTGCGCCACCGACTGTGGCCAGGCGAGGTTCAACGACGTGGGTGTGATCGCCGTCAATCGGACGATCCCCGAAGGCGAGGAAGGAGCCGGTCAGACCCAGGCAGGGTTCCGGGTCTTCATCGCCGGCGGACTCGGCGCCAATCCCCAGGCCGCACAGGCCCTCGAGGACTTCACCAGCCGAGAGGCCCTACTGCCGACCATCGAAGCGTGCGTCAGGGTGTTCGACCAGACCGGAAACCGCGACAACAAACTGCGCGCACGCATGAAGTGGGTAATTCCAGAACTCGGTTTCGACGAGGTGAAGCGCCGCATCCTCGCCCAGCGCAAACTGCTGATCGCATCGACGACCTGGCCCGGAGGCATTCCGGACCAGGTACGCGAATGGGGGGACTCACCCGCCGGAACAGGTGGAACCGCTCCCAACGCTGCACCCACCCCTGTCGGCCAGGGTCGACCCGTGTTCCTGAGCGGAACATCTCGCCAGCAGCGTTGGGCCGAGGCAAACGTCATCCGGGGCATCGCCAAGGGAACCGTTTCGGCTCTGGCCTGGACAAGATTGGGCGACGTCACCGCCGAACAGTTCCGCGGCCTCGCTTCCATCGCCCGCGATTTCGGCCTGGAGGTGCGGATCACCAACCGTCAGAACTTCGTGTTCCGGGGACTTGAGGAGGGCCAACTCGATTCGCTCTTCGCACGGCTCGATGCACTCGGAATGGCCGAAGCAGGCGCCGAACTCGCAAGAGACGTCGTGTCCTGCCCCGGCGCCGACACCTGCAACCTGGCAGACACCCAGTCCCGGGGCCTCGCCGACGCAATCGGTGAGGCTCTCGAGGCCGCCGGTCTCGGCGAGGTCGAAGGAGTCCGAACCAATATCTCGGGCTGCACGAACTCCTGTGGCCAACACCACGTCGCCGACATCGGATTCTTCGGCGCCGAGCGCCGTGCCCACGGCAAATCCGCCCCCGGCTACCAGATGCTCCTGGGCGGACACATAGGCCAGGAGAAGATCGAGTTCGGGGTCAAGGCTCTGAGGCTGCCGGCAAAGGCCGCTCCAGCTGCGACCGTGCGCGTCATCGGCCGCTACGCAACGGAGCGGAACTTCGGCGAACCGTTCCACGTCTGGCTGGAACGCGTCGGAGGGCCCGCCGCCATCACTGAAGAGCTCCGGGATCTGGACGTGTTCCCGACCCCGGAGGAAAGGCCGGACTTCTACGTCGACTACGACGAGACCGGTCCGTATACAAAGGAAATCGGCGTTTCGGAGTGCGCTGGCTGATGTCTATAGATACAGAAACGAAATTGCCGCGTTCCCTCACCGCTGTGAATGCACCGGTCGAGCCTCTACCGGGTCACTTCAGCGTCACCCACTACGACGACGATGCCCTCGCTCAACTGAACAACGAGTTCGAGGACGCCTCGGCAAGTGAAATCCTCAGATGGGCGGCGGACAGCTTCGGCCCACACCTGGCCCTCGCTGCGTCGATGACCGACGCGGTCCTGATCGACCTGGCAGTACGGGTCGCACCAGCCATTGAGGTCGTCTTCATCGACACCGGATACCACTTCCCCGAAACTCTCGAGACCGTGGAATTCGTGCGCAGACGGTACGGACTCAATCTCCGCATAATGACCGTCGCCCCACACGCGGAAGAGCTCTGGAAGGTCGACCCGGCCAACTGCTGCTCGGCGGTGAAGGTCGGACAGCTGGATAGGGCACTTGCAGGCAAGGAGGCGTGGATGTCTGGCCTGCGACGCGACGAGGCGCCATCACGCACGCAGTCGCCGATCGTGGCACGCGACCTGCGTGGTCTGGTGAAGGTCAACCCGCTCGCCAACTGGTCGGCCCAGGATGTCGATGATTACATCTCCCAGAACGACGTTCCGGTCAATCCGCTACTGAACCGTGGCTACCCATCCATCGGTTGCATGCCGTGCACCCAGCCGGTGCAACCTGGCGAAGATCCCCGCTCAGGCCGCTGGGTCGGCACTGAAAAGACCGAATGTGGGCTTCACCTGAGCTGATTCGCCCTTCCGACCGCTAGTCGCTCGGACTCTCCTAGCCTGATCGCTCGGCGCTCGGGCGAACGCAGCTCGGGCGAACCGGCCTGGTCAGTAGTCGCGCGGCAGGGTCTCAGGGGTGGCGGGATTGCCGTCGGAGCCGGTCGGGTGGTCGTTGTCGAACCACTCGGGTCCCGGCCACATCCAGCTGTCCGAGAACGGAGCATGCTCCTTGGCGACGGCGAAACCACCCTTGTGGTGGTAGTCGCGGTACATGTCACCTGACCGGGGTCGACCCGGCATCTGGAAACCATCGCCAGAATGGCGGCCCTTCTTCGAGAACGGACCGAACTTCGGATGGTCCGAGCCCGGCACAACGTTCACGTAGAACTCACCGATCTCGATTTCTTTCATCTCCTGGACAACCCACATGCCGTAGAGGGCGGTCATCAGGGAGTACGACGCCTCGTTGTCCTTGTGGCAGTACCCGTAGACCCAGCGGAGATCCGGCGCGTAAGTGTCAAGTGCCGCACCCATTTCGTAGGCCAGGGTGAAACCGACGGAGTGACGCCGGAAGTCTTCCCGGACCCAGATGTCGAACAAGAAGCATTCGTCGCGCGCCAGCTTGATCGGCAACATCCCGCGCTTGGAATCCGACGGCTCCGGAGATCGCATGACCAGCCACATCTTTCCGATGGCCCGGTCGGTCGGCTTGTGAATCGCAAGTATGACCATCACCGAGCGGGCGAAGGGCCCCTTCATCAACTCGAGCCGCTCCGCAGATTCGAGTTGTCGCAGGTGACGGTCTGTCGGGTCGAATACCACCTTGAAGTCGAAGTCGTCACCGGCGTCGGGCTTCTCGTCGGCGATGAGAGGTAGCGGCCTGGCCAGCACCAGGCACTCGGTGATCCGCGGTTTGCGCCTTTCGACGCCGTTCTTGACCCTGTCCAAAGCCGACACTCGTGCCCCCGATTGACTGAAGGGAGCAGGAACCCCCGTGTATCCGTATCCGGACCGTACCGAGCAGAGGGTGACTGCGCAATTGCCCATCCAGAGGCCCACGTCAACGCGCAGCTGGGCGCAATTGACATGTCACACCCACACCGCGACGATAGCGGTCGTGAGCAAAACGAGCGGTTCCCAAACGACCAGCAACGGATCAAGCGCTCTTCCAACACGTCTGATGGTTCTGGGTCTCGCCCACCACGACGGAACCGTCCTGGGCTCCGAGCTGTACCCGGTTGCCCTCGAATGCGGAATCGGCGTCGAGACGGTTCGATCCTGCATGCGCAGACTGGTCGGTGAAGGACTGTTCACCCGAACCGGCGAGGGTCGTGACTCGGTCTACACCGCTACCGAGGCCGGCCACTCGGCCCTTCACGTCAACGAGCAGCGCCACCTTCTGGCTTTCGCCCAGGACGCTGCCGGACGCGGTTGGGACCGCAATTGGCGCATGGTTTCCTTCGCCATACCCGAGAAGCTTCGAGGCGCACGTGACTCGTTCCGTGAGCACCTTCGCACCCTCGGCGGAGCGCACCTCCAGCCGGGTCTCTACGTCTCACCGCACAACTGGACCGAGGAAATTCTGCGCGAGGCAGACCGGCTAAAGATCAGCGAGTACGTCTGCACCTTCAGCACCGACGACCTGGGTGTGGGCGGACAGACGGATCCCCGCGTTCTGGCGGCGACGCTGTGGCCCCTCGAGGAGGTGGCAAGTCGCTACGAGGCCTTTATCAAGACCTACAGCGGAGTACCCGAAGAGCTGCTCGCCATGCGCCGTCGCGGGGAACGTCTCACCGAACACGACTTTCTTCCGGGGGCGTTGAACATCGCCATTCGTTTCAACGAGTGCTTCGAGCTTGACCCGTTGCTTCCACCCGAGCTGCTTCCCCGACCGTGGCCGGGCCGCACCGCACGCGACCTACTCGCCAAGTGTCGACGGCATGGAGTGCTCGCCCGTGACGACAAGGCGGGACCGGCCCTGTTCAGCGTATTCGACGACGCCATTGCTCACCTGCCGTGAACTTGGCGTCCCATCGCTTCCCTGCCACCACTGGCCCGCTTGACCCGGTACATGTCCTCGTCGGCTTCGCTGATCAGCTGATCTCCGGTCCTACACGATCCCGATACCGCTCGGCCAACACTGATGCTGACCGGCCGGTCCTCGGTACCGAGGCTCGCCACCGTCGTTTCGATCCGACGAACGATGTTGTCGAGTTGTGCGTCGTCCTCGATGTCAGGACAGACGATCACGAACTCATCTCCACCTACGCGAGCCAACACATCAACGGCTCTGACGCTGGACCTGAGCGCCTCGGCGACCTCGATCAGCAATGAGTCACCTGCCCCGTGGCCTTCCACGTCGTTGACCTGCTTGAAGTGGTTCAGATCGCCGTAGAGAACCGCCACTGTGCCCTGTCCACGTCGATCCCCGAGACACAGGTCGAGCACCCGGTAGAGCTCGGTGCGGTTCATCAGCCCGGTCAGCGCATCGGTAGTTGCCTGCACCTGGAGTGACTTCTCGGCCCAGCAACGCCCGAGCGTCGAGAGCAGAGTCATCGTCAGCACCTTGACCAGGTCGATGTTGGCGTCGTCCCATTGCCTCCAGTCGTCATCGAAAGCGATCCGCAACATGCGCCATGGCTCGCCCGCAGACAGCGCCACCTCGACCGCGGCCCTGGCCCCTGACGCGATCAGAGTGTTCCGAATGGCGCTTTCGGGCTCGGATTCCAGATCGGAGCTGAACTTGAGAAGCGACGAGGCCGTCTCCTCCATCGGCCACACGGACTCGAAGGGAACTCCCGGAAGGACGACCTGATGATCAGGCCAACGTGCAGCGACCTCCATCTGCCCGCGGGACTCCCACGCGAGCAATACCGACCGAGCATTGACGACGCCTGCCAGTTGTCCGAGAAAGCCCGAGACCACATCGTCAGCCTCCTGCCAGGAGACCGCCGAGCACTCGGTGGATGCTCGACGGATCAACTGCTCAAGGGCCCTGCGTCGGTCCATCAACTGATTGCGGTTGGCTATCCCTCGGACGGCCAGAATCATCCAGGATCCACCGGGGCCATCGAACGTCGTTCCCTTGACCTCGCACTCGACCCAGGAATCCGCCAGGTGTCTCACCCTGAAGACAGTGGGAAGGTGCCTTCCGGACACTCGCGACGCTTCGTTGAGCGCCCCTGCCGCCGAGTCCAGATCGTCGGGATGTACGAACTCCCAGATCTTCATTCCCACGGCTTCCGCCGCTTGCATTCCGATGAGGGCGACCGTGTCGCCGGCCGCGTATCGAAACGTCCCATCAGGATCTACGACCCCGGTCACATCGGGGTTGTGCTCGGCGGCCAGGCGCATCAAGTCGTTCTGGTCAACCAGCATCGATGGATCGGGGCGATCGTCCTCGATCGACGCTACAAATTCGTCTTCATATGTCTGGGTGAAGATCATGTAGGCAGTCCGTGGCGACCCGGTCGAGCCGTCTCAACACTTCACCAATCGGCAGAAACCGAGGACACCTGAATGAATTCCACGCTCTCCGATACGGATTCTGCTGAGAATGATCCATTCAGACCAGATGGTCTACAAATCTTTCCAGCTGACGCAGATTCCGACACTCGAAAGCCCCGTCGCAGTACGTCGCGTACTCCCCCACGATGGAGTCACCCGTGTCCCAATATGCCTTGGGTTCAGGGTTCAACCACCAGACGTGTCGGGCCTTCTTACGGATCTCCTTGATAACCCAACTCTGCGACGCGTGGTAGTTGTTGCGGGCGTCGCCGAGGATGATGACCGTGGCCTTGGAAGTGACATCCTGGCCGTATTTCTGCCAGAAAACCTCGAAGGCGTGCCCGTAGTCGGAGTGACCATCCACCCAAACGACGTCGGCCTCGCTGTTGACCCGGTGGATTGCCTCGAGGATGTCCTCGGTTCCCTCGAAGAAGCGGGTGACCTCGTCGAGTCCGTCGATGAACACAAAGCTGCGGACCCGGGAGAACTGACCCGAGATCGCGTAGACCAGGTGGAGCGTGAACCGTGCGAACGCAGCCACCGAACCAGAGATATCGGCGATGACGAAGATCTCGGGCTTGGTGGGTCGCGGATATTTGAACTTGGGTTCGGCTGGCACGCCGCCGAAGCTGAGCGAGTGGCGGACCGTGGAACGGAAGTCCAGGGAACCCTTGCGCCCGTGACGGCGCTTGCGGGCCAGTCGGACCGCCAGGCGACGGGTCAACGGCTGGAGCGCCTTTCGCAGTTGCACCATCTCTTCGCGGCTGGCGTGCATGAAGTCGATGTCCTCGGGCAACGGCTTGCGCAGCGTCTTTGCCATCGCCTCGACCCCGCGGTCGGCGACGAGTCGACGACGGATCTCAGCCTCGATCTCCTTGCGGAACTCCTCGATCCGGCTCTCGAACTCGTCGCGTTCAAGACGTTCCTCGAGCGAGGTCAGCGGCTCGGGCGATTCGTCCTTCGACTGTTCGACGAGGCGTTCGAGTACTCCATCGAGGTCCAGGTTCCGGAGAGTCCGATAGAGGTAGTAGGTGCCCCCGACGGGTCGACCGGGTTCCATTCCGGCATACCGACGCACCGACTGGCGCGCCATCGCCCGCATCATCGCCTGGTCGCCGCTCTGGAGCGATCGGTAGAGCATCTCGGCGAGCTCTTCCGGGGTCAGCGACTCGGCCGCGCCGCCCTGCGCCTGGGGTGACTCACCGGGGCCTTCGCCCTGCTGGCCCTCTTCGTCCTCGAGGATCGGAAGGTCGGTTGCGTCGGGGTCGAGTGACCACTCTGCTCCCCGCAGCGAGAAGTAGACCTCGAAGACGGTTTCGAAGGCACGCCAGTGCGAGTGGTTCTTGACCAGCGTGGCCGCCAGCGCGTATTTGAACGCCTCGCGATCACCGATCGGAATGTGCTGGACGGCTTCCATCGCGTCCAGGTTTTCGGTCAGCGATACCGGCAGTCCCGCATTACGCAGTTCGGCGATGAATCCCGAGAGCAGGTCGAGCAGCGGTGCCCCGGCGCTGGCCGGTAGCGAGTCGACGACCTGGGTGTCATCACCTGTGTTCTGGGTGCGCTCGACCATCCCGATGCCTCAGGAGGTGGTCGACAGGGGGCCACCCTTGTTGAAGGACTTCTGCTCGGCAGTGAGCTCCTTGACCGCCTTGGCGATGTCGGTCTGATACTTGAGCAGGATGTTGATGGTGCCGGTGGCGGTCTCGGCATCGATGTGCTCGACCCCCAGCAACACCAGGGTCCTGGCCCAGTCAATGGTCTCCGAGACCGAAGGGGCCTTCTTGAGTTCGAGCTGGCGGATCGATCGCACGACCCTTGCAATCTGATCGGCCAGGGACTCCGAAAGTTCCGGAACCTTGGTTAGAACGATTTCCTTCTCACGTTCCATGTCGGGATAGTCGACGTGCAGGTACAGGCAACGACGCTTGAGCGCCTCGGAAAGCTCGCGGGTGTTGTTGGAGGTCAGGAACACCATCGGAATCTGACGTGCCGAGATGGTGCCGAGTTCGGGAATCGAAACCTGGTAGTCCGAGAGAATCTCGAGCAGCAGCGCCTCGGTCTCGACCTCCACCCTGTCAACCTCGTCGATGAGCAGGACCACGGGGTCCTCGGCCCTGATGGCCTCCAACAGGGGACGCTCAAGAAGGAAGTCGCTCGAGAAGATGTCCTCCTCGATCTCCTCCCAGGCCTGGGAGTCGGTGTCGGTCTTCGTCGCCTGGATCCTCAGGAGCTGCTTCTTGTAGTTCCATTCATACAGAGCCTTGGACTCATCGAGGCCTTCGTAACACTGCAGACGGATCAGTCTGGCACCGAGCACCTCGGCAACGGATTTTGCCAACTGTGTCTTGCCGGTGCCGGCAGGTCCCTCCACCAGGATCGGTTTGCCCAGACGGTCCGCCAGATAGACGATGCCGGCGATCCCCTCGTCCGACAGGTAGTCGACCTTCCGGAGCGCCTCTCGTAGCCCATCGACATCCTCGAAGCGTGGCTCGGAGTGAACTAGTGATGTCGACGAGGAAGTCTCAGCGGTCATACCCAGAGACTACCGAGCCGCTTGACCGGGCGGTCAATCGGCCCAGGCCGGGGCGCGGGTTCACCGTCTGGAGCCGTCCGGAGGGTCGATCCGGCTGCTCGTCATCAAATCCCGCCATATGTCACAGTGGGCAGGTACGTTGACCTGATCCGGCTAGTTGGAGGTTCACGATGCTCAAGGGATTCAAAGAGTTCATAATGCGGGGCAATGTGGTCGACATGGCGGTTGGCATCGTCATCGGCGTCGCGTTCGGGGCCGTTGTCACCTCATTCGTGGACGACGTTCTGATGGCCCTGATCGGAGCGATCGTCGGGAAGCCGAACTTCAACAGCCTGATTCTCGAAATCGGCGATGGCGAAATCGCCTACGGCAAGTTCCTCACAGCTCTCGTGAGCTTCCTCATCATTGCCGCGGCGATCTATTTCACGGTCGTAATGCCGCTGAACATGCTCGCCGAGCGACGCAAGCGGGGCCAGGCGGACGACGTAGAGCCGACCAACGAAGAGAAGATGGTCGCCCTGCTCGAAGAGATCGCCGCCTCAACCAAGCGCTGAACATACGCCGAACCCATGCAGGCGACCGGCCTCAGTCCTCTGCGACCTCGTCTGCAAACTCTTCGCCGACTTCGACACTGATGGTGGCACCGAGGATGGCAGCCAGCCCCTGGCTTCTCGTCTCGGCCGAGTACTGCTCGAGTGCCAGGTCGGCTCCGGGGGCGCCTCGCAATTCGATTCTGATGGCTGACCCCTGGTCCTGGACGACCACCCGCTCCACCGCTCCGTCGTGGCTGCGATCAATCCCGATTGCGATCCGAAGCAGCGAAGACGCCGCCCGAACAACGGCACGATCCGACTTCTGCAGCGAGGCGAACTCGGGGTGCTTCTCCTCCGACGGGGCGCTCTTGCGGTGGTATCTGGCGATCTGGGCGACGAGCTCGATCTCGCTATCGGTGAATCCCATCAGGTGATCGGTGTTTCGAATCACGTAGTAAGTGTGCTTGTGGTGACCAGAGTGGGCGATGAACAAACCCACGTTGGACAGCAAGGCGGCCGCTTCGAGGAGCTCGCGTTCCCCGTCGCCGAGCCCCAGACGTTCACCCAGGGCATCGTGGAGCTGCATCACGATCTTCGCCACCTGCAGTGAGTGCTCCGGGTCGTCGTCGCAGAGTTCCATCAGGTGGAACACCGAGGAGCGACGCAGGTCCGACAGGTGGTGCAACGGGCCGCCACCGGCTCGATCGAGTGCGTCCAGGAGGACGCCCTCCCGCAGCGCGTATTCCGAGATGGTGAGCTCGTCGATGCCCAGAGCCAGGCAGACCTGCTCCAGGACGATTGCGCCGGCGAGAAGTATGTCGGCACGCCCGGAGTCGACTCCTGCGATCTTGCGGCGCTCGGCCACGGTCCGGGCCGCTCCGAGCTCGTCGACCGTCGCTGTCAGTTCCGACACTGCGAAGGTCGCAGCGTTCAGTTTCTGGGGCACCGAGCCTTTTCGGCGGGTGTACGCCATTACGGCAAGGGCTTCGGCGGTGCCCGATGAGGCGACAGCCACCTCGTGGGGAAAAGTCGAGGTCTCATGGGCCATCGGAGCCAACCGGGCCTCGACATACTGTCGGCATCGCTCGACGGCGTCCCCGACTACTTCGCCTGCCGGGAAGAACTTGTCGGTCATTCTCAGCGAGCCCAGCTTGATCGACCTGGCGTACTGGACTGTCCCGCTCTTGCCGAAGAGGACTTCCGTCGAGCCACCACCGACGTCTAACAGAACCATCGGCTTGTCGAATATCGGTAACGCCTGGAGCACTCCGAGTTGGATCAGCCGGGCCTCCTCGTGGCCCGGAATCACCTCTACCTCGACACCGGCCTCTTCGCGTGCCCGGCTGATGAACTCGTCCGCGTTGAGCGCCTCTCTGACCGCAGAAGTTGCGACCGCATGTATCTGGGCGTCGAAAGACTGTGCGAGCGACCGGCATCTCGTCAGGGCAGCGATCCCACGATCGATGGCCGCTGGTTCCAGCCGCTTCATCTCACCCTTGCCCGATCCCAGCCGGACCATCTCCTTCTGGCGGGTGAGGACCTCGAAGCGACCATTGGCCGAGATCCTGGCGATGAGCATGTGGACCGAGTTCGTTCCGATGTCGATCGCTGCCAGAGCGTCAGGCAGGGCCATCTGCAAAGTGTAGGTCGGGGCAGTGAAGTTCCAAGATGGCGGCGTGGACAGGATGCTTGGACAACGGTCGACGGGGTGGCACCATCTTGCGATGGAGACACACCTGCGACGGACGAATCCTTCCACGGACCTAGCTGATGAGTCGTGGACGTAGCTGGTGAGTGACCCGCCTGCCGTGTTCCCACCGGGCTGGAACGAACACTGGTCACAGGAGTGGGCCCGTATCGACGCCGGGGATCTGATTCCGGTCCGGGTGGTTCGGATCGACAAGGGCGGGATCACCGTCGCCCGGAAGCCGGGTGACGAGCAACTTGTCGTTGCCGCCAAGTCGTCCCGACGGGTGGTGGTCGGCGACATCTGTGCCCTGGACCGAGAGGCCGGTCGGATTGAAGTGATCCTGCCGAGAGCGACTGTGTTCGAGCGGCGATCACCCGGAGTGGCTCGTGATCAGTTGCAGCTACGTTCGCGGCCGCTCGCCGCCAACATGGACACCGTCTTTGTCCTGCAGCCACTCGACCCGGGCTTCAACCCCGGTCGCCTTGCAAGGGAACTGGTACTGGCGTGGGAGAGCGGCGCCCAGCCCGTCGTGCTGCTCACGAAGGCAGATCTCGTCGAGCCCGGGGAGCGGGAACGCCAACGCGAGGCCGCCCAGCGATTTGCTCCGGGGGCCGAGGTCAAGTGTGTTTCGGTGTCACACGCGCAGGGCCTGGTCGAACTGGATGGGCTCCACGACAAAGGGACGGTGATCGCGCTGCTGGGATCCTCGGGCGCCGGCAAGTCGACCCTGGTCAACGCCCTGGCGGGTCACCCGGTTCAGCTGGTGGCCGAGGTCCGCGAGGGTGACCGTCGGGGACGGCACACGACAACGGCCGGCCAGATCATCGAATTGGGCAACGGCGCCCTGGTCATCGACACTCCGGGTATCAGAGGGGTCGGGCTGTGGTCCGCTGACAGCGGGTTCGAAAAGGCCTTCGCCGATTTGGAGCCGTTCGTGCAGAAATGTCGCTTCGATGACTGCACCCATACCAACGAGCCGGGCTGCGGGCTTCTGGAAGCGGTCGAGTCCGGACAGATCGGGGCCGACAGGGTCGAGGTCTGGCAGTCACTGGCGCTCGAGCTGGACCAACTTGAGGATGGCCTCGAGACCCGTGAGCGCGAGGTGCGCCACCAGCGCAACCAACGATCTCGCCGCAAAGCCCGGCGACGGGACCCGGAGGCGACAACCTCGAGCAGCCGGAGCTACTCCACCGAGGAGGACTTCGGCGACGACCCGGACGGCGACGACCCGGACGGCGACGACCCGGACGGCGACCACCCGGACGG
>JBATWQ010000173.1:0-2725 GCA_049672765.1 Microthrixaceae bacterium | reverse complement strand
CGGCGGGCAGGTCGTCGGAGCGCTGACCCTCGAGGACCAGATCCGCCCCGAGTCGCGCTCCGTTATCGACGACCTCCGCAGTCGTGGGGTCCGATCGATCCTGATAACGGGAGACGCCAAGCAGGTTGCTGACCGGGTCGCGGCCGAACTCGGGGTCGACGAGGTCTTCTCAGAGGTCTTGCCAGAGGACAAGGACCGAGCTGTTGCAGATCTGCAGGCCCGGGGTCTGGCGGTTGCGATGGTCGGTGACGGTGTGAACGACGCACCCGCTCTGGCGAGGGCGGACGTTGGAATTGCCATCGGCGCCGGAACCGATGTGGCCATCGAGTCGGCCGGGGTTGTTCTGGGCTCCTCCGACCCGCGAGGCGTGGTCGGTGTGATCCGGCTGTCCAAGGCCACCTACTCCAAGATGGTCCAGAACCTGGTCTGGGGTGCCGGATACAACCTGATCGCACTTCCGCTCGCGGCCGGGGTTCTGGCCTTCGCCGGGGTCACGCTGTCGGCAGCCGTAGGGGCAATCCTGATGAGTGCGTCGACTGTGGTCGTGGCCTTCAACGCCCAGCTGCTCCGCCGATTGGACCTGCGGCCGGGCGAGCTCCCGGCAACAGAGCACGTGGCGCCCGGGCCGGTCACTGTCAGCAGTGGTAGCCGTCAGTAGATGTCGAGGATCACCGCGACCGTCTCGCGGACCTGTGCCTCGGTCTCGCACGGAGCCCTCCGACCTCACACAATGGTCGCCATGGACGTTTACCGGGTGTGACGATCGAACCGTTTGACCGGGTGGTCAATGACCACGGCGAAGTTGTGTGGAGGGTGTGTCGTGCGCTGCTGCCCGCGGCCGACGCCGATGACGCCTGGTCAGAGACCTTCATCTCGGCGCTCCGGGCCTATCCGGAGTTGCGCCCCGACAGCAATGTCAGGGGCTGGCTGGTGACAATCGCGCATCGCAAGGCGATCGACCAGCTCCGTCATTCGGGCAGGGCGCCACAACCCCACGCTGACGTTCCGGAGCTACCCTCGCCCGATGGCATCCCCGAGCCCCTCGACGAGCAACTCTGGGCGGTAGTGGCGGCGCTGCCGGACAAGCAACGCGCAGCCGTCGTGTACCACCACGTCGCGGGTCTGCCCTATGGAGAAGTTGCCCCACTCATCGACAGCAGCGTCGCGGCCGCCAGACGGAGTGCGTCCGATGGAATTGCCAGACTCAGAGATGTCTATCTGAAGGAGAAGAGGCCATGACCGAAGACGTTGTCATCGATGCACTCGGTGGTTCCTCGCCCAACACACCCCACATGGAGGACCTCCACCGCGCGCTGGCGCGGCGCGCCGACGACGAGGGTCTGCTCGACCTGGCCTATCGCAGCATCGACAGTCCCTACGGCACGTTTCTGGTGGTGGTCGGACCGGACGGGCTCGTGCGGGTGGCCTTCGAGTTGGAGGGTCACGACGCGGTCCTGGATGAGATGGCCTATCACATCAGCCCCCGGATCCTGCGGGACGAACGGCGAACCGACGCGGTTGCCCGTCAGTTCGACGAGTACTTCTCGGGAGAGCGCCACGATTTTGAGCTGCCCGTCGACCTACGGCTGGTCAGCGGGTTCCGTCGCAACGTTCTCGACCACATGCGCAGGGTCCCCTACGGAATGACGACGAGCTACGCAGCGCTCGCCGAAGCGTCCGGCAGCCCGAAGGCCGTGCGGGCCGTTGGCAGCGCCTGCGCGACCAATCCGATCCCGATAGTGGTGCCGTGCCACCGGGTGGTTCGCAGCGACGGGACCACGGGTCAGTATCGGGGAGGACCTGAGACCAAGGTTGCGCTGCTCGCCATGGAGGCCGGGTCCCCGCAGGTGGGAAACGGCGGCCGGTAACGCCGTCTAGCTGTCTGGTGAGACGGCGTGCAGGATGCCGGCGATGTCCGATCGAACGTGACGGCCGTGGCGTCGCGCAAAGGCCCTCAGCAGCGGATTCAGAGGTTTCCTTTCACTGTCCCGGGTGCGACGTCGAGTATCTCTGCCATTTCGGCCTCGGGGAGGCCTTCGAGATGTCGCAGGACCAGCACGGCGCGCTGTTGGGGTGCGAGTTGGTCCAGAACCGCTCGGACCTCGACGGTCGTTGCCGAGCTGTCCAGACCCGGAGTCCGGTCGAGCATTGACGGATCGATGGGTATCGACCTGGACGAGCCGGCGGTGCGAACGGCCTCGCGCACAGCGATGCGGCGAGCCCATCCCTTGAGAGCCGCGGGCTCGCGGAGCGTGTCGAGCTTGCGGGTGATTATCACCATGGCCTCCTGGAGGGCGTCATCGCCCTGGTCAAGCGCGATGGAGCCACAGATCGGTCCCAGATAGGTCGCGAGTCCGCGGACGACGGTCTCCATTGCCGTGGCGTCACCCCGCTGGGCACGACGCACGAGGTTTTCGTCCATGCCCAATAGAGGGATGGAACCAGACGAAGGTTCCCACCCTCTTGTAGGTCGCAAGGTCATTCGAGAAAGAGGTTGTCATGGCAGTTCATCCAAACTCAACGATCACCGTCATCGGCGCAGGCGTGGGCGGTCTCATCGCCGCTATCGAGGCCGCAGAAGCCGGCATGTCGGTCGACCTGCTGGAAGCCCGCAGCCGACTCGGTGGGCGGGCCCACTCTGTCGATCAGCCCTATGTCGCAAACCTGGGACCCCACGCCCTGTACAGCTCGACTTCTCTGTGGGACTGGTTGGTCGAGCGTGGAC
>JBATWQ010000172.1:0-5495 GCA_049672765.1 Microthrixaceae bacterium | reverse complement strand
CCACCTAGCCGAACAAAACCGTCCGTGTCGCTCTGGTGATGGGTGGCCAAGGTTCTGTCCTGCATCCCCCGGACATACATACGAAGGGTACGACCGACGTGAAGGGTCGATGATTGAGGAACTTCCGCTCACAACTGACTGTCGGACAGGATCGTGTCGACCCGGAAACTTGGGCCGGGGCCATACCACGGGCAGAGGGGATCGCCCCGAGGGTCAGGATCGGTCACAGTCGCTGGTTCAATCTCCTCTGGCTGGTACCGATCGGATTCGTGACGCTGATAATTGCCGTTGCTGCCGCAAAGGGACTGCGGAACATGCCAGCGGTGAAGGACTTTATTTCCGAGCATCCGGGCACCTCGCTGACTGCTCAGGCTGAACGCGACGCAGGGTTTCCTTGGTGGGTTTCGGCCCAGCACTTCATCAATCTGTTCCTGATGATCTTCATCATCAGATCGGGCATCCAAATCCTCGCCGACCATCCACGCCTGTACTGGACACGCCACAGCACCCCGGGTGAAGACTGGTTCAGGGTGCAGCAGCCGGTGCCCTCGGACCCACTCTGGACCGCGAAACAGGATTCGATCGGCCTGCCCAGCCAGGTAGGTCTGCCGGGCATCCGACACTCGATCGGGCTGGCACGATGGTGGCACCTCGGGACCGACGTACTGTTCCTGGCCAACGGTCTGGTCTTCTATGTGCTTTTGTTCTCGACCTCACAGTGGCGTCGCGTCATTCCGACGAGTTGGGAGGTGTTTCCGAACGCTGCTTCCGTGGCGATCCAGTACCTGTCGCTCGACTGGCCGACCGAACACGGTTGGGTGGCCTACAACGGCATGCAACTTCTGGCGTACTTCATCACGATCTTCATAGCTGCGCCGGCGGCGATGCTCACCGGGCTCGGCATGTCACCGGCTCTATCGACCCGCTTCAAGCGTCTAAGTCGGGTTCTGAGCATCCAGACGGCCCGTTCACTGCACTTCCTAGTGCTGGTGTGGTTTCTGTTCTTCATAGTCGTCCACGTGACCCTTGTGTTCACAACCGGACTACTGCGGAATCTCAACCACATGTACGCCGGTCAGAACAGCGGAGGCTGGCTCGGCTTCTGGATATTTGCCGGCTCGATGGTCATAGTCATCGTCGGGTGGGTCGCAGCGACACCACTGACTCTGAAAAACCCTCGACTCATCCAGCGGGTCGGCTTTGCGCTCATCGGGCCTTTCCAACGGCTCTTCGAACACATCGACTCGAGCCCCGGTGAGTACGACGAGCGCGACATTTCGCCCTACTTCTGGCACAACGGCAAGTATCCCGAGTCGGCGGAGTACCGGGCACTCCAGGCCGACGGGTTCACCAACTACCGCCTGGGTATTTCCGGGCTGGTGGCGAACCCCGTCGAATTGAGTCTGGCGGACCTCAGGGCAATGCCACACCATGAACAGATCACCCAGAACTTCTGCATCCAGGGCTGGTCAGGGGTAGCGAAGTGGGGAGGCGTCTCGATGTCCACGATCCTCGACCTGGTCCACCCGCATCCCGAAGCCAAGTGGGTCGTCTTCTATTCCTTCGGCGAAGGGGCCGACGAAGGGATCTACTACGACGCCCACCCCATAGAGCAGATGCGCTATCGCCTGACGATGCTCGCCTATGACATGAACGACGAGCCGCTCACGTTCGGTCACGGCGCCCCGCTCCGGCTGCGTAACGAGGTCCAGTTGGGGTTCAAGCAGGTCAAGTGGATCCAGGGCATCGAGTTCGTCTCGACCTTCGCAGAGGTCGGTGGCGGCTACGGCGGATACAACGAGGACCACGAGTTCTTCGGCTACCGCCAGTCGATCTGAAAGGGCCAAACCAAATCAGGTGGATTAGCGTTGAAACATGCCTTCAAGCGTCCTTCCATCGTCAGATGAAGTGGCCCCCGCTGAAGTTAGGTCTCCAGCAAGCTCGGTCGGGTCGGGTAGCAGTTTGATCGAGACGTTCGACCCACGAACCGGAGACCTTTTGGGTGTGGTCCCGGAGTTCTCAGCAGCCGAGGTTCACGCCACCGTCGCGAGGGCACGCTCGGTCGCCCCGGCCTGGGCAGCGCTGACCTACCGGGAAAGAACGGCCCACCTGTTGACCGTGCGGGACCGCCTTCTCGACAGGGCTGAAGAGCTGGTCGAGATCATCTGTGCCGAGACCGGCAAGCAGCGGGTCGAAGCAGTGACCACCGAACTGATGGCGGTCTGCGAGACCATCAGTTGGTACGCCAAGCACGGCGGCGAGGTCCTCGCCACGAAGCCCGTCCCGGTGGGAATGATGGCCCACAAGAAGGCGTGGAAGTCATACTCGCCGGTCGGTGTCGTCGGGGTCATCAGCCCGTGGAACTATCCGTTCACCCTCTCGATGACACCGCTGCTGACCGCGCTGTTCGCCGGCAATCCGGTGGTTCTGAAGCCATCCGAGGTAACCCCTACGGTCGGACTGGCCATCGGCGAACTGTTCAAGGACGACGAGTGGCCGGACCTTGTCCAGATCGTCACCGGCGGCGCTGTCACCGGAGAAGCCCTGGTCAAGAGCGGTGTCGACAAGATCGCCTTCACCGGGTCAGCGAGGACCGGACGACGGGTAATGGCCGCAGCTGCCGAGAATCTGACCCCGGTTCTGTTGGAGTTGGGCGGCAAGGACCCGATGATCGTGTGCGCCGACGCCGATCTGGAACGGGCGGCCCGAGGAGCGGTCTGGGGTGCGTTCCAGAATTCGGGACAGACCTGCATGTCGGTGGAGCGCGTCTACGTCGACGAGTCCGTCGCGACCGAGTTCACCGACCTGGTCGTAAAACTGGCGTCGCAGGTTCGCCAGAACGCCTCCGGGGGCGACATCGGTTCCATGACCTTCGAGCCGCAGTTGAAAATCGTCGAAGATCACATCGATGACGCCGTGAAACTTGGAGCCAAGGTGCTCATCGGTGGCCACCGGATCGAGAGGGACGGGCTCTGGTTCGAACCGACGGTTCTGGTCGACGTGGACCACTCGATGAAGGTCATGACCGACGAGACCTTCGGGCCGGTGCTTCCGATCACCACGTTCCGCGACATAGACGAGGCGCTGCAACTCGCCAACGACAGCGAATATGGTCTCAACAGCTCGGTGTGGACCAGCGACCTAGACGCAGGCGCCGCCATCGCCGAACGGATCCAGGCCGGCAACGTCTGCGTCAACGACTGCATCGTGTCCTACGCGATAACCGGACTTCCCTTCGGAGGAGTGAAGTCGTCTGGAATCGGCAGGGTGCATGGCCCCGAGGGACTACTCGAGTTCTCACAGGTCAAGTCCGTCATGTCGTCACGGATCGAGCTTCCACGCGAGGCCTGGTGGTATCCGATCCCTCGAAACATGGACAGGATCTCGATCAGGGCGCTCCGCCTCAAATACGGCAAGGCCAGGTCCACCAAGCTCAAGGGACTTAGACGCGGGCACGTAGCGTGTGGGCCTCGGGTGTCGCTCCGCCTGAAGTCGTCGTCACCGAGAACGTGGGTAGCGAGCCGAAGGTCTGAATCAGAGCAATGACCTGAGCAGCGCCCGGGTTGCGTCACGATCCTCGCCATTCGACGCCGCGATCACCGCCGCGAAGTCTGTCACGCCGCCATCGCTGAGCCGCTGCAGAGCAGCAGTCACCTGGGCCTCGTTCCCGATGATCGCCACGTCCTCCGGTCCGGCGGCCTGGTCCAGATCGAGCATCGCCCGGTAAGAGGGCAGACCCCCGTAGAGCGCCAACTGTTCGGCCACGACAGCCTTCGCTGCAGCCGGGTCGTCGGTGACACAGACAGGCAGTCCCGCAACGACTCTCGGCCTTGGGTGACCGGCATCTTCGGCAGCCCGGGTGATGCCCGGAACGACATGGTCGAGAAGAGCCTTCTCGCCGGTACACCAGGTGATGGTCCCACAGCCCACAGATCCCGCGACCTTCAGCATCTGGGAGCCGAGGGCGGCCACAACCACGGGAGGTGCGGTCGCATCTGCGACGTCGACGGAACCCTGGCTGAAGACCTCCTCACCGGACACCGACGCCGCCTCGCCCTTCAACATCGGCAATAGGGCGGCCAGGTACTCGCGCATATGACGAACCGGCCGGGCGAAGGAGTAACCCCACATGGATTCGACGACGATCTGGTGCGAAAGGCCGATGCCCAGCGCCAGCCGATTGTCGGTCGCCTGCTGGACCGTCAGCGCCTGGCCGGCCAGCATCATCGGATGACGCGGATAGGTCGGCACCACCGCCGTACCGAGTTCGATCCTGGGGACGCTTTGGCCCACGAGTGCCAGTGTCGTCAGCGCGTCGACGCCGAAGATCTGGGCGATCCAGAACGAATCGAAGCCCTCTTGCTCGGCCTTGGCGGCCGCCTTTGCAACCTGGTCGATCCGGGAAAGGTCACCTGTTCCGTTGATTCCGATTTTCATTTCCATAGCAACTACCCCCTGGGATCGGCCTGTTTCTGGCGTCTATACCGGCTCAATCTCGTCCGCGAGCTCAATCTCGATCGGGAGAGAGCCAAGCCGTGAAGGATCTAACCATAGGGTCCACGTCCGCCGCTGCCATGACCTCTCGGGCGGAGTGCATCGACAGCTGCGCGATTCCGACGTCGACGGTCCGGACCGACAGCTGTGCCGCAGCGAGTGGGCCGATCGTCGAGCCGCAAGCGAGGTCACCGCGATGCGAATAGTGCTGGAGGGGAACACCCGCACTCTCGCAGGCCAGGCGGAACTCGGCGGCACCGACCGAGTCGGTCGCATAACGCGCATTCACGTTGTGCTTGATGACCGGCCCGCCACCGAGAGCGATCTGGTGTCTAGGCTCGTGGCGCTCGACATAGTTCGGGTGGGTGGCGTGGGCCATGTCGGCAGACAACAACAGCGCAGAATCCAGGCTGTCCATCCAAACCGCCTGATCAATTCCAAGTCCCGTCCTCCGCTGCTCCAGCACCCTCGCCAGCCACCCGGAATCAGCTCCGGTTGCCGTGGTTGATCCCACCTCTTCGTGGTCGAACAATGCAATCAGCGCCGGGCCGGACCCGGCCCACTTGGCGGCGATGAGCGCTTCGACCGCACCGAAGGTCGAGCAGAGATTGTCGAGACGCGGAGCTGCCAGAAACTCTGAGGACCGGCCGAACAGCGCGCTCTCCTGGAAGTCGAAACAAGCCGCGTCCCAGCCGTAGATGTCTGTGGCCGGACAGTCGATCAGCTCGGCGAGCCAGTCCCGGAAGTCACCCTCGAGGGGTGTTCCAAGTCCCCAGATCGGAGTCAGGTGCTGCTGTTGGTCGAGGATCAGGCCTCGCTCGTTGACGCCGCGGTCCAGGTGAATGGCCAACTGGGCGACCCTCACCTGCGCGGCTGTGCTCCGGAAGAGGTGGGTTTCAACGCCACCTGCACCGTCGGAAACCGCCACCCGCCCCGCGATGCCGAGGTCACGGTCCAGCCACGAGTTCACCAGGGCACCGCCATAGACCTCGACACCGAGT
>JBATWQ010000171.1:0-1680 GCA_049672765.1 Microthrixaceae bacterium | reverse complement strand
GGCTCGAGGCGATCGAGACCCACCGGGGTGAACTCGGTGATTCCCTGGTCATCGGGTTGGGGGCCAACGATGCGGGCGACACCGCAGCGTTCAAAACCCGTGTCGAGCGAGTTCTGAACGCGGTCTCCGGCGTCCCCCACGTCTACTGGGTGACGATCGCCGAGGTGCGGCCGTACTATCCCGCTGCGAACCAGGTCCTGCGCGACGCCGCATCAGCTAATCCCAACCTGACGGTCATCGAGTGGGCCCAACATGCTGCGGCCACGCCAGGGGTCACGGGATCCGACGGGCTTCACCTGACCGGGTACGGCGCCACCGAAATGGCGAACCTCGTCTCGTTCGCAACAGTCATTGGCGCGGCTCCCAAGACGGTGGGTGGCTCCGCCCCGCCAACAGTTCCGGCAACTACCCCTGCCGCTACAACTCCACCGGCGTCCCCGTCGGACCCTGGCCCTCCGACGACGGTCCCGGCGCTCGATGAAGCCCCCCCGGATCGAGCCGTCGGGACATCACCCAGCTCAACCGGGGTCTCGACGACCTCCACGACTATCGGAGCCATGGAGTGGCCCCCGTCGGACAGAGACTCGGAAGCCACCGGATCTAGGCGCGGATCAGGGTCCGAAGTCCCGCGTCGGGACGACGGCCTACTCCCGATCTCGATCCTGGGGCAGAGGGTAGGTGTTGGCGCCTCGATCCTGGTTGTGGCAGTTGCGTTGTTCGGCGTTGCACTGGGTACGTGGTCGGTGATGTCCAGACGCCGGGCCCTACGCTCCGGCGACGACTACTCCCAATTGACCTGATGCCCCAAGAGGTGTCGGGCCGTGAAGATTAACGCAAACTTGATGCTATCGCTATCAAGTTTATTGAGCCAAGTGTTATAATGTAGCAAGCCAATACTGAATAAGGGGAACAGCGCCGATGCCGCTCGATCCGAATACCTGGACAAACAAGACGACCGAGGCGGTCACGGCCGCAATCGAATCAGCCAAGGCCCGGAGTAACCCCGAGGTCACTCCGGATCACCTGCTGGCGGCGCTGCTCGGCCAGGAGGACAGCCTGGTTCTTCCCCTCGTCCGCAAGCTCGGGGTCAATCCCATCACGCTGCGCGACTCCATAGACGCGGCGATCGCCTCGTTGCCGACCTCTTACGGGACAGAAACCCGTCCAGGTCGACAGTTCGTGTCCCTGGTAGAGGCTGCCGACAAGGAACGCGGCGAGCTTTCCGACGACTATGTGTCGACCGAGCACCTGTTGTTGGCGGCCGTAGCGTCGGAGCAGTCGAACCCGCTGTCCCAGCGACGCTTCGGCGAGACGACCAGGGAGCAGGTGCTGAGCGCGCTGGCCGAGGTCCGGGGTAATCGGCGGGTGACCACCCAGAATCCGGAAGACACCTTCGAGGCTCTGGAGAAGTACGGCCAGGACCTCACAGAGGCGGCGCGTTCGGGCAAGCTCGACCCGGTCATAGGGCGTGATGAAGAGATCCGCCGCGTCATCCAGGTGCTCTCTCGTCGTACCAAGAACAACCCGGTTCTAATCGGTGAACCCGGCGTCGGTAAGACGGCTGTTGTCGAGGGGTTGGCCCAACGCATCGTCGAGGGTGACGTGCCCGAGTCGCTGCGCGGCAAGAGGGTGATCGCACTCGACATGAGTTCGATGGTCGCCGGCGCCAAGTATCGAGGC
>JBATWQ010000170.1:0-5479 GCA_049672765.1 Microthrixaceae bacterium | reverse complement strand
GCGTGCAGGTGCATGTCCGGAACGGCTTCCTTCACTGCGCGGCACACGTCGATGTAGTAGTCGCCATCGAAACTCGGGTGGATTCCACCGACCAGGCAGACCTCGGTGGCACCGACGTCATCGGCTTCGACGACCCGTCGCTGCATCTCCTCGAGGGTCAACAGGTACGGGGTCCCGCGTAGGTTGAGGCTCATCGGCCCCTTCGAGAACCCGCAGAAACGGCACTTGAAAGTGCACACGTTGGTGTAATTGATGTTGCGGTTCTTGACGAAGGTGACAACATCGCCGACGGTGCGTCGACGAAGCTCATCTGCCACCTCGGCAACGGCGCGCACCTCGGGGCCGCGAGCGCCGAACAGGTCGACGATCTGGGACTCCTCGACCTCGTGACCTTCCAGGACCCCGTCCAGAATCTCTCGGACCGCACCCCGAATGGCATGTCTGACGCTGCCGGTGCCCGAGCCCCGCGAGGACCCCGCGGCCGTGTCGCTGGCCGTCGGGGTGACTCCGTACCCGGTGTTTGCTGTCGGGATGAGGACGGTCGGTTCGACCGGAGCGCCCGAGTACCACGCCGTTGAACGGTGTGAGGGAGCCTGGATATTCACGACCTCGGCGCCTGTACCAACATCCTTCTTGGCCATGATCTTCTCGGGGAACATCGCCCCGGGGTCATCTCTGCCGAGACCTTCCGCGTCGGAGCGGTCCATGACCGGGAACCGCAACGCCTCGTCGAGGAACCGTTCCGGCGAAAGGGCCCACTCCGGATAGATGGTCAGCCTTGGAGCCAACGCAAAGCCACGGGATTCGGTCACTTCTGCGAGCAGGTCTCGGCTCGGCCAGGGACGCTCCGGGTTGACGTGGTCAGCGGTAACCGGCGACACACCGCCCCAGTCGTCAATACCCGCGTCCAGGAGAACACCAAAGTCGTCGGAGAGGTTGGGCGGCGCCTGCAGGTGGATCTCTGGCGGCAGGATCAACCTCGCCATTGCAATTGCCTGCAGATAGTCGTCGTGGGGACACGGCGCCGCCGAGTGCATCGCCGTCCCTTCCTTGGGCAGGAAGTTCTGGACGATCACCTCCTGGACGTGGCCGTGTCGTCGATGCGACTCTGCTATCGCTAGCAGCGCGTCAATCCTGTCGGCCGGCGACTCTCCGATACCGACGAGGATGCCGGTGGTGAAGGGGATCTGAAGTTCACCGGCGGCCTCAAGCGTTGCGAGCCTGCGCTCCGGAGTCTTGTCCGGGGCTCCGCGATGGCAGTCGAGATCCGGGTTGAGAGACTCGATCATCATCCCTTGCGAGGGGGCAACGGTCCGGAGCAGCGCCAGTTCGTCGTGTGAAAGCGCCCCTGCATTGGCGTGGGGCAACAGACCGGTTTCTTCCAGCACCAGTCGACACATCGCGGCCAGATAGTCGACGGTGGTCTCATATCCATTCGCCGCCAGCCATTCGGCGGCCACCGGATAGCGGGCCTCGGGCCTCTCACCGAGAGTGAACAAAGCCTCGTGGCAGCCCACGGCCGCACCCCGTCTGGCGATGGCCAGAACCTGTTCAGGGTCGAGGTACGGCGATTCCAGACGGGCCGGCGGCTGGGCGAAGGTGCAGTAGCCACAGCGGTCCTGACACAACATCGTCAACGGGATGAAAACCTTGGGGGAGTAGGTGACCCTGGTACCGCTCTGCGCATCCCGAATTTTGCGGGCCTCGCCCATCAGTTCCGCCAGGGGGCGGTCGAGCAGTCCGAGCGAATCGCTGCGTTCAGGCACTTGTGGGCTCCTTGTCAGCACAAATTTCAGTTGGTCCGAATGTCGACTCGCATTCCCAGCAGTAATAACCGAGATCGATCTCGGTGCCGCAGGGTTCGTGAACCAATCGGGTCGGAGGATCTTGTCCCTCGGTCAGCCAGCGGTCTCCCCACTGCATGAGGGCCACCAGGATCGGGGAGAGTTCCCTGCCCATCGGGGTGAGGCGGTACTCGTAGCGGGCCGGCCGGTCCTGATAGGGACGCTTGACCAGAATCCCGTCGTCAACGAGTCGCCGCAGCCGTTCCGAAAGGACCGCCCTGGGAATGTCGAGGTCGCGTCGAATCTCATCGAACCTACGGATACCCCGGAAGGCGTCGCGCAGGATCAGGATGGTCCAGCGATCCCCGACGACGTCGAGCGCGGACGCGATCGAACAACTCGGGGGATCGGACTCGTCGGTTTGGTCGCCCCCCGGAGACTGCATCAGGCAGCGACCCTAGCCAGGTTCACATCCCGAACCAAGTCGGTTCAGAAGATGAACTCGCCGGAGTCGAGTGTCGCCAGAGGGGTCAAGACGCTCAAGTAGTCGGCGAACGGATGCAACGGCCGGCACCTGGGTGAGTCGCGGCTCTAGTCGCAGCCACGGACAGCGATGACCGGCGGTGCGTCAGCGCGACGCGGCCCGGTCTGCCAGCACGTGGAGCAGTTCGTCGAAGGACTTTACGAACGCGGCGACTCCGTTGTCCTCTAGGACCTGGCCGACGTCGTCCATGTCTACGAACTTGCCGACCGCGGCCCAACGCTTCTCGGCCCCGGGCAGGTCGGCGTCAACGGTCCGGGCCAGAGTTCCGTGGTCCTCGAAAGCGTCGAGGGTCGCCTCGGGCAGGGTGTTGACGCTGTCGGGTCCGATCAGGCTGTCGACATAAAGGGTGTCCGGGAAGTCGGGGTTCTTGGTCGAGGTCGACGCCCAGAGCGGGCGTTGCACCTTTGCGCCCTTGGCCGCGAGGGCTTCCCAGCGCTCGCCCTGGAACGTCTCGAGAAATGCCTTGTAGGCGAGTTGGCCCTGCGCGACCGCTGCGGTGCCGATCAACTCCTTGGCGGCAGGATCGTCGATCTCACCGAGTCGGTTGTCGACCTCGGTGTCCACCCGGCTGATGAAGAAACTGGCGACCGAGGCGATGTGGCTCAGGTCGGTGACCCCCGATGCAACGGCATCCTCCAGACCAGCGATGTATGCCTCCATGACCTCGGCGTGGCGTTCAAGGCTGAAGATCAGGGTGATGTTGATGTTGCAACCTTCCCCGATCATCTTCCGAATCGCGGGGACGCCTTGGGCGGTGGCGGGGATCTTCACGAACAGGTTGGGGCGGTCGATCCGCTTCCAGAGCTCACGGGCCTGTGCGATCGTGCCTTCGGTGTCGAGCGCCAGCGCCGGGCTCACCTCGACCGAGACGAAGCCGTCACCCCCGTTCGACTCGTCGTACACGGGGCGCAGCAGTTCGAGCGCGTCGACAATGTCGGTGACCACCAGGTCCCAGTAGGCGTCGATCGTCGATCTTCCGGCCGCGGTCAATTCCTTGAGCTGATCGGAGTAGCTGTCCCCGGTTGCGATCGCCTTCTGGAAGATCGAGGGGTTCGAGGTGATCCCCCGGACCCCGCGTTCGATCCAGTTGGCGATTTCGCCCGATTCCAGCCAGTCACGGCGGAGGTTGTCCAGCCATGGACTTTGGCCCTGCACATCGAACAGATCGTGGATGTTACCCATGCACCGATACTAGACCCCGGTGGTCGCCGCCCAACTAGGCGGTCGAAGCGCGTCCGCGGGCGCGATTTTCCCACGAAGAGCGCAATAAACGCGCCCGTGGACGCGTGTCCACTACCCAGAGTGATATTTTCGCGTCCGTGGGCGCGTTCGATCGCTTTGATTCGGACGGCGCTAGATCTGTTCGCGGACTTTCTCGACCACGTGGGCGGCGGTGATTCCGAGTTCGGTTAGAACGACGGACCCCGGAGCCGAGGCGCCGAACCTGTCGATGCCGACAGATGCGTCTGCGTACTTTGACCAACCGGTCGTGACGCCGGCTTCGACCGACACGGTCGGGACGTTCGACGGCAGCACAGACTCGCGATATTCCTTGGACTGCAGGTCGAAAAGCTCCCAAGACGGCAGCGAGACGACGCGCACGGCCAGTCCGTCCCTCGCCAGTTCCTCGGCGGCCTCGACGGCCACTGCAACCTCGGTACCTGTCGCCACGAGCACGGCACGCGGAGAATCCGGATCGACCAGGACGTAACCGCCCCGGGCGACTCCCTCGTGGCCGAGTTCAGCGGTTCCGGCGAGCACTGGGGTGTTCTGGCGACTGAGTATCAGTGCGACCGGACCCTCGCCCTCGACGATGGTCTTCCACGCGCCTGCCACCTCGTTGCCGTCAGCCGGACGGATCACCGTCAGCTCAGGAATCAGCCGCAGCGACATGACGTGTTCGATGGGCTGGTGCGTCGGGCCGTCCTCGCCGACTCCGACCGAGTCGTGGGTCCAGACGAACACCGCCTTGGCCCGCGAGAGTGCCGCCAGCCTGACCGCAGGACGCATGTAGTCCGAGAAGACCAGGAACGTTCCACCGATGGGCAGAACCCCTCCGTGGAGCGCAGCGCCGACCAGCGCCGAGCCCATGGCGTGTTCACGAATTCCGAAGAACACCTGGGAACCGGCGGGCTCAGACGGCGACAGGATCGTCTCACCCTTGAGCGTCAGACCGACGTTGCCGGTCAGGTCCGCTCCGCCTGCGATCAGCCCGGGGACCATCGGTCGTATGGCATTCAGCACCTGCTGGGATGCGACCCGGGTTGCGGGCTTGTCACCGACGGCGAAGGTCGGCAGAAGGTCCTGCCATCCGGGAAGCCCGCTGGCGGCGAGGGTTGCTCCCCATTCGGCTTCGCGTCCGGCAAGGGCCGCTTCGGCACGCTGTTCCCAGTCCGTGCGGGGGATCGATCCCCGCGTACCGGCCTGGCGGTACATCTCGACAACCTCGTCCGGAACGTAGAACGGCTCGTCGGGAATTCCCATGACGGCCTTGGCAGCGGCGATCGACTCGTCATCGAACGCCAATCCGTGGGCGGCCGGATCGTTCGTGTGGTCCGGCGAGGGATAGCCGATGTGGCTGCGAACGACGATCAGCGACGGCTTGTCGAGGGTGTCGCGCGCCTGGATGATCGCGGCTTCCAGTGCGGCGAGGTTGTTGGCCTGTTCACCGAGTTCGATGACCTGCCAGCCATAGGCCTGGAAGCGCTTGACGGCGTCGTCGCTCAGGGAAAGTTCAGTCGGTCCATCGATCGAGATGTGGTTGTCGTCGTAGATGTAGACGAGCTTGCCGAGACCGAGGTGACCTGCCAAGGAGGCTGCTTCGTGGCTGACTCCCTCTTCGAGGTCGCCATCGGAGACGATGGCGTAGATGTGGTGGTCGACGACGTCGCTCCCGAAGCGCTCACGCAGCGACTGCTCGGCGATGGCCATTCCGACACCGTTGGCGAAGCCCTGACCCAGGGGGCCGGTCGTGACCTCGATACCCGGGGTGTGGTGGACCTCGGGGTGCCCCGGTGTAATCGAACCCCACTGGCGGAACTGCTTCAGGTCGTCGAGCGAGATCTCGTAGCCCGTCAGGTGGAGCATCGAGTACTGCAGGATCGACGCGTGTCCCGGGCTCAGAATGAACCTGTCACGGTCGGGCCACAGC
>JBATWQ010000169.1:0-10405 GCA_049672765.1 Microthrixaceae bacterium | reverse complement strand
CTCGTGGACCGTGAGATTACGGCCATTTCGTGCGAGGTATCAACGCCCATGGATTCTACGTACCCCCGTTCGCGCCATCACCCTCAGATGTGCCGCCGGAGCCACCGGACGAATCCGTAGATGATGAAGGAGATTCAGGAGATATTCCGGGACAACCCGGTCCACGACTGACCGCGGCCCGGGTCGGTTCGCGGACATCGATCGACTTGAGACAGTCGAGGACCACCTGGGAAAGAACCGCACGGGTCGCAACGAGTTTTGACTCGATGTCCTCGGGCTGACCCAGCTTGACCTCGCCTTCGTCCGAGAGGATCAGCGTCATGTTCTTGTCCGCTCCGATCCGCACGACACGAACCGTCGGGAGCAGATCCGGGGTGATCCGCTTGACCAGCAGGACCGCATCGTCGAGAGCACCACGCGGGTGGGTTCCAACCATTTCTGTCGGACCACTGGCACCACCGTTGGCCAGGTCGTTCACTGAACCGGCGTACTCGACCTTCGGCAGGGCTGGACCACCTGCCTCGTCCAGGGCCGATTCCCCCGCTGTCGCCCCGGCGAGAATTCGTCCGGTAGAGGACACGAGGAGAGATCCGTCCGCGGCGACGAACTCGAGGAGCGGTTGCTCCTCGATGACTTTCACATCCACGGTGCCTGGAAAGTGTCTGGACACGCTTGCCGAGGCGATCCACGGCTCGGCCTTGAGTCGTGACCTCGCGTCGTCAAGATCGATCGAGATCAGGTGGTCGCCCCGGGTGATCCCGGTGGCACCAGCCACCTCGTCGCCAGTCAGGTGCCCCGCGCCACGAACCTTGATGTTATCGACGTCGAGGAGAGGCGAGAGTGCGGCGGCAATTGCAAGCGCAATCACTGCCGCGACCGCGCCGAGTCCCAGCCAGCGACGCAACCGGGTCCGCTGGGCCTCCGCCCGCACCTGTCGACGCCGCTCCACGAGTCTGGGCTCGACCGAGGACTCGATGACGGGACGACCCTGGGACGGCTTCCTCTGTGGGTTCCTTCCCTGAGACGGCTTCCTCTGTAGGTTCCTTCCCTGACTGTTGCTTTTGGCCGTCGGAGGACGCGGGGAGGGCTTCGCGCCACCGCTGTTTCTGGGTGTCCGGGTGCCGGAACCTGCCGCCGCGGTTGGCGATTGGCCTGTCCGGCGCCCCGAACGCGTCGGAGTGTCGGTCACGGCAACTCACCGCTACTTCCGGTATCCGGCCACGGCTCGTCGAAACCCAACATCACCGTTTCGGGATGGAGGCGGAATCCCGAGTGCTGCTCGACGCGACGAACCACTTCCATCATCAGGCTCCGAACATCATCGGCGCTTCCGTCTGTGTCCGCCTGGATGAAGTTCGCGTGCTTCTCGGACACTGCGGCAGAACCGATCCGCAGCCCCTTGCACCCTGCCTGATCGATCAATTGACCTGCAGACCTGCCCTCGGGATTGGTGAAGACAGAACCAGCGTTGGGGCCGCCCGGCTGGTTCTCGCGGCGCCATCGGACAATTTCCTTCAGCAGGGCCTCCCCTCCGGAAAGTCCTGACTCCTCCGACAGACCTGGCTCCCCCGATGGGTCTGGAGCTACTTGGTTCGTAGTGCCCGTGGCAGGAGTGGTGCCATGCCGGCGCAGCGACAACTCGACGCAGGTCACCACGTCGGTGGCACGCAGCGATGAGTGTCTGTACCTGAGGTCCAAGTCCGCCGAATCCACCCATTCATGATCACCCGACAAGAGGTCCGCTACGCGGACCCTGACGAGAACCTCTGACATGTCGGATCCGTGGCCTCCGGCGTTCATCCGGACCGCTCCCCCGATCGAGCCGGGAACCCCGACCGCCCATTCGAATCCCTCGAGGCCGGCAGCGACAGTTCGTCGGGCGGTCACGGGAAGGCTCGATCCACCCCCCACCGTGACTATGACTTCTACATCGCCCTCTGCATCGACGTCCCCGTCCGCAGCTGTATCGGAGTGTCGGGCTTCGGGGATCTCGATCCCTTCGAACGCAGACCCGAGCCGCAGGACCAGCCCCGGTAGGCCCCGATCCGCGACCAGCAGGTTGGAACCGCGACCTATTACATGAACCTCACCAGCGGCGCCGTGCTGATCCAAATGCAGAGCAGAGAGCGCCTCAACGATCTGCTGCAGCTGTTCCATATCCGCAACCTCGACAAAGCGCGCCGCGTGACCCCCCACCCGGTAGGTGCAAAGAGGTGCCATCGGCTCGTCGCGACGAAGCTCTGTTCCGAGAAAGGCGAGTGGCCCGTCGAGAAAGTGGCTTCCCGTGCCGCCGCTCGCCGCGCCGGGGGTCAAGCCTGGGGTGGAGTCTTCAGGCATCGTCGCCATCCACCTGGCCATCGGGCATCTGGGCCTGGACCAGATCAGCCAGGGTCGTCACGTCACCGGCTCCGATGGACATGCACATGTCCCGGTCCCGCAGTTCACCGGCCAGGTACCTGGCTGCGTCATCGAGGCTCGGCTGCCAGACGACGTGGGCAGAGGGGTGCGCCGCACGGACCGCGTCGAACAGCAGTCGACCGGTGACTCCCGGCCGGGGTTCTTCGCCCGCCGCGTAGATGTCGGTTAGGACGAGGACATCGGCATCGGCGAAGGCGTCCGCGAAGTCCGCCCACAGCGCTTCGGTCCGTGAATACCTGTGAGGTTGGAACGTCGCGACGACCCTGCCCCACCCACCGCCTCTGGCGGCCGCAAGGGCGGCTCGGACTTCGGTCGGCAGGTGTGCATAGTCGTCCACGAACTGCACGCCCCCCTTTTGTCCGCGCGCCTCGAAGCGCCTGGCGACGCCGGTGAAGTGAGACAACCCGAGCGCCGCTGCGGCCACGTCCATTCCCAACGCTCCGACCATCGCCAGCGCACCGGATGCGTTCGTGGCGTTGTGCAGTCCCGGAACCGCCAGCTTCACCTCAAGACGGATTGCCGGCCCGACCAGTGTGAAGGTTGAGCTCAGCCCGTCGGTCACGACATCGGTCATTCGATAGGTGGAGCCTGGCGCCGTTCCGTAGGTGACAACGTCGAGGCCCGCGGCGACCTCCATTGCGACACTGTCGTCGGCGCAGACGATCCTGGGACCGCCAGTTTGGGTCAGGAACTTGCGGAAACCGGCCTTGAGCGCTTCCCACGAACCCCAGTACTCCAGGTGATCCGCTTCGACGTTGGTGAGGATCACTCCGGACCGGGGCCCCGCCATGAAGCTGCCATCGCTCTCATCGGCCTCGAGAACCAGATAGGCACCGGGTCGGTACCCTGCAGCTGCTCCGAGCCTGGGTACCGTGGCGCCGATTAGAAAGCTTGGGTCGGCGCCGATCGAATCGAGGGCCACTGCGAGCATCGACGTGGTCGTGGTCTTGCCGTGGGTCCCGGTGACGGAGAGAAAAGGCTGCACCTGGGCGAGCGCCGGAAGAAGGTCGATCCGTCTGAGGACCGGGATTCCCCGACGGCCGGCCTCGACGATCTCGACGTTGTCGTCGGTGACCGCCGTCGACACGACGAGCATTTCGGCGTCCCCGACGTTGGCGGCGTGGTGACCGACGTGGGTCGACACACCGATCTCGCCGAGTCGGCGCAGCGCCGGGCCGTCAATCTGGTCGGAACCGCTGACAGCGTGACCCTGTTCGACCAGCAGTGTTGCAATCGCGGACATTCCGGCCCCACCTGCTGCAACGACATGGATCAGCCGCTGTCGGGACAGGTCGGGAACTTCAGACGTCATTGCTCTGACTCCGGGGTGCCTCCACCGGCACTTCCGCCACCGGTGCCTCCACCAGCGTTTCCACCACCAGCCGTGCGGCCACCCGCAGGTCCCGGGGAGCGCCTCGCGTGCCTCTCTACCAGGTCGGCCACAGCGCCCGCAGCGTCGCGACGTCCCAGTCGAGCGGACGCGGCCGCCATGTCCGCCAGGTGCGACTCGTCTTGGTCCAGAATTTTGGCGACCTCGGCGACGAGTCGATCTGCGTCGAATTCGTCGTCGCTCACCAGCACCGCGCCGTCGGCTTTGACCAGTTCGCCGGCATTTGCCCTCTGGTGGTCCCGAGTTGCGATGGGTAGGGGGACCAGCACCGACGGAAGGCCCATGACGGTCAACTCCGCCACTGTCGTTCCGCCGGAACGACAGATCGCCAGATCCGCCGCCGCCAGGACGGTTGCCATCCGCTCCTCGTAGGGAACGGCCTGATAATGGATGCCCGACGTCGTGGGAGTCTTGCGGGCTTCCCAGTCCCTGGTCCCGATGACGTGGTGAACTGCGAGATCGGTCCGTTCGGACCACCGTTCCACGGCGCCGATGACCGCCTCGTTGAGCCGACGCGAGCCGAGGGACCCGGCGAAGGCAACGATCACCGTCCGGTCCTGTGGCAGCCCGAGAGCTCGTCGCGCCTGGGCAGGGTCCCGATCGCGCGCTGCCTCGAGTATCTCTTCGCGCACCGGATTTCCGGTCACCACCAGCTTCGGAAGGTCCGTGTCGGAGAACGGGACGGCGCAAGCCTTTGCGAACCGGCCGAAAATGCGATTGGACGCGCCAGCCCTCGCGTTCTGCTCAGCAACGACAAGGGGTACCCGCCAAAGGACTGCGGCGAGCGAACAGGCGAGGCTCGCAAATCCGCCCAGCGCCAGGACAACAGCCGGCCTACGCCTGCGGACCAGGGCAATCGCCTTGAATACTGCCCGGGTAAGTCCCCAGATGGCACCGAAGTTGGCCGCGGTCAGCTTTCGTTGGATCCCGCGTCCCGGTAGGAGGGTGATGCCGAAGCCGGCCTCGGGCACCAGGCGCGACTCGATGCCACGCTCGGCACCGACGAAGTGGATCGATGAGGCTTCGTGGCCGCGTCTGGTCAGCTCACGGGCCACGGCGATCCCGGGAAGCACGTGGCCCGCCGTACCGCCCCCGACGATCAACGCCCAGGTGCCTCCGTCCCCGCTGACAGCAGCGGCACCGGAACCCTGGGCGGACCCTGCACTCACGTCGCTTCCCTGGCCACCGACGACATTATGCCCACCGCGAACATGCACATGAGCAGCGACGAACCGCCATAGGACACGAACGGAAGGGTGATGCCCTTGGTCGGTAGAGCCCCGACCGTCACACCGATGTTGATCAGGGCCTGAATTCCGACCCAGGTCGTGATGCCGAACGCGACAAGTCGACCGAATCGGGACCTGCAACGCAGTGCGATCCACACGCCGGCGAACATGAACAAGAGAAACGCCGCAAGGACCACGAGCGACCCGAAGAGCCCCAACTCCTCGCCGATTACGGCGAGAATGAAGTCGGTATCCGCCTCGGGAAGGTATCCGTACTTGGCCTTGGAGTTGCCCGGCCCGCTGCCGAAGAGCCCGCCCGACGCCAGCCCGATCTGCGACTGGAGCAACTGGTAGCCGGCCTCGGCCCGACTCTGCTCGGGGTGCATGAACGCAGAGATCCTCTTGAGACGAAAACCCTCGCCCAGGAAGAGGAAGATCGTGGCCAACAGGCCGCCGACCGAGGCGATGATTCCGACCTGCCGCAGCGGCGTGCCGGCCAGGGTCAGCATCGTCAACATGATCACGCCCAGCAGAAGGGTCGTTCCCATGTCATCCCCCGCCATCACGAACATGGCGAGCACAGCAGTTCCGACCAGGATCGGATAGAGGGCATCCCATGCACCGATCCGCCGTCGGCGGTCATCGAGATACTTCGCCAACCAGAGGATCAACGCGATCTTCACCAGATCCGACGGCTGGCCCCGCAGCGGCCCGTAGCCGACCCAACGGGTTGCGCCGTTGACGGTGATGGCGAACGGCAGGTCCGAACCACCCGCCTTCTTTACCAGCGCAGCTACGAACAGGAATCCCTGCAGGCAGGCCGCCAGCATGATCAAAGGAGTCGCCAGCCGGTTCTTCCATGTTGACAGCGGAATTCTCGAAGCCCCGTACCCGGCGCCCAGCCCGGCCACCATCCAGAGGAACTGTCGGAGCACCTTCGTCCAACTTGCGCCACCGTCCTGTACCGAGGACACCGATGAGGCCGAGTAGACCATGATCAGCCCGAGCAGGCAGAGGACGACGACCGAACCGATCAGGAGTTGCTCGGCCGTAGGACCGCGATGGATCACCTGTATGTCCGCGCGCCGTGATGCCCGGTTCCGTGTCGTTGAGTTTCTCCGGGCCGCAGCAGTCATCGAAGTCCTTCAAGGTGGATGAACTCTCGGTAGAACAGGCCGAGCCCGAATGCCGTGCAGGCGGCGGTCAGCATCCAGAGACGGATGATCACAGTGGTCTCGGGCCAGCCAGAGAGTTCAAAGTGGTGGTGGATCGGAGCCATCCGGAACACCCGGCGCCCGGTCGAGCGGAAGCTGATGACCTGGATGATGACCGATGCCGTTTCCAATACGAACAGCAGTCCGAGGATGGGTAGCAGCAGCGCCGTGGACGAACTGAGGGCGAGCGCCGCGAGCGCCATCCCGATTGCCAGCGACCCGGTGTCACCCATGAAGATCTGCGCCGGGGCGGCGTTCCACCACAGGAAGCCGGCGCAGGCCCCCATCATTGCTGCGGCAACTACCGACAGATCGAGCCCGATGTTGATTCCGTAGAGGCCCGAGTACCGGAAGATCCAGTACCCGATGATCACGTAGCCGGCGAACACGATTCCGGCCGAGCCAGCCGCCAGTCCATCAAGTCCGTCGGTCAGGTTCACCGCGTTGGTGGTGGCCGAGATGAGCAGTATCGCGAAGATCGACCATCCGACCTTCCCGATGTTCCAGCCGAGGTCGTTCCACTGGGCGAAGCTGATGGTGGTGTGAACGTGTGTGCGCCACAGCATCAGCGTCACGAAGCCCACTGCGACCAGGAACAGACCAATAGTCTTGGCCCGCTTGTTGAGGCCCAGATTCTTGGACCTGGAAACCTTCAGCCAGTCGTCGAGGAACCCGACGAATCCTGCGGCCGCTATGGACAGCATCGTCGCCAGCCCGGTCCAGCTGAACACGCCCTCCCAGAAGTTCGAGACCATGTAGCCGACGAGGGCACCCACAACTATGGCGATGCCACCCATGGTTGGAGTTCCCGCCTTGAGCATGTGGCCCTTGGGAACATCCTCGTGGATCGGCTGTCCGATATCCCGTCTGGTGAGCCAGAGAATCAGAACCTTGGTGCCCAACACCGAGACGATCGTCGAAATGCCCGCGGCAAGGAGAAGCGCGATCACTTCGCGTCCTGCAGTCCAAGTATCTCCCGTACGACTTCGCGGTCATCGAATGGTTCGACCCTGTCGGCGAAGATCTGGCCACGCTCGTGGCCTTTGCCCGCGACGAGCACAACGCCGTTCTCCCCCGCCCCGGCGATTGCGCTGGAGATGGCTTCGCGTCGATCCGCGATCACCTCGGTGTCGACCATGCGGTCGGGATTCTCCGACAGGCCTGCGCCGAACCCGTCCCGAATTTCATCGATGATCCCGGCGGGGTCATCGGATCGAGGGTTGTCGTTGGTGAGAACCACGCGATCTGCGAGCCGCGCCGCCACCTCACCCATCATCGGTCGCTTGGAGCGGTCACGATCCCCACCGCAACCGAAAACTACGGTCAACCTCGCTCCCGACGGTGTCACCTCGCGTGCGGCTTCGAGAGCGCTCTCGAGGGCGTCGGGGGTGTGTGCGTAGTCGACTACGACCGAGACGGACCTTCCGGAGCCCGGGTCGGACCTGAAGGTTTCGAAGCGTCCCGGTACGACATCCGCGTGTTTGAGGGCGTCGGCCACCTCGGCCGGGGCGACTCCGAGTTCGGCACACACCTCGGCGGCCAGCAGCGCGTCGATGACGTTGTAGCGACCGACCAGGGGAAGATCCACCCTGTTGTCGCGCCATGTGAAGCGGGACCCGGTTCCGTCACTTGTCAGGCCCTTGGCGTCGTCGATGGAAACGGCGGTGAATGTCGCCCCGCTCGCGTCGTAGAGAAGGCGGCCGTGGATGTCGTCGACGAACACGATTCCGACGTCGCTCTGGGTTGGCTCGAACAGCTTTGCCTTCGCCGCGAAATAGGCCTCTGGGGTGCGATGGAAGTCCAGATGGTCGGTACCGAGGTTGGTGAACACCGCAATATCGAATCGCACTTGGTCCACGCGGTGTTGGACCAGTGCGTGCGAGGACACCTCGACAGCCACGTGGGTAACCCCGTCGGCGACCATTTTCGCGAGTTCACGCTGCAGATCGGTCGATTCTGGAGTGGTCCGCTCACCGGTGAGAGTTCCGATCGAGCGGGCGGAGTGACCCGTCCTGGCGAGAATCCCGGTCACCAGGGTGACAACGGTCGTCTTGCCGTTGGTGCCGGTGACCCCTACCAGCCTGAGCTTCTCGGAGGGTCGACCCCAGAAGATCGCCGCAGCTTCAGCCATTGCGATCCGCGCATCACCGGTGACGATTTCCGGAACCCCGAGACCAAGAGGTCTCTCGCACAGCAGCGCAACAGCGCCGGCTTCGACCGCTGCAAAGGCAAAGTCATGTCCGTCTCTCGTCGCCCCCGTGAGGCAACAGAAGAGTGAACCTGGAGCTACATCGGAAGAGTTGTGGGTCACGTCGCGAACTTCGGGATCGGCCGTCACCGCTGTCGACCCGGCGCTGCCGGACGACCTTGCCAGAGACATCTGGGCGCGAAGTTCGGACAACCTCATCACGTGCCGTCCGACCTGCCACTGCTGCTGGATCCAGAGCTCTTGGAGCTTGTGCCATTCGAGCCGGTGTTCTTGGAACTTGAACTGGAGCTGTCCAATGTCGACCGCTCGTCGTCGGACGACGTGCCCGCGGCTTCAACAGCCGCTGCGGGAGTCGTCCTGATACGACCATCGTCGCCGCGCGTGGTGCCCGGAAGTAGCGCCAGATCCTCGTCACCACTTGCGGTTGCCGAGGGTGCAATTCCGAGTTCACGTATGGACAATCTCGCCAGATTAGAGAAGATCGGGCCGGCGGCGCTGCTGCCGTAGAGTCCGGCCTTGACGTCTTCGAGCAGCACAGTGATCGACACCTGGGGGCGTTCGGCCGGCAGGAATCCGGTAAACGCGGCCATGTGGTGGTAGCGGCCATCGGCCCAGCGGTAACCGTCGCTCCGGTCGTTGCCGTTCGGGGCAGCCATTCTCGAAGTTCCGGTCTTGGCAGCGACCGAGTAGCCCGGAAGAGACCACTGCTTTCCGGTTCCCTCAGCCACCACTGCCTCGAGCATCCCCGTCACCGACGTCGCTGTCTCCTCCGAGACGACGCGCCTGGGTGCCAGCACACTCGGCGAGTTCCTGTTGCCGTTCGCATCGATGACCGACTCGACGATTCTGGGCTGGACGTACATTCCGCCGTTGGCGATCACGTTGTAGGCACCCCACAGCTGAAGGGCTGTCGCTGCTTGGTGGGTGCCGATCGCCGACGCGGCGAGGTCCGGCCGTGTCCACTTGTCGACAGCGGGAAGGATCCCAGAAGCCTCCGCAGGATGGGCTGTGCCCGTTCTTGTACCGAAGCCAAAGTTCTTGAGCGCGTCGTAGAGCCCCTGCTTGCCGACTCCGTTGGCGATCATGATTGTTCCGACGTTCGATGATTCGGCAACCACGTGGGTGACGCTCATCCTCTCGGTGGGGTGGGGTTCGTTGTCCTCGAAGCTCTGGTCGTCGATCTGAATGTGGTCCGGCACGTCGAGCTGGGTGTCGGCGGTGACTTGACCTGCTTCGACCGCCGCTGCGACCGTCACCAGCTTGAAGACAGATCCGGCCTGGTAGGCGTTTGAGAACGCAAGCGGCCCCTTCGACAATTCCACCTTGCCCGTCTCGGTGTTCTTCTCGACGGAGGCAACGGCCAAAATCTCGCCCGTGGCAGGCCTACCCACTATTGCGATGCCGCGAGTTGCCGCCGCGTTGCTCGTGCCGTCAGCCAGAATTCGTTCCACCTCGTGCTGCATCGTACGGTCCAGCGTGAGCTGCACAGTGGCCCCGGGCCTGGCCTGCTCAAGAACCCGGACGCCCCCCAGAATCGTTCCACCGTCGGTCGAAACCTCGACCATGCGCTTGCCGTCGGTGCCCTTAAGGACATCATCGAACGCCTTCTCGACGCCGGCGTTCTTGCCGGGCCCGTCGACACCGAGTGTTCCGATGACACGCAATGCGGACTCACCTGCGGGGTGAAGTCGTTCGCTCGAGTCCTCGAGCGTCAGTGCACCCTCGATGCCGGCGGCCTCAACCTTGCTGAGGGCCTTCTCGGCGACCTTTATGTCCACGGTCTCGGCAAGGTTGACCCAGGGGTCACCGGCGCGCGCCTTCACCAGCTTGTCGGAAAGTCCCTCTTCATCCACGTGGATCAGAGGCGCGAGCAGCGCTGCGAACTGCTGGAGGTCGGCCCGCTCTTCAACGCCTTCCGCAGCCAGGATCTTCATGTTGGCGACGA
>JBATWQ010000168.1:0-12520 GCA_049672765.1 Microthrixaceae bacterium | reverse complement strand
GAGCTGCCCCGACTTTTCCGGGATCGTGCCGGAGGAGTCACTACGTAACCGGCCCCACCTCGCATTCTCAAGCTTGACCAGATTGCCCCCGATGCAACTGGTTCGAGAGGAAACGGATGGTGGCGTCAGAGTGAGATCCACACGGTTGTTGAGGGCCACTGCGGCCTTGGTGATGGCAACTGCAGTTCTGGGGGCTTGCGCTCCGGCGCCCCGGGCGTTCCAGCTGGATGGCAGAAGTTTGGCCGGCGCGACTCTCACACATGAGGTCGGCGACACATTCGCAGCGAGGGGCGCTGCCGGCAGTTGGCGAATCAGTTCCGGAGCCGGGAACAACGGCGTCAACACCAGGATGGTGTTCTGGTCCACCGAGACACCCGCATCGGTCAACGGCGGGTCGTGTGTTCGTTTCGACCCTGATTCTGTGTGGCCCACCCAAGAGGGAGTCGCATTGCGAATTGCCACCGTCGGCGGACAAACGAGAGCCGTTACGGTGACCAAGAACATCTTCGGGTATGCGACAAATCACTACAACGTCCACGCATGGAAGGGGTCGGATCTGACTCTCCTGGCGAGGGTCGATGCCTCACGATCCCTTGCCGGGACGGGAGCCGTGAACCTCTGTGGCCGAATCGACGGCACCACCGTGAGGGTCAAGATCTGGCGGGCCTCGACCAATGAGCCGTCCTGGGATGACCCGTCAAGGGTCAGCACCGTGAAGGTCCCGCCGCCGGAAGTCAGAGCCGGACACTTCGGCATCTATGCGGGCCACCTACCGCCAAACACCTCGATCGAGATGATCCACTTCAATGCTCCGGACACTCCGCCGGAATCTCCACCAACAACCGCGCCGCCGACCGCGCCGCCGAGTACCGCACCGGTGAATCCCACCACCACGGCACCGCCGGCAACCGATCCGGACTCCCATCAGCCCGAGTAGCCCTCACCGTCGGGGCGGTGGGGCGGATCAACCCCTCTGGCGAACCGACGACTGGGTGTTGCCGACCCACGACTCGTACAGACGGCCGTAGACCCCACCCTCTTTGACCAACTCGCTGTGGTGACCGACCTGGACGACCTGTCCGGCGTCGAACACCACGACAATGTCGGCAGCCTCAGCAGTCGAAAGCCGATGGGCGATGCTTATCGTCGTGCGCCCCTCGGAGAGCTTGGCCAGCGCCTTTGCGAGGGCGCGCTCGGTTTCGGGATCCACCGCGGAGGTCGCTTCGTCAAGGATCAGCAGCCCGGGGTCCGCGACCTGTGCTCTTGCGAGCGCAACTAGCTGACGTTCGCCGACCGAGAGCGCGTCGCCCCGCTCTCCCACCTGGGTGTTGATCCCATCGGGTAGACCGGCGAGCCACCAACCGAGATCAAGGGACTCGAAGGCCATGTTCACCTCGTCGTCGGTGGCTCCGGGTCGACCGAAACGGACGTTCTCGAGAATGGTCGTCTCGAAGAGGAACCCATCCTGGGCGACCAGCCGGATTGCTAGAGCACGAGATGCGTGCGAGACGTCCCGCAGATCCACCCCGTCGAGCAGAATCTGCCCGCGGGTCGGATCCGCCAGGCGCGTGAGCAGCTTGGCCAGAGTCGTCTTGCCCGAGCCCGTTTCGCCGACGATCGCGGCGTTGACCCCTGCGGCGAAACGAAGCTCCACGTCGCTCAGCACCGGATTGCCGGGCTCGTATTCGAACTGGACGCCGTTCACGTGCAACTCGAGCGCGCCGGATGAGAGTTCCACCCCCGGGACGGGTTCGACGACGTCGATCGGTTCATCGAGCAGGTTGAGAACCTTGCGCCACCCGGCCAGAGCGGTCTGGGTCTGATCGAGGACCTCACCTATGTCTGCGACGGGTTGGACGATCATGTTGGCGAGGAACACGACAGCTATCAGCGAGCCCGTGTTGAGCCCCCAGGACGGTCCCCACCAGACCCCGGCGCCGATGACGGCGCCGAGCATGAGCCCGCTGAACACGTCGGAGACCGGAAACATGAGGGCGTAGAAGAACCGCGCTTTCAGCTGCGCGTCGCGCTGGCTGTCGATCGATTTGTCGAGGCGCTTCCGGGCCGCCCGGGAATCGGCGTAGGCGCGGATGACCCGAATACCCATGACCGTTTCGGAAATCTCCGACAACGTGTCCGAGACACGGTTGCGCAAGTTGTCATAGGCCCGAAGCTGACGCTTCTGGACGAACTTGAGGATCGGCACGATCGGGGCCATTACCAAGAGCGTGACGAGGGCGAGTTGCCAGCTGTATATGGCGATAACGAGTATCGACACAACGATGACCGTCGAGTTCACCACCCACGACACCGCACCCCACGACGCGAACTGCGAGAGGGTCTCGATGTCCGACGTGACCCTGGCCACCATTACGCCACGTTTGGACTCGTTGTGGTGCGCCACGCTCAATCGGTGTACATGGGAGAACGCCCGGGTTCGTAGTCCGTAGATGACGTTCTCGGCCGTGACCATCAGCCGCATGTAGGTAACCTTGTTGAGCAGCGCCAGGGCGACCATCGCGACTGCGGCGAGCGACGCGGTGACCAGCACGAAGCCCCAGCGGGGTTCGCCGGAGCCGATCCCCTTGTCGAGAATCTGCTGGATGGCGATCGGGATCACCATCTTGCCGCCCGCCATCACCAACGCCATCGTCACCGACACGCCGAGCCCCACCCGTAGCTCCGGAGTTGCGCGTATGCCGGAGCGCAGAACGTCCATCGCCCGGACCTGGATCTGATCCTCCTGGTCGCTCATGATGCCGACCCGAGGGACTCGCCGGACTCGGTGGACCTTTCAGACCCGCTGAAGTCATCGAAGTCCGCGTCGTCGTCCAGGTCCCGGCCCTCCAGCGATTCCTCAATTTCGTACGCCGTGACCAGGGCCGCGTATTCGGGATCCGCCAACAGGTCCTGGTGTGAACCCTGACCTCGGATCTGACCGTCTTCGAGGTGCACGACACGGTCGGCGAGCATGATCGTCGACAAACGGTGGGCGACGACGATCATGGTCGTATCTCCGTCCCGTAGCCCTCCGAGGATCTCGGCTTCGATAACCGGGTCGACAGCAGAGGTCGCGTCGTCCAGAAGCAGAACCCGGGGCTTGCCGGCCAACGCCCTCGCCAGCGCGACCCGCTGACGCTGACCTCCTGAGAGCGTGACTCCCCGCTCCCCCACGACGGTCGACTCCTTCTGCGGTAAGCGTGCGACGAACCGGCGGGCCCGCGCCCGTTCGAGCGCCTCGTCGAGATCTGCGTCCGGGATCGGCCGCCCAAGTGAAACGTTGTGGCTGATGGTCGATGCGAACAGGAAGCTCTCCTGGAAGGCCACCGATAGCGAAGTCCGCAAGTCATCGGGATCGAGTTGATCGATGGGGATTCCGCCGACCCGAACGGTTCCGGAATCGGGTTCGTCGAGACGGACGATCAGATTGGTGAGGGTCGACTTGCCCGAACCGGTTGAGCCGACAAGCGCGACGGTCTCGCCGGGATCAACCTGGAACGAGACGCCGCTCAGCACCTCTGTCCCGCCGTAGGAGAACGAAACATCTTCGAGTTCGACCGAAAGCGGTCCCGCGGGCAGGACGCTGACCGCGCCAGCCCCGCCCACCGCGCCGGTTCCGGCTACTCCGACGGCCCCGCCGACCGCAACCGCCGCAGTCTGTTGACCCCTGCGACCGACTTCATCGCGTCCCGAACCGCTTCCTTCAGCGGCCGGGTCCCGAGGCTCGCTCATGACCCGATCGACCCGCCTCACCGATACGACGGACATGGGGGTCGACTCGAACATGAACCCTACGATCCGCATGGGAAATGCGAGCCATCCGAACAGCGCTACGGCCTGTATCAACTGTCCCGGGGTCGTGGCGCCGGTGTCGATCCTCCAGGCGCCGACTACGAGCAGCGCGATCATTCCCAGATTTGGCAACAGGTCGATCACGGGCTGGAAGATCGATGTCATGTTGGCGACGATCAGTCGTTCCGTACGCAACTTGTCGGCGGACGCCTGGAAGCGTTCGTCCTCTTCGCGTTCACGGCCCAGCGTCTTGACCACGAGCGCGCCGTCGAAACTCTCATGCGCGATGGATGAGACTTCTCCGAGCCTCGATTGCACCTGTGCGGAGGGGCCACTCACCTGATTGGTGTAGTAGCGGCTCAGCATCGCCAGCAGCGGAAACAGGACCAGCCCGATAAGGGCGAATGCGACATCGGCGAGTAACAGGCTGACGAGCGAAACCACCATCAGGGCCAACACGCCGACCGAGAAGGGCAACGGCATCAGCAGCCGGGTTCCGGTGGTCACGTCCACGTCCGCGTTGGCCAACAACTCACCGGTCGGGTGGCGTCGGTAGGACGACATCGGCATTACCAGCAGACGGTCGCTCACACCGCGGCGAAGTTCGGCCTGGGCGAGCGTCTCGGTCACTGACCCGTACCACCGTCGGGCGACCACCGAGAGTCCACGGAGGGACGCCACGACGAATAGTGCGACCATCGCCCAGATCACCGTCGATCCGGACACCCCCTCCTTGAATCCGGGGGTGATCACGTCGTCTGTGATGCGACCGAGAATGTACGACGCGCCGACAACCAGGACTGCCCACCCGACTCCGCCGACCAGCGACAGCGCGAACGACACCGGTTGCATGCGGACGAAGCGGCCGATGAGTTTGATGCCCTCGCGGGTCGGCGAGAGTCCGTCGGTTTCCGCGTCCTCGCTGGACCCGCCCTCGTGACCTGGGTGGCCCTCTGGCGGGAGTTCGTCATCCGGAACCGGATCGGAGGCGTTTGCTATGGAACTCACGTCAGGACATCACTCGGGTTTGGAAGTTCTTGTGCGCCGGGCAGGAATCGCGTTGGCGAGTGATGCCCGGCGCACAGGTGTCAGGGAAGCTGAATTGATTTGGTCTCAAGGAACTCCTCGAGACCCCAGCGGCCACGTTCGCGGGTGTTGCCCGACTGCTTGTAGCCACCGAATGGCGCCGCGGTATTGAATGCGGCCCCGTTGATGTCGACCTGCCCTGTGCGCATGCGACGGGCGATCTTCTTGGCCCGTTCGACGTCGCCTGACTGCACCGCCCCGGCCAGCCCGTAGATGGTGTCGTTGGCGATGCGGACGGCGTCATCGTCGTCGGTGTAGGTGAGAACAGAGAGAACCGGGCCGAAGATCTCTTCCTGGGCGATTGTCATCTCTGGGGTCACATCGACGAACACCGTGGGCTTGACGTAGAAGCCCTTCTCAAATTCCTCGGGCTGGCCCGGGCCACCGATGGCGAGCGTGGCTCCTTCATCTATGCCCTTCTGGATGTAGGCGTTGACCCGCTCCTGGTGGGCCTTGGACGACATCGGTCCAAGAGCGTGGAGGATGTCCGGCTCGTCGGCCTTCGGGTCGACAAGGCGCATCAGGGAAGCCTCGGCGACGATCGCGTCGACAAATTCGTCCTTGCGGGACTCGGGAATGAGGATGCGGGTGAGCGCAGAGCAGGTCTGCCCGGAGTTGATGAACGCACCGAAGAGAGCACCCATCGCGACCGTGGTCGGGTCGGCGTCGTCGAGAACCACGTTGGCCGACTTGCCACCCAGTTCGAGACCCACACGCTTGGCGGTCGCGGCTGCGCCACGGCTGACCTCGGCACCCGCCCGACCCGAGCCGGTGAAGGAAACCATGTCGACACCCGGGTGTGACGAGATCGCGGCGCCGACCTCGGGTCCACTACCGACAACCATGTTGAACACGCCTGCCGGAAGTCCGACCTCATCGATTACCTCGGCGAGGATGTACGCATTCAGCGGAGTGATTTCCGACGGCTTGAGAACGACGGTGCAGCCTGCCCCGATTGCCGGTACGACCTTGCAGATGATGAGATACAGCGGATAATTCCACGGCGTAATTGCGCCAACGACTCCGATGGGTTCACGAACGACGAGCGAGTTACCGACGGTCTCTTCGAACTCGTAACTCTCGATCAGTGAGGCGAAACTCTCCCACTCCCCGAGGGCCAGGCCGGCCTGGACCATCTGGGCGAAGGTCTTGGGCGAACCGACCTCGGCAGAGATCGTGTCGGCGATCTCTTCGAAGCGTGCGGCCAACCCGGTGCCGATGTCGCGGAGGTACTTGGCCCGAATGTCGACGGGCGTGGATGCCCAGGACTCGAAGGCGGACCGGGCGGCAGCGACCGCTGCGTCAACATCCGCCGCGGTGCCCATGGGCACGCGACCAACGACCTCTTCAGTTGCCGAATCGATGATGTCGGTGGTGGCGTCTCCGGTCGACGACACCCACTGTCCGTCTATATAGAACTTGTCGTAGGCCTTCATGAAGCCCCCCTTTTGAATCGTCATTCAAAACTTGACCGAACCGTCAAGTACCTCGATCGTACTTCTCGCTCGACGCCGAGTGCACAGCAGCCCTGCGTGATCACATTGCCTGCGTAATCACATTGCCAGACGCCAGTGACACTCAAGCGCGCGGCTAGTTGGATCGGCGAGGGCATCCGTCGGAGTGCCGGGGATATCCTCGGCCGGGTGGAGGATCCCGGGTCTGGTGACCCCGCCTACGAGGACGACGACAGCAACGGTCATTCCGATCGCCGCTGGCCGGGCGGCAACGGGGACGGGGACGGCCAGGACCACAGCCTCGGGGGCCACGGCCTCGGCGACCGCTACGGGGACGGCAGCGGGGAAGGAGATAACCACGGGGAGCGCAACAGCGGGGCGGATCCTGATGCCTGGGAGCTCGACCACACCGGGGAGGGTCGCTTCGAGGGTGATCCGGACCGGACCGACCAGCCACCTGACCTTCGTGGTCCTGAAGATTCGACCGACTTCACACACTCCGCCGGGTCGACCGAGCCCACCAGCGAATTCGACGACGGCTTCGACGACGGCGTCGAGGCCGATGCCGAGTTCATCTTCGACGACGACTTTGTTCGCGCCGCCGAGATAAAGGAGCCGACTGCCGCAGAGCGTCAGCGAGCCGTTCGTCAGGCCAACCTGCAGCGACTACTCGAGGACCGAGAGGGGCAACAGGAGAACCTCCTCCACGAGTACCGTCGTTTCGCCCCGCTACCCCAAGATGTCGACAGTTCTGGCGGCGACGAGCACCCCAGCGACGAGTACTTCGACTACGACGACGGCTACTTCGGCGGGCCTGGCCTCGATCATGAGGACGACTGGCTCCTGCGCCTGGATCAGGACGACTACGACCTGTGGGTCAGCCAACGTCGTCGGCGACGCAACCGACGGGTCCTGGCGGTTGTGTCGGTGGTCGTCATCATTGCGGTCGTCTTCGTATATGCGCTCGCGCAATTCTTTGCCGGACTGAGCATCCGCAATTCGAACTCGGCCAATGGTTCACGAACTCCGGGTGCCGAGAACACCGCCGCGGCTGGGTCCCGGAGCCCGGGCGACCCCCGCGATGCAGACGCCGGAGCAGCTTCCAGACCCGATGATTGGCCCCCGTTGGCCGATTGGCCGCTCACCCCGCTCGGAACTCCCGCTGCGGTGCCTGCAGGAGGCGGAACCCACGCGTTCATCAAGTTGCAGGCAGACGGTTCAACCCCCGTCGCCTATGACCCCTGTCGGGTCATCCACTACGTCACCCACGGCCAGGCCGAAGCGCCGGACAGCGCCGGACGACTGGTCAGCGATGCGCTGAAGACGGTTTCGGAACTCACCGGCCTGGTGTTCGTCGACGATGGTCCGACCGACGAGGTCCCGAGCGACAGCCGTGCCGCCTACCAGCCCGACCGCTACGGCGAGAACTGGGCACCGGTACTCATTGCGTGGTCGACTGCAACCGAATCACCCCGGCTGGGAGTGTCGACCCCCGAGGGCTCTCCACCGGGATCGACGGTCGACGTACTCGGCTACGCCGGGAGCGTTTCGGCAGGGTTCACGGCAGGTGGTACGGCAACGGTCCATGCCGACGAGCCCAAGGGAATGGGCGTCGGCTCCCTAGGCTCCACTTCCGGGGCACTGGGCTCCGGCCCGCTTAGCCCGGCGTCCGAGGCGGCCCACGCACTCAAGGCAACTCGCCCATCCGAGGCGGCCCGCTCATCCGAGGCGGCCCGCTCGTCCGGGGCGGCCCGCGCATCCGAGGCAGCCAGCGCATCCGGAACAAGGATCTACGTGACCGGCACACTGGTCCTGGACCGTGAGAATTTTGCTGGGATGCTCGGTGAGTTCGACGGCTATGCCCGTGCCCGAGCCACAGTGCTCCACGAGCTGGGACACCTGGTCGGACTGAACCACGTCAACGATCCAGATCAGCTGATGGCTCCGATGCTGCACGGCTCTCAGACCGAATTCGCGGCCGGGGACAGAGAGGGCCTTGCCGCCCTGGGCAGAGGTGCCTGCGTACCCTCAATCTGATACTGGCCACCCGCCACCAGCGACCCGCGACCAGCCGCCTGTTCGAAGGCCGCCACCCGCCACCGACCACCAGACACCCGCGACCAGCCGCCTGTTCGAAGGCCGCCAGCCACCGACCACCAGCCTCTACGACGGCCGCCTGTCCGACGGCCGCCTCTACCAATCCACGGTTACTGTTTCGACCATGCCTCTGAGTGGTTGGGATGATGACCAGGACGGTCAGGACGGGGACGATCACCTCGCAGACCACCTCTCCGACCCCTTCGAAGCCCTCTCGCTGGATGAGGACTTCATCAGCGCAGCTGCGCACTCCGAACCGTCCGCGGCGCAGCGTGAGCGGGCTCGCCGCCAGGCCGACCTGGCCCGTCGACTCGCTGACGAAGAACTGCAGCGCCAGAACGACGACCATCAGTTCCAGCGATACGCACCGACCGACATGCCGGGTGGTCGCAAATCTGGACGCTCCCCCTCGCGGGCCACGGGGTCTTCCTGGTCCCGGCGACTCTCGTCCCGGCGAATGTCGGGCGGCGGTTCCTCGTCACCACCAGAGTCATCGACGAGACCCACTACTGGATTCATGGCCGGCAGGTTCTCGGGGCTCCTACGCTCACGTCTGCTGCTCCTGGGGCTGGTCGTTGTGATTGGAATACTGGCGCTCGACTACTTCACCCCCAACGACGGGGTCGACCGGTCGGCCGGTCCAGCGATCGACATTCCACGACCTGAGACGTGGCCGCCCGCGGTCAAGGATCCGTCACCAAGCCCACTCGGGGAGCCCGGGAAGGTGCCCGCGGCCGGTGGGAAATTCAAGTTCCTCCAGCTCCAGGATGACGGCGAAACCCCGGTGGCCTATGACCCCTGTCGGGAGATCCACTACGTCACGAGACCGGGCGGTCCACCCCAGGGACAACAGCTGATCCGCGAGTCGATCGCCGAGCTTTCAATGGCAACCGGACTCCAGTTCATCGATGACGGCGCCACCGACGAAGGTCCCAGCAAGGACCGGGATCCCTACCAACCAGACCGTTATGGCGAACGGTGGGCACCGGTCCTCATAGTCTGGTCCGATCCGGTTGAATCGCCTCAGCTCGGTAAGGTCGACCCCGCTTCGCCCCTCACATCGGCTGCGGGCTTCGCAGGAAGTCAGGCCGTGGCGCCTCCCGTTCCGGCGGGCGAGCCACAGACGTTGGTGTACGTCACGGGCTCGGTCGTCCTCGATGGTCCCGACTTCACCCAGATGCTCGCAGCGCCGTCCGGCCTGGAACAGGCTAGGGGAGTAATCGTCCACGAACTGGGGCACCTGGCCGGACTGGATCACGTGGACGACCCGACCCAGATCATGTTCCCGACCGTCAACGAAGCCCGGACCTATCAGGCCGGCGACCTCAGGGGATTGGCCGAGCTGGGACGTGGCCGCTGCATGCCCGACGTGTAGCTGTCCGGTTCCCGGGTGGCTCCCCGCCATGAAACCACTTGTCTACAACATGTATACTCGCGACGTTGTTGACTCCCCAAGGGCAGGTTTCGCGAATGGCAAAGATCAAGGTCCAGAACCCGGTCGTCGAACTCGACGGCGACGAGATGACCAGAATCATCTGGGACTTCATCAAGCAGCAGTTGATCCTGCCCTACCTGGACGTTGACCTTAAGTACTACGACCTGTCTATCCAGTCCCGGGACGCAACCAACGACCAGATCACCGTCGACTCGGCCAACGCCATCAAGCAGTACGGCGTCGGCGTCAAGTGCGCGACCATCACCCCCGACGAGGCCCGTGTCGAGGAATTCGGCCTGAAGGAGATGTGGCGCTCCCCCAACGGGACCATCCGCAACATTCTCGGCGGTGTCGTGTTCCGTGAGCCGATCATCTGCTCCAACATCCCCCGTCTGGTTCCGGGTTGGACCAAGCCGATCGTCATCGGCCGTCACGCCCACGGCGACCAGTACAAGGCCACCGACTTCAAGGTGCCGAGCGGCGGGACAGTGACCATCACCTATACACCCTCCGACGGTTCGGCTCCGATCGAGCACGAAATCGTCCAGATGCCAGATGACGGCGGCGTCATCATGGGCATGTACAACTTCAACGACTCGATCCGGGACTTCGCCCGTGCGTCGTTCCGCTACGGCCTGCAGCGCAACTACCCCGTCTACCTGTCCACCAAGAACACGATCCTCAAGGCCTACGACGGCCAGTTCAAGGACCTGTTCCAGGAAGTGTTCGACGCCGAGTTCGCCGATCAGTTCGCCGCTGCCGGGCTCACCTATGAGCACCGCCTGATCGACGACATGGTGGCCGCATCGCTCAAGTGGGACGGCGGCTACGTCTGGGCGTGCAAGAACTACGACGGCGACGTGCAGTCCGACATCGTCGCCCAGGGTTTCGGCTCACTCGGTCTGATGACCTCTGTCCTCATGACCCCGGACGGCCAGACGGTCGAGGCCGAAGCGGCCCACGGCACGGTCACACGCCACTACCGCGAGCACCAGAAGGGCAACCCCACGTCGACGAATCCGATCGCCTCGATCTTCGCCTGGACCCGTGGTCTGGCCCACCGGGGCAAGCTGGACGGTACGCCCGAGGTGACCGCATTCGCGGATGCCGTCGAGGCCGTCTGCGTCGCCACGGTCGAGGGAGGTCAGATGACTAAGGACCTCGCCCTGCTCGTCGGCAAGGACCAGCCGTGGCTGACCACCGAGGAGTTCCTCGCTGCGCTGGACAACAACCTCCAGGCCCGCATGGCCAAGGGCTGAGTCAGCTAGGCCCGACTCAGGTGGCCGCCCCGAACGAACGTGTCCCCCAAATATCAGGGGGAGGTGTGATTGGAGTGGTCGAAATACGACCACTCCAATCACACATCTAACGAAGAAGTCGGTCCAGGCATCCGGCGGGTCACAAGGGGTTCCGGTCAGGCAATCGCTCCCGGAACGACCCGACGGATACCAAGCCGTCCCTCACTTCTGTGACAAGTTTTGCGGCTGGGGGTCGTGCGACCCGCTGACTCCTCGAGCGTTGACGACGAGGCTCGGTGGATGAACCAGCCTGCTGTCGCAGCACTCCTCCGGGCCGCTAGCGGACGCCACGGAGTCACAACAGTTGCCGAGGCCCAACAACTCGGGGTCAGTCGAGCCCAGTTGCGGACCTTGGTCAGAAACCATCAATTCGTCAGCCCACATCGGGGGGTCCTGGTATCGACGTCGGCCGCCCCATCCTGGGCACAGGACGCATCGATCGCCACGCTCTCAAGTGGCGGCGTGCTCTCACACCGAGGCGCCGCACGGCTCCACAGATTCGACGGCTTTGAAAGGGAGCCACCGGAGGTGACCGTTCCGATATCCAGGCCCCTTCCAGCGGCACCGTTGAACGGTCATCGCACGACACAACTTGAAGATGTCGACGTGACCACAGTCCACGGAATCCTGGTCACGTCGAAGATCCGGACCCTGATAGACCTTGGATCGGTTGTTGGCGACGACAAAGTGGAACAGGGTCTCGACCATCTCTTGCGCACCGGCACATCTATAGGTGCCATCGACTCTGCTCTAGAAAGGCTCGATCGACCGGGGCGGAGCGGATGCGGTGCCCTGAAGCGGGTGCTCGCCAGACCAGACCGTGCTGGTCCGTTGCCGGACTCTAAATTCGAGCGTCTGGTTGAACGGGTGTGCGTCGCCGCAGGACTTCCCCAACCGGTCCGGCAATACGTTGTGCGCGACGACAACAGGATGATCGTTGCCAGGCTCGACGCCGCATGGCCTGAAGTCATGCTCGGGCTAGAGGCGCATTCCGACCGCTGGCACAGCGGAGTACGGAACTCCAGACGAGATCAGGATCGGGACAACTTGCTGTCGGCACTCGGATGGGAACTCATGTATGCGACTTGGACCCATACGACAAGACCGGCCGAATTCACTTCCCACGTGCGCATGGCCTACCAGCGCAGAGCCCAGCTGTTTCTCTGAGTTGGTCGCCGGTACAGCACCGTTGGCTGGCCAAGCTGCCGTGCAGCGACCCACGTCCGGCGGAGCGAACAGATCCACAGCGGGCTTCTTCTCCAGGGAAACGGCCAGTTGCACGCCAGCCTGCTCTACCTCGACAGCCCTCGGCATGCCGAAAAGGCCCATGGCTCGTCGCCTTGGGCGAGAAGTGGGGG
>JBATWQ010000167.1:0-11978 GCA_049672765.1 Microthrixaceae bacterium | reverse complement strand
TGAACGCGACGTTGCAGGGAATCGGTATGGCCAGAACCGAGACAATCACGGTCCCGACCCACAGCACCCAGCGATGCCACGGCACCGTCATTCGTGGACGCAGCGCCCAAACGACCAGGGCGATGATCCCCAGCAGGACGGGGGTCAGCCACAGCGTCGGTCCGGCCGACAACCACAGGATCATCAGCGATGGGACGACCATGTAGAAGACGTAGGTGGGGAACCCCGCGTACCAGTCCATGGACCAGCCCGAAACCCGGAACTGGGGAATCAAATGGTCGGCGAGAAACCGCGGGCCCCAGACGTGTGCGCCCATGTCCCCGCCGGTTGGAACGCTGTTCTGGATGATGAGGTGAGGGTTGAGCGAAGCGAAGACGAAAATGCTGCACGCTCCGACGATCGCCCACGAGATGATCCGTTCGATCAGTTCTCGTCGAGACGTCTCATCGGGGCTCTCGATCCAATCCCCCGGTCGTGATTCGTCGCTTTCGGAGCCCAGCGCTTCGGGCCCCACGAAATCCGGATCGCCAAAATCGCCCTCGATCGGATCGTCAACACCGCCCGGCGCAGTGAATTCGCTGTCAGCCGGACCTTCGCCGGGGGCCTTCGTCTGGTCCATGGGGTCAACATCGTTACACGAGAACGACCATTGATCCCGACAACTCCCGGCGAGAGCGCTCAGCCAGTCACGTCAATGCAGTGACATGGTCGTCAACCGTGATGGGAATGGTCTCTACACGACCACTTTCGCCATGGATCTCCCTCGCTCAACCCCAGGTCATTCCCCCGCGCAACCGCAGGTGTCAGGGGCTAGTTGAAGTGGCTGTCAGCTCGATAGTGCCCGCTTGTACCGGGTGGGAACCGCGCGAATGTCGTGAAGGACACCGTGAAGGGGTACAGACTCGCCGTCGCGGTGCCAGCTACGGATGTCGCATTCGGAACACGACCGCATGATCAGACGGACACCATCGATCATGATTCCGATCTCGACCTGCTCGTGCTGACACTGACCTGCACTCATCAAAACTGCTCCCAGCGGTAAACGACTCGATACATGCCGGATCGACTGCTGAATCAAGTCGATGGACTGCCCGGCGCCGGCCTCGAAGCCCAGCCCGATAGCAAATCGGCAAAAACGACCGGTTCCTGAGCAGATCGGTCAAAGATGAGCCAAATGACCTAGTCGGTTAGGTCCAAGGGTTTCGGGTCCCAGCGGTAGCAACTGGCTGTCATCGCCGTATCTGTAGCCATCTGGACGACAGCCAGAACGGTTGCGTGGAATTAACCACCTAGGCGCCCGAGCCTTCCCTGCCGGCACGCTCCCTGCCGGAACGCTCCCTGCCGGAGGTGCCGACCTGGCGTCAATGCCGACTTGGCTCTACAACAGCTTGCCCTGGCTATCCAGATACAGGGCCACAACCGAAGTCATGTTGAACCCAATGTGGGCGAAGATCGACATTCCCAATCGGCGGGTCGCCGACGCCAGACAGGCCGCGATCACACCGAAGAGGAACAGGCCTGCGAACTGGAGCGGCTGAAGGTGCATCGCTCCGAAAATGGCCGAGCTGAGAACAACTGATGCGGCGGTAGACATGCCGCGTTTTTTGAGGGCCCTCAGGAACAGACCCCGATAGAACAGCTCTTCGATCACCGGAGCGATGATCCCCACCAGCAGGGCGAACAGCAGCCAGCCGGGTGTTCCTCCGGCCTTGCTGGAAAGTTCCCGGGCTGGTCGGGACAGGTCTTCGCTGCTCTGTCCGGTCAACTCGAAAATTGGGACGTAGATCAGCGGGAGAAGAACTGCCTGGGTGGCGATGCCTATCAGCAGCCCGACAGGAACGTCGAGAGGCCGAAATCTGAGCCCGAACGCGTTGACTACCCCGGTCCCCTTGTTCCCGGCGACCCGAATGGCCGCCAGAAACCCCGCCCAGAGCGGGATCTGCAGCAATCCAAGTCCCCACATCGGAACGTCGCCGACATCGGTCCAGCCGGCCGCGGAGTAGACCAGCACGGCGAAGATGTTGGACAACAGAAAGCTGGCTATGAGCCCCCAGGCCACCTCGCCCTGGCCCCAGAGTTCCTTCTCGGGTTGGAGCGGGTCGGAAGCACGACCGTCGTGTGCTGCTTCCCCGATCTCAGGCCCCGATCAGATCCAGTCGGGACACCTGGCTCCGGGATCCCTCAGCTCCTACCAGGGAGCGTTCATCGCGAAGATCCCAGCCGAGCGGGACGCTCAGTGACGTCGCATGTGCCTCGCACAGATCGTGGAGCATGGGATGGGCCTCGGCGATCAGGTCCTCGAGCCAGACAACCCCGTCGGCATACGAATACGACAGGGTTGCGGTTGCCGGACTTGGGCATGCGGAACGAGCACATTTTCTACTCACGGGTTGAACCGTACTTTCAGAATGTCCCGAAACCTCGGATACCACAGCGGCTCTCAGATTCTGGGCGTACTCGCTACAGCGGAGCGCTCCACAGCTTCTAGGCTGTCCCCATGCCCCCAGAGCAGAACGACAGTCGCGCGCCAGGTGACGGAAGCGCCAAGAACCGCCCCGGCGGCAAGAACGACAGCAGCCTTCCTTCGTGGCTCATCTGGGTCCTGGTTCTTGTCATTGGAGTCACGGTCATCAGTGCGCTCTCGCTGTCGTCCAAGAAGACGAACGAGATCGCGTTCACCAAGTTCACCCAAGATATTTCCGCCGGAAACGTCAAGAAGGTCACTTGGAACAACGTTGACGCCACCGTCACGGGCGAGTTGAAGAGCGGCCAGACCTTCATGACGACGGGGCCGAAGGATCCGCCGCCAGACCTGTTGACCCTGATGGAGGACAAGAAGGTCGACGTCGACTTCAAGACGCCGACTGTCGGTTTCTTGGCCCAACTGATCCCCTTCCTATTGCCGGTTCTGCTCATCATCGGTTTCTTCGTCTGGATGCAGCGCAGGGCCCAAGGTCAGATGGGCGGAATTATGTCCATCGGGCGGAGTCGGGCCAAGACCTACAGCACCGAACGACCGGGAACGCTCTTCGCCGACGTCGCTGGCTACGAGGGTGTCAAGCGTGAGATCAGCGAGGTCGTGGACTTCCTGAAAGAGCCCGACAGGTTCCTGGCCATCGGAGCGAGGATCCCCAAGGGAGTGCTTCTGGTGGGCCCCCCTGGAACCGGAAAGACGCTGATCGCCAGGGCCGTTGCCGGCGAGGCCGGGGTCCCGTTCCTGTCCGTGACCGGTTCTGACTTCATGGAGATGTTCGTCGGCGTCGGCGCCTCGCGGGTCAGAGACCTGTTCGAGTCGGCCCGCAAGCACGGCCGGGCGATCATCTTCATCGACGAGATCGACTCGATCGGCCGCAAGCGTGGCGCTGGAATGGGTGGCGGTCACGACGAGCGCGAACAGACCCTCAACCAGATGCTCTCCGAAATGGACGGCTTCGAGGGCACCGACGGGATCGTCATGATCGCTGCGACGAACCGCCCCGACATTCTTGACCCGGCGCTGCTGCGCCCCGGCCGGTTCGACCGTCAGGTGGTGGTGCCGCTTCCCGAACTCGAGGACCGTCGCCAGATCCTCGAGGTTCACGTCCAGCACAAGAAGCTCAGCCCCGAGGTCGACCTGACGCTGGTCGCCAGAGGCACCCCCGGCATGTCCGGTGCGGACCTCGCCAACCTGGTCAACGAAGCGGCGCTCGGTGCCGTTCGCAGGGGCGCCAAGATCGTCGAGATGCACGACTTCGAAGACGCCCGCGACCGAGTGCTTATGGGCCAGCGGCGTGAGTCGATGGTGCTCTCCGACGCAGAGAAGGAGATCACCGCCTATCACGAGGCAGGACACGCGCTCTGCGCGGCACTGCTGCCAAATGCCGACCCCGTGCACAAGGTCACGATCCTTCCTCGGGGTATGGCGCTCGGCGTGACCCAGCAGCTTCCCGAAGAGGAACGTCACTCGTACTCACAGGAGTACCTCGCTGAGTCGATCATCGTGGCTATGGGCGGTCGTGTCGCTGAGGATCTGGTGTTCAAGCACCGCTCGACGGGGGCCAGCAACGATCTGCAGGTCAGTACTGAACGGGCGCGACGCATGGTCACCGAGTTCGGTATGAGCGACAAGGTCGGGCCACGCGCCTGGGGCGGTTCCGGGCCCGTGTTCCTGGGCGAGGACTTCGGCCAGCAGCGGGAATATTCCGAGGACACCTCGAGGCTCATAGACGACGAGGTCGAGAGGCTTCTTCGCGAGGGCGAGGATCAGTGCACCGAGTTGCTGACCAAGAATCGCCACGCACTCGACCTGGTGGCCAGGGCTCTCCTCGAGAAGGAAACAATCTCGGGCCACGACGTCAACGATCTGATCGCGGCGGCCCAGAACGGGTCGGCGACGCCGGATCCCACTCCCCCGGCTCCCGCGCCCACCCCCACTCCCAGCAGGGTCGGCGTTACTCCCCCGCCGGTACCGCCGCACCTGGCTCCCGAATCGAACCAGCGCCCGTCGGGTAACCCGATCCCACGCCCGATCCAGTTCAGACCTGAGCCAATCTGAATTCGACTGGCGCCCGGATTCAACGCCCGATCAGGTTGACGGTGGACGGGGTTCGCCACACTCGGGTGGGACCGTGCCTGGTTCACGCAGGTCCGCCAACCCCGCCCAGAGGTGCGTTGCCGAGACCGGACCCATGTACGAGGCCCGCACCTCCCCTTCGGTGTCGACGATCACGGTGGTGGGGACGGCCTTGATGTCGTAGCTGCGGTGCAATGCAGCTTGGGCCTTCTCCTCCACCTGCTGGACGGCCACCTGGTCGGATTCGAGAACTTTCGCCTTGGTCCAAACCTCGGCGCAGGTGTCGCAGGTTGCCGATGAGAACACGACTACCAACCAAGGTGCCTCGGGGCGTTCGAAATCCTTGCGCTCCAGCCGCTTCGGGGCACGGAATTCTCCGACGGAGTCCGTCGGCGCGGCGGTGTTCTTCCGCTGCAGATAGAGGGCGATGCCGACGGCCACCACCGCCAGGGCCGCTGCAAGGATCAGTCGTTCCACTTCCAAAGTGTGCCCCACACGGCCCGGGGCCAACAGTCGAGCCCACCAGCATGGGTGGTGGACCGGACCAGACGAGTTGCGGCCAGGTCAGGCCTAGCCAGGTCAGGTTGGGGTCCCGGCCGAGTTCGAGGTTTGGGTTCTGCCGGGTCAGGACCCGATGGGTAGAGCGGGCCCCAGGGAGAAGTCCTTGGCCGCTGGGAACGTCACGAGGCGTTCCACTGCAACCGGTTCGCTCGCCACAATGGTGTAGTACCTCAGTCCTGCTCCGGCGAGGGGTTTGGGTGACAGCCCTATGGCGAGTCCATCTCCAGCACCGACCTCGGCTTCGCGAACCACCTCAACGGCCTCGCCGCCGTCGGTGGTTGCGGTGACTGTGACCCTGACGATCCCTGCGTGGGGGTTGTTGACGAAGGCGATCGGCTGGTTTCCGGGGCCGGTTGGGACTGCTGGGATGAGCCAGCGTCTCGAATCGAAGGTTGACCCGACGCTTGTCGTCGCGCCCCTGTCCAGTGATGGTCTGGTCCCGCCCGTGGTTCCTTCTGGCGGGGCGGTTGGAGCGGCCGAAATGCCGGATGTCCGGACGGCGACCACACGGTGTCCGTCCTGTGCCTGCACCCGGATCGAGTGGAACCCCACGTCAGGAATCCGACCCTCGCCCGTCAGGTCGAGAACCGCGTACCTACCGCCAGGCACATCGACCTCGAACGGCTCGGGTGGCATCTCCCCCGCCCCATAGGGAACGACCTGGACCGACACGGTTGTCGGGTCGTTGCTCGGGTTCTGCAGGACGATCTTCTCGGTCGCTCCGGGGTCGCGGAACCCTCCGGCAAACGTCCAGACCTCTCGCGCCACGGCGATGCCGGGCTGTAGCCGCAGGCCGTGCACCGCAGGACTCTTGTCGGTCGCGTCCAGTGCGAAGACCTGCGCGGTCTCGGCCAGTATCCGCCCCGACTTGAGATGCACCGAGACTGAGAACTGCTCGCGCCTCTCGAACTGTTCGCTCAGGTCGATGACCTTGGTGCTGCCCGCCGGGACGACGACGCCGTTCCACTCGGCCGGCGAGCGGACCTCGGGGACCGCAGCGGTGATCACCACTCCGGCGTCGGCCGAGAACGGGTTGAACAAGATCAGCTGGGCCTTCGCACCCTTGACGGTGCTCTGCGACGGGAAATACCAGGCGCTCGAGGAATGCGTCGCGCACGGAACGGAATCCGCCATGTCGCCCAGAACCAACGTGTTCTCGACCGTCAGGCTGCCCTCGGAGGATTCGGCCATGACGGAGAGTCCATTCCCCTTGAAGGTCTTCGCCACATCGACGGTGTGGACGGACCTGCCCGGCACCTCGACGACCTGCTGACCCGCTTCGCCCTTGACGTTGAACGCGCTCAGGCGAACGTCCGCCGGTTCTGCCGAGGAGTTGGTCAGGCGGATGAGGTTCTGGGGTGCCGGATCCGATGAGAATCCTCCGGCGCTGCAGAACCAGGTGGACGACAGCGCGTCTGTCCGTCCGACGGCCGGAACGGACGCGTCCAGGGACACCTTCCGACCCTCGGCGGGCGCTCCTTGCCACCACGAGGTCAGGGCCACCATGATGACGACGACAGCCGTGATCACGCCCAGTCGAGCCGTCTTCACAACTCACTCCCGTCTATTTCGCCCGACGATCCAGTGGAGTCAGCGACTGATTCCTCGGAGGTGGCCGCATGAGATTGCGCTGGCGCGTCGTCAACTCGCCCTTCGGAAAAGCCCGAGAGAGGCTCTGCCGACGGGCCAACAGAGGGTTCGGTGATCGCTCCCTCGGCCGATTCGCCGGGAGCTTCACCGGTCAGTTCGCCGGTAGCTTCGCCGGCTGTCTCGGCGGTTGTTCGGGATTCGACCAGACCCACGGGCCCAACGGTCACGACCATGGAGTCGGCGTCGGTTCCGGCACCTGAACCAGCATCACCGACTTCGCCACGCGACCGCCTGGTGAGGCCCTTGATCGACTTGGCCCCCTTGAACAGCCCCAGATACAACAGGGCCAGGAGCCCCAGGATCTGGATCAGCTGCAGAAGGCGGGTCGACAGCGGAGGTGAATAGCTCAGAGTGGACGCTCCACCATTTCCGGTCTCGAAGGTCTGGGACCATCCCCAGATATCACTGCGGCTCTGGTCCTTGCCATTCACCTTCAGCTTCCAGCCGGGATCGGCAGTCGTTGCCTGAGCAATGACTCTGTCCCCCGTCAGGTCTCCGGAGAACTTCGTTCCCACCCGGGAACCGAGCACTGCCGAAGGGACCGGCAGGTCGACAGCTATGAGTTCGGCGAACGTTCTGGGCGCGTTCGCGGCGCCGACTTCGGTGGTCGCATCGGAGCGCAACGGCCACGGCTTGTCGATGGCGTAGAGCGCTAGCCCCGGGTTGACGCTGATCGAGCGCATGTCGAGTTGCTGGTCGAGGGCGCTGAGCAGGTCCTCGGGCATAGGGACCTGGCTCTTGGAATCCGGAAGCGGGGCGGCCCGGTCGGCGACCACCACATAGCGGATCCCCATCGGACCCAGCAGCCTTCCAAGTCGATTCGTCTCACCGTGCAATGCGGCGTTGAGCGACCTGGTCAATGCGTCGGCCCCCGCCCCGCCGTCGAGTCGGAAGCGGGAGGTGATGGTTGGGTCCAGACCAACGCTGACTCCCGCAACGAGCCCCTTGCCGTCCAGATTCCAGCCGGCCAGCGGGAGTACGTCCGGATCCCCGATCCACACCGTTCGGAAGTCTCGCCCGTGGTCGACGGCCGAAAGCGCCGAGTGGAAGTCCCGTTCTGGCTGGAACCATCGCCCGTCGGTCGAGGCGATTCCCACAGGAATCAGACCGATCACAAAAGCCGCAACGGCGACTCCGGAGAGGAGTTGTTCAAGTCCGAAGTCAGACCCCAGGACGTCGTTGTCGAAGGCGAAGACACCCATTGCGATGGCCATGGCCATGCCGAGCACTGCGGGCATCGCCATCAACTCGAGCCCTGCCCCGCCCACGTCGCCGGATCTTGCCAGGACGATCGCAACGAGCCACGAGACGAGTCCCATCAACCAGCCACCCAGAGCCCAGTTGAAGCGCCACTTCCTTCCCGCGAACAGCCCGAACGAAGCTCCGATCAGGAGGCCCCAGCCGAGAATCCCGGTGGTCACGGCTCCGGTCGACCCGGTGATTATCTGTTGCGCCGACGGTACGGCGGTCGACGTGTTCCAGAGTCCGGTGAGCGACGCTAGGTCGCCGTGGCGGACCGCCGCCACGATCCAGGGTGCCAGCACCGGAAGGGAGAGAACGGCCGAGGCCACGACCGTCATCGCCATCCTCATCCCGCTACGACGGTCGTGCAGCATTGCCACAACGGCTGCGAACAGGAGCACCATCAGCACCAGAATTCCTGCGCCCAGTAGCGATATCGAACCGACCGCGGCGAGCAGAATTGCCGTGCCGCCGAGAAGTCTCAGCCGATCCGGGGTGCGGGCATCAGGGTCAACGAACGGCTCGACGTTGGCGGAGCCTGCGACTCGTCGAAGCAGCCAGGGAGCTGCCGCATAGACCGTTAACGCCTGAAGGCGCCCTTCGGCCATCGCGTTCAGCACGAGCGGGTTGAGCCCGTACGAGGCAAGCATCGCTGCGCGGCCCGCGGTCGAATCCGAACGGCTGAACAGCTTCCAGGCGCCCACTCCGCCGACGACCAGGGGCAACAGGATCAGCAGGCGTCTTGCAAGACCGACCGACCCCAGCAGGACCGTCCCGATCGCACCCAGGGCGGGGATGATCCCCGGAGCGACCCCAGGTTCACCCAGACCGGATTCACGCCAGCCCGTGAACCACTCCGAGAGCAACCTGCCGCCACTCGACCCGACTCCGCTGAACTCTCTCAACGTGGGAAGTGGCCCGAAGATCAGATTGCGCGCCCCATAGAGCATCACCACGATGCCCACTACCAACACCACGAGACCGCCTCGCCGCGAACGCGAGGCAGCGTCACGCAGATAACCGCGTCCGGTCTGGGCGAGTACCTGCAGTCGATTCTCGCCCTCGGCAACCCGCACGAGGCTCTTCAGGCGTGAACTGCCCTGTCGCATCAGGGGCAGATAGTCACGATCACGTGCCCGACGTGTCCGTTTGGCCCGGGACCTCGACTTCATCAGGGACCCGACGTGACCGATGTTCCAGAACCACGCTCCGGCGATGTCACCCGCTCGTTGGAACCGACCCATCACGAGCGACCCGATGAGGTCCACCACCGACAAGGCGAAAGCCACTGGAACGACCCAGAGCAAGCGGAGGAGTTCGTAGTTGCTCAGCATGTTGCGGGCCTCGTGGCGCAACTCCAGTCGCTGCCGGTTACCGACGTCGCGGCGCTCGTCGAAACGGCCGCGGTGAAGCGCAGTGGCGTTCGGACACAGTGTGACCGTCGCTCCGGCGGCATGGGCCCTCCAGCACAGGTCCACGTCCTCGCCGAAAAACGGGATGTCCTCGTTGAAGCCGCCGAGACTGTCGAAGAGGTCGGCACGGATCAGCATCGCCGCGTTCGAAACGGCGAAGACCTCGCGGGGAATGTCGTGTTGCTGTTGGTCCAGCTCACCTGGTTCCGAGATGGACGACGAGAAGCCATACGGGTCGACGTTCAGTCCGACCGAGAGGATCTCGCCGGGTTGGTCCCAGTTGAGGAGTTTCGGCCCGACGATGCCCGCGTTCGACCGGAAGGCCTCGGCCACCAGTTCGGTGATCGCTCCGGGCTCGAGGATCACGTCGTCGTGGAGGATCATGTAGAACGCAGCGCCCTCGACCGCGTGGAGGACCTCGTTCGCGGCTGCCGAGAAGCCACGATCCGTATCGACCCGCTTGACGAACGCCGAGGGAAATACCGACGCGATCCGGGCGGTCGGATCCTCTTTGCTGGCATTGTCCAGTACCAGCACGGACAGGTTCTCGTAGCCGGATCCAGCGAGGGACTCAATGGCGTCCTCGAACCAGTCCCCCGGATTTGAGGCGACGACTACGGCAACGACGGGAGGCGCCCCGTAGCCGACGAGTGCGTCGGGAGTGTCGAGGCCCCATTTGGCGTCGAGTTCGGTCTCGTCCACTTCGTCAACGGCAGATCCGACGATCGACTTCGACGCGTCCCCGGGTCCCGGGATGAGCGGATCACCGACATCTCTACGAGGTCGCTCGGGGTCGTGATCAGCGGATTGGATGACAGAGTTCCTTAGATCGGGTGAGTTGTGATCGTACCGCGACCGTTCTACCGCCAACCGCCATTGACGAGTGACCCGCGACCGCAGATGACGGCCCTAGAGTGGATGTCGATGAGTACCACGACCTTCCGTTCAGGCACGCTGTGAAAGCACTCATCACCGGTGCCGGAGGGTTTGTCGGTCATCACCTCGTCAACCACCTGGACGAGGTGGGCGACGATGTAATCACCACTGACCGCTCGATTGACGGTCTGGATGTCCTAGATGCCGCTGCGCTGCTGGATTTTTTCCGGAAGTCCCGACCCGAGGTGGTCTACCACCTGGCTGGGGCCAGCGATGTCGGAGGTTCGTGGCAGACCCCGCAGGCGACCTTCCGGGCCAACGCAGAAGGCACGCTGAACATCCTCTGGGCCGCGCGCGAAACCGACACACAACGCGTGCTCACCATCGGTTCAGCGGACGTCTACGGCAAGGTCTCACCGGAGGACCTTCCCCTCACCGAGGAACAGCCGCTGCGACCGGTCAGCCCGTACGCGGCCTCGAAGGTCGCCGCGGATTCGGTGGCGCTCCAGGCATGGCTCGGATATTCCCAACAGGTCGTCCGGGCGCGACCGTTCAACCATCTGGGCCCCGGCCAGACCGACCGCTTTGTCGCTCCGGCGATCGCTTCGCGTGTGGTCGACAACGAGAGGTCCGGCGGGGGCAGGGTCCTGGTCGGAAACCTGGCGCCCCGACGGGACTTCACCGATGTTCGCGACGTGGTCCGCGCCTACCGGCTGCTGGTCGGGTCGGGACGTTCGGGCGAGGTTTACAACGTGTGCTCGGGTACGGCTACGGCTGTCCAGGACCTGGCCGAGAAGCTGATCTCGATGGCCTCGGTGGACATGAAGCTCGAGGTTGACCCTGCACTCGCCCGACCGGTTGACATACCCGTGCTGCTCGGCGACAACAGCCGGTTGCGAGCAGACACCGGCTGGACGCCGACCATCGATCTGGACACCACCTTGCGTGACCTGCTCGAAGACCGCCGGCGCATCGCAGACCAGACCGAATAGAGCGAATAGACCGACTGTCATCAACTCCGGGCAGGTCCCAACTGTTGGACGTCCGGCCCGGATCTTCACGGTTGAGCGTCGGTACCGCCGCTCCCGGGGCTCATCAGAGCCAACCGTTTGATGGCATCGGTGACGAGCTGCCGGTCATGTGCGTCGTGAGTTCTTGCCCGGAGCTCTGAAAGGTCCCTGGTCCAGGCCCTGATGACCTGGTCGCGACGTCGCTGGTCGACCTCGGAGAGCCACTGGAGGTCCCGATCCATCAGGGAAATCTGCATCTGGGCTTCGCTGTAACGATTGGTTGTTAGCGGCAGACGGTCCATTTTCGCCGCCGGATACGCGGTACCGGCCACCAGTTCATGGGGCTCGAGTCCGAAGACCCCGGCCAGCAACGCCACCGTCCGCTCCCCCGGAATGCTCCGACCAGACTCAAGATTCGACAGCGCGACCCGCGATATTGCGATGCGCTCGGCCAATTCCTGTTGGGTGAACCCGACTTCGTTGCGGAGATTGGCGAGACGGTCACCGAGCACCGGTGACCCGTTGCCGCTGAGGCAACATTGACGTTCTGGGCCATCACCCGTCGATATGAACAACATCTGCGAACGTGATCTGAACACCTGGCGACCGAGGTTTACAAACCATCCATGCCGATCCGTCCGATCTCGCCAACTGGGTTGGCAGACAGCGCCGTGT
>JBATWQ010000166.1:0-4316 GCA_049672765.1 Microthrixaceae bacterium | reverse complement strand
GTACCGGGCGGTCCGACGCGTCGTACCGGAGCGACTTGTACTTGCCCGTGCTGTGCTCGACTCGCTGACGCTGTTGGAAGTGAGCGCGACCAATTTTCACGAAGCCGGACGGGTCGAGCCGACCTCTCTCAGATCATTGGATTCGCTGCACCTGGTGTCAGCCTTGGAACTCGGCGACGAACTTGAAGCCTTGGTCGCCTATGACGCGCGCCTGCTCGCCGCCGCCGGGCTCAACGGGATCCCAACGGTCAACCCGACCTGATCGCCGACCTCAGATCGCCGACCTCAGAGCAGCTTCTGCATGATGATCACGTCGAGCCAGCGACCGAACTTCCGACCCACCTCACGTTCGTGGCCGATGACCTCGAATCCGCAACTGCTGTGCAACGCGATCGAGGCTTCATGGCCGCTGACGATGCGGGCGATCATCGAGTGGAAGCCGTGGGCACGGGCGGTGTCGATCAATGCGTCGAGAAGCAGCCTGCCGACACCGTGGCCCTGGTGGTCCTGGTCGATGTAGACCGAGTCCTCAACCGTCGTCGAATACGCGGCCCTGTCCCTGTAGGGAGAGGTGGCGGCAAACCCGTGGACGATGCCACCAGAGCCGTCGGCCTCCTCGTCCTCCACCGCGACCAGCACAAAGCGCGCTCCGCTGCGGTCGCTTATCCAGTCCTTCTGCTGCTGCAGGGTGCGGGGGACCAGATCGAACGTCGCGGTCGAGGTCAGCACCGCCGGGTTGTAGATGGCCATCAACGCATCTGCGTCATCGAGAACCGCCGGTCGAATCTTCACGATCAGAAGCTAGACTGGGTGGGTCGGCCTCTGGTGAACTCAGAAGGAAGCGGTTGCGGCCTTGGCCGTGACCGTCGGTTCGATGATTCCGACAGCGCCCGTCATCGACTCGACATGGGCCCAGGAACCAACCGTGGTCGATTCGGTCAGCAGGATGATCTGCTGATGCTCGGAGCTGCGCACCATCACCTCTAGAAGGGCAGGCAATGTGCCCTGTTCGATGTTGATGAACGGATCATCGAGCAGGGCCGGGAAGCTTTCGCCGGCCGTACCCAGATTGCGGAGTTCGCCAAGTCGGCCGACAACGGCGTGGGCGATTGCTGCGGTGTCGTCGATGTGCGTCGGCGATTCGAACGCTCCGGCTGGCTGGACGCTCTGTCGGAGCTGTGCCGCCGAGGCGATATCGGACTGGGTCCGCAGGGCCCATTCGACGTCGACATCCCCGGCGAGTGCGGACCAACGCTGCGCCGCGTCGCGGTGTTCCTCGGCCGCCTTGATCAGTCGCCTCCGACTCACGTCGGACGAGAGAAGGCTGTTGACCCTCTGAAGGTGGAATCCCAGGTAGGACTGCGCACCTGCGTCGGCCAACGCGATCTCCTCCTCGTGGCGGGCGGATTCCATGCGTCTCCAGTACAGAACCGAGACCAACACGCTGACCACCGCAATGGCTGCCAGGGGTAGGACGAGTCCGGTGCCGATGAAGCGTGCAACGGGAACCGAGAGAAGGGCAGACAATCCGGCGATCATGAAGGTTGCGCGACGAACGGTTTCGCTCTGGGCCTGTGTGCGCTCGAAGTTCTCGTGTCGTTGTTCGATCCGTTCGATGACCGCGGCGTCCTCGACGCTCGATCCGGCTGCGTCGGCCTCCTCCTCCAGACGACGTTGGGCGCCGCGGAGTGCTTCAGCTGCAACCCACAGCTGGTTCTGGTCGACTCTTGAGAGCATCTGGATCAGCTCATCGCGCTCGGTCGCCTCGGCCAGGTCCTGTGCTGTGAAACGCATTGTGCGTCGGGCGCTGCGGGCGTCGAGTCCGGCACGGGCGAGCAAGCTGATCGATCCGTCCTCAGCTGTGAACTGTGAGGTCACGTCGACCCGTTCGTCGACATCGATCACCCGGTGGGCTGCGCCGTTGGGACGGAAGATGGCAAATCGGTGACCGTTGTCAGCCAACAGCTCCAGGTGTACTCCCGATCGGGAGTTCCCCATGGCACCGATGAACTCGTTGACGAGTCCATCGCGTTCCATCTGACCGAGACCCGAAATCACGGTCAGGCGGGGGTGGAGGTCGAAGGCGATTGTGTTATCACCGGATTCAATGACGAGTCGTTCGAATTGCACATCCCTGCATCGGCCGCCGCGTCCAGAAACTTGAGCCCATACCGTGTCTCCACCATTCGTCACGGTGGTCTCGGCATCCCGGTTGTCTGGAATGTTGCCCTGCCACTATCCTCACGTCTCGGTCCGATGTCGGTTTCATCGGCCACGCCCCCTTAGCTCAGTCGGCAGAGCGCTTCCATGGTAAGGAAGAGGTCGTCAGTTCAATTCTGACAGGGGGCTCGCAAGTTGCCGGTACCCGCCGGTGCTTCATGGCGGCGTAGCTCAGTTGGTCAGAGCACTCGGCTCATAATCGAGGGGTCGCCGGTTCAAGTCCGGCCGCCGCTACTGCCTCAATAGACGGATCTCAATTCAGGAGCAGAACCAGATGGCCTCCGACAAGCGTGTCAAGGTGACGCTCGAATGCACAGAGTGCAAACGACGTAACTACATAACAAAGAAGAACAAGGTCAACAACCGCGAGCGCATCGAGCTGAGCAAGTACTGCCGCTTCGACCGCAAGCACACTGTCCACAAGGAAACCCGGTAGTACCCTTTTCTCCAATGCAGGGCCGACGCGAGTCATCGCAACCGCCCGACGTAACCTCGCCGGGTGAAGAAGAGTCAGAACCGTCAGTACGCGACGAGTTCGCCCTATTGGTGACTCTGGCCCAGAGCGGTGACGAGGCAGCTTTCCGAAGCCTGGTCGACGCCACGTACAAGAACATGTACACGTTGGCCTACCGGCTGACGGGCGACGAGGAGGACGCAAGAGACGTGACCCAGGAAGCGTACCTCCGTGCCTACCGTGGTCTCTCCGGCTTCCGGGGCGATGCCCAGTTCTCCACCTGGATGTACCGGGTCACCGCCAACTGTGCTGCCACCTACCTGCAACGCAGGTCACGGCACCGTCACGACCGTCTCGTTGAAGACATCGATCTCCGCGAGAGCCGCCCGGACATGGATCCAGAGGCACGCTCCGACGCGAGCGAGCTTCGCGAGCGTCTGAAAATCTCGATCGACGCACTTCCCCCCAAGCTGCGCGCCGTTGTCGTTCTCCGCGACGTCTACGAGATGCCGCACGAGGACATCGCCGAAGAGTTGGGCATCAGCGTCACGGCCGCCAAGGTCCGACTGCACCGGGCACGCCATCGCCTGCGTTCCGAGATGTTCCCCGGCCTCGACGAGGTGGACTCCCGTGCGGTGTGACGATGTTGCGACATTCCTATCCGAGTCCGCCGAGGGTTCGTCCAATCTGCCGCGCGGCGCGGCCCGCCACATCGAGCACTGTCTCCGCTGCCAGGCCGAACAGGTTCAGTACCGCAAGATCCGCCGGGCCATGCTCCACATGCGGGAATCGGTCGTCGAGCCGGGACCGGGTCTCATCACCGAAATCATGAATGGTGTCGACCTGATCGCACTGGCGGCCGACGGGCCCACGCCCATACGTCAGGGGTCCGATCGGCGCCGGGTCGTCTATGTCGCGGCTGCCACAGCTGCTACTGCGGCCACAGCCGCCGGAGCGATCGTTCTGGCATCCCGCTCCAAGCGGCCGGCGTCCTGAAGGCATTCCTTGGTTCCAGATAGCTCTGTCGGTGCTCCACCCACTAACGTACGCATTCGCATTATGTGCGAAGGGCAGTGGCTCAATTGGCTAGAGCACCGGTCTCCAAAACCGGCGGTTGCGGGTTCGAGTCCCGCCTGCCCTGCTCCTACGCGTGCAGCAGACGTGCGGTCTTACTGAAATGCGGTGTGGTCTGAAATGCGGTTTTTCTGAAATGAAGTGTGAGAGGGTTCCAACGTGTCGATGAACCGAGAGCAGAAACGAGCAGCGCAGAAGGCCGGCGAGGTCAAGGCTGACGGCTCGCCGGTCTCGGTGCGCGATCGGCGTGCTCCTGCGGCGCAGCGTCTCAAGACAGAACGCACAAAGCCCAAGCAGTTCATCCGGGAAGTTCGTTCAGAGCTCAAGAAGGTCAACTGGCCGACTCGCGACGTCGTCATCCGCTACTCGATCATCGTGTTCGTATCGCTGGTGGTGTTCACGTTGTTCGTGTTCGGCGTCGACTTCGTTTTCGAACGCTTCTTCCACTTCATCATCGCTCCAGCGACGGACGAAGGTGCGGCCGGAGTGCTCCGTCACAGCGCCGCCCTGGCCACCGGAAGTTACTGACTGACATGACAGAGGACGACAAAACGCCCGTGAGTGACAC
>JBATWQ010000165.1:0-5784 GCA_049672765.1 Microthrixaceae bacterium | reverse complement strand
AACCCGTCCAGTCTGGTCCTGAAGTCGTGCGACCCGGGTTCAGTCCGGTCTGGCCCCGGAGTGCGGGGCCGGTTGCTACGGTCGAATCAGTCGGCCCGCAACCAACAGGAGTAGTCAATATGTACGCCGTGACCATCGTCGACAAGGAGCTTCAATGGTCAGAGCGACCGGAACCGCTGCCCGGATCGATGGAACTACTCGTGGCGGTCAAGGCAGCGGGTATCAACGCAGGTGACCTGTTGCAACTAGCCGGTCACTATCCCGCACCGGCCGGATCTCCGGCGGATATTCCGGGACTCGAGGCGGCGGGCGAAGTGGTCGGCGTCGGGTCGGGTGTGACCAGGTTCAAGGTTGGCGACCGGATCATGGCGGTAGTCGGTGGAGGAGCCCAGGCAGAGCGCCTACTGGTACACGAGCGATGCGCGATTGCGGTCCCGGAAGGCGTTCCATACGAGGTCGCCGGAGCTTTCCCCGAGGCGTTCACGACCGCCCACGACGCACTGTTCACACAGGCGGAACTGGCGATGGGTGAACGCGTCTGCATCCACGCAGGTGCGGGCGGGGTGGGCGTCGCCGCGATTCAGTTGGCCGTGGCGGCGGGAGCGACCGTCACGGCAACGGTGCGCAACCACGAGGTCTGGGCCGAGGTGGCTCTACTGGGTGCCCATGTAATCGACCCGGAAGGCTTTGGAGAATCGGGGCCCTTCGACGTGATCCTCGAACTCATCGGAGGCCCGAACATGGCCGACGACCTGGCGGCGCTCGCAACTGGTGGCCGGATCACCGTCATCGGAGTCGGTGGCGGTGCGCGAACCGAGATCAACCTGCTCGCACTGATGGGGTCGCGGGGAAGGATCCACGGCTCGACCCTCCGTGCCCGGCCACTCGAGGAAAAGGCGGCCGCGGCCCGACTGGTCGAGCGTCATGTCCTTCCCCTGCTCGCCGAGGGACGGGTGAACGTTCCGATCACCGCGACCTTCGACATGGCTGAAGCCGCGAGCGCCTACGAACGATTCAAAGCTGGAGGGAAGTTCGGCAAGATCGTTCTGGTCAACGACATCTGAGTCCGACCTGGTCGCTGCTGGATCAGTCGCCGGCTTTGGGGGGTGCTGGTGCGTCACCACTGTCGGTGTCGGGCGAGTTGCCACCACGATGGCCGTCAAATGGCCCGACTCCACGGCGACCGGGCTTCACGAACCCCTTGTTGACACCGTCGGTGATCCGCTTGGTTGCCTCTGCCAGCCTCTTGTCGGCCTCGTCCTGGGTGATGCGCCCGGCCTTGACGGCTTGGTCCAGGCCCTTCTTGGCTGCCGCAACCAAGGTATCGACCACCTTCTGGGGAGCGACCCCCTTTGACTCGGCGATCTGAGCAAGCGTCTGACCGTCAGTCAGCAGCTTGCCCAGCTCGGCGGGAGTCGCGTCCAGCAGATCTGACAGAGCCTCTAGGCCCACTCCGGCGCGGAAGAACCCGCGACCCATGGGTGGTCCGCCGAATCTGCCCCTTCGTATGCCGTCCTTGGCGGGAACTGCGTCGAGAAGCGCCTTCACGACTGCATCGGCCTGGGCCTGGGTGATGGTGCCGGCCTTGACGAGTGGTTCCAGGGTCGACTGGAGGTACTCGCTTCGTTTGGCGCGCCGTTCCTCGGAGCGGGCCGTATCGTCGGCCTTGTCGGCCGGCGCCCTGGTTTCCGACTTGTCGGCGGGTGCCGTGGTGTCGGGCTTCTCCGAGGGTGCCGTGCTGTCGCTCGAACTCGGGACCGTCGTTGAACTCTCCTGCGCGCCGAGCGAAAGCGGAGTGCCAAAGACAACTCCGGCGACACCGCCACCGATCAGGCCGGCACTCAGACCTGCAGCCACCACCGACTTCTTGATTCGATTCATCTCGACGATCTCCTTGCAATTAGCGGGTGCTGTTCCACGGCGCCCCGAGGAGCACGCCGGGCCGCATCAGCCGAATGAGCTTTGCGCTGACATCCATAGTGTCGGCGGTGAAGGTGAAAACAGCATTCGCGAAAGGTAAGAGGACGGTGAGAGTTCGCGGACCGCCGGCCGCCCTTTGGCCCAGATCTACCGCAGCGGACGGTCGATCAAGGGCAGCTCGAAGCCGATGACGGCACCGCCACCGGGACGGTTCTGTGCAAAGACGGTCCCATCGTGTTGCGAGACGATGTCGGCGACAATCGCCAGACCAAGTCCAGAGCCCGGCAGGCTCCGAGAATCCTCGGCGCGGTAGAAGCGCTCGAAGACATGGCCCGCGTCCTCGGACCCCAGGCCCGGGCCCCTGTCCGAGACCTCGACACGGCCATTGACACAGCTGACGTCGATTGGTCCCCCCGACTGGTCGAACTTGACTGCGTTCTCCAGCAGATTTCCGATCGCCCGCACGAGTGATGATCGCCTTGCTTCGGCAATCGACCCGTCGGCGGAAACCCGGATCTCACGCCCAGAGCGCTGCGAGGCCCTGGTGGCAATCTGTTCGATCACCTCGCCGAGTCCCACCGCGGTGGTCGGCTCGTCGTTCCTGCGATCCGTTGCGAGCTCGATCAGCTCGTTGATCAGGCTCGTCAGTTCTTCGGTCTCGCTCGTCAGATCGTCCAAGATGCGTCGTCGCTGGTCGTCACCGATGTTCTCGGCATGGCTTAGGGCGAACACGTTGGTCCGCAGGCTCGTGAGCGGAGTGCGCAACTCGTGACCCGCGTTCTGGACCAGTCGCTGTTGGTCGTCGCGGGCCCGGGAGAGCGCCAGGAGCATTTCGTTGAACGCGATTCCCAGGCGGGCAGTTTCGTCGGTGCCCGAAACCGGTATCTGCAGCGCCGGGTCCCGCGTGCTGGCCACACTCTCGGCCGCGCCGGTCAACCGGGTCAGCCGCTCAGTCATCTGCCGCGCAAGTGCCCATCCGATGAAGGCGGCGGCGATCGCCGCGGCGAGCGCCGCTGTGAAGATCCGGGTCCGGAGCGCGCCAAGTACATGGTCGGTCTCGGCGAGGCTCCTTGCGACCTGGACCGCACCTCGCCCGTCGCCGAGACCGACCGTCAGAAGGCGGTGCTGAACCTTGTCGATCCGGACAGACCGGAAGGACTGCATGACCGGTGTCGCTGTTGCGATCCGTCGGTCGTTGGGGGACACAGGAAGCTCCTGCCCGGAGGGTGTGATCAGCGCTCCCCGCGGGCCGATGATCTGCAATGTCACGTCTCCGGCTGAGCGGAAATTGCGGAGAGGTCTGGCGAAGTTCTGGCGCTCCGACCGCGGGAAACCCTCACCTGGAAGCGCTCCGCCCACCAGCTGCTGGGCGGCCGCTCGGAGTGAAGAGTCGACCTGGGTGCTCAGCTCGCTCGCCGTGGTCCGATAGCTGAAGGCGCCCACGACCGCCGCGACAGCGGTTGAGAGCGCAACAAGCGCCAGTACCAGCTTGACCCGCAGCGTCATGGCGTCCTCATCGCGTAGCCGACCCCCCGGACGGTGTGGATCAGTCGCTGTTCGTGTCCTTCGTCGATCTTGCGACGCAGATAGCTGATGTAGACGGCCAGGTTCTTCGACTCGGGGCCGAAGTCGTATTCCCAGATCTGTTGGTAGATACGCGAGCGGGAAAGGACAATGTCAACGTTGAGCGTCAACATCTCGAGAAGGTCGAACTCGACCCTCGACAGGTGGATCTCGATTCCGGCTCGCCAGCACCGCCTTCCTCCGGGGTCGAGGCGCAGGTCGCCGACGCTCAATTCCGTCGTCTGGTTCGCCGCTTCGGCGGGGCGGGAACGTCGCAGCAGCGCACGAACCCGGGCGAGCAGTTCGGCGGGATCGAACGGTTTTGCCAAGTAGTCATCAGCTCCAGCGTCGAGGCCGGCAACGCGATCCGTGGTCTCGGTCCTCGCGGTGAGCATCAATATCGGGATCGTCGAACCCTCGGTCCGCAGGACCCTACAGACCGTCAGGCCATCGACCGAGGGCATCATGCGATCGAGCACGAGCAGGTCCACCGGATCTCTCCGCAGTGCTTCCAGCGCTTCGCCTCCGTTTGAGACGCTCGATGCCGAATGGCCTTCGAGTGAGAGCAGGCGCTCGAGGGACTCGCGAATGGCGCGGTCATCGTCGACCACGAGAATGGTTGCCGGCTCTCCGGAACCCGCCGAATGGATTTCGCTCAACTCGCCTCCAAGATCCACTGCGGCTTCATCGTCGTTCGCCTGCCCCCACCACGGTCGACAACCGTTTGGGCGCCCTGCCCGCACCTGCTTGTCAAGCTGCTGCGCCGGTTTCGGCTGTCCTTGCTACTACGAGGGTGACACAACCGCATCGGTTTTTCCCGAGGTGGCTGAGCGACGGCCGCGGGGTGCCGCGGGGTGGGCTGAGCATCGGCCGTGGGTCGGCTGAGACCTGGTTGAGCTCTTGTCGAGCCGGTCGACGCAGGGAGTGGTATCCAATGAACATGGCTGAAGACGACGAGTCGCCCTCGATCCCGAAATCCACAATCCCGCTCGGCGGCGCACAGACTCCCGCGGCCCCGGAGGATGGCGCCCAGGTCACCGTGCGCACCGACAAGGGTGAACTCAGCGGCAAGTGGCTCGGGGGAGTCGCCAGGTTTGCCGCGATTCCCTTTGCCGAACCGCCGGTGGGCGACCTGAGATTCCGTCCACCGGTTGCTCCGCGCCCCTGGGAGGGAGTGCGCGACGCAACCGTGTTCGGCCCGATCTGTCCGCAGAACCCCTCGATGATGGACCTTCTATTCGGCGGCGAGAGTGAGACGTGGGACGAGGACTGCCTGTATCTGAACGTGTGGACCTCGGACATCCCCGATGGGACCACTGCCGCGGAATTGCGCCCGGTGATGGTGTGGATCCACGGCGGTGGGTTCGAAATGGGATCGGGGTCCTCGCCGCTGTATCGCGGCGACTCGTTCGCCAGGGACGGCGTGGTCTACGTGTCGATCAACTATCGGCTCGGATCGCTCGGCTTCCTTGAACTCGGCGGACTCGACCCCGACGAAAGGGGATCCGCGAACGTCGGCCTGCTCGACCAGATTGCGGCGCTCGAGTGGGTGCGCGACAACATCGCCCAGTTCGGAGGTGACCCGTCATCGGTCACGGTCTTCGGCGAATCGGCCGGGGCGATGAGCGTGTCGCTGCTGTTGGCCTCGCCCCTGGCCGAGGGCCTCTTCCAGCGAGCAATCACCCAGTCCGGCGCGGCGTCGGCGTACCGCGAACTCGCCGACGCCGACCGTGATACACGAGAGTTCCTCGAGCTCATCGGCGTCGATTCGATCGAGGATCTCAGGGCAGCATCGGTGGAGTCGCTACTGAAGGCGCACGCCGAGCTCGCAGCCAAGCGAACCTCGGACCCAGTGGGGACCCTCAGCACGTACGGGAGCCCGCTCGCGTTCCTGGCATTCCGACCGGTGGCAGATGGTCGGGTCGTGCCACTAGATCCGATCGGGACGGTCCGCAGTGGGTCTGCCTCAGAGGTGGCGCTGCTGTCCGGGACGAACCTCGAGGAGTGGAAGCTGTTCTCGATGGGAGCGACGCCGGTGGAGTCGGAGGAGGTGCTGATAAGACGGTTCGGGTATCTGGTCGATGACCCGCAACGGGCATTTGACGCCTACACGAGCGAGTACCCCGACGCCACACTTCCCGAGCTCGAGTGTGCGTTCATGACTGACACGATGTTCCGCATTCCCGCCGACGATTTGGCGGCGGCACAGTTGGAAGCTATTTCTGCCAACTCATCGCAGAGCGCCGATGCGCCGTCGGTCTACCAGTACCGCTTCGACTGGCGTAGCGGGGCGTTCGGAGG
>JBATWQ010000164.1:0-3574 GCA_049672765.1 Microthrixaceae bacterium | reverse complement strand
GCCCTGATGATGAAGATCCAGGAGCGCTCAACGACCCTGGCGACCAGGCTCGTGTTCTTCGAACTCGAATGGGCGGCAGTGGATGACGCGACCGCCGAAGCTCTGCTCGCCGACCCCCGGCTGGATTTCTGCGCCCATCACCTGCGATCGGTTCGCCGTTACCGTCAGCACCTTCTCAGCGAACCAGAGGAGAAGCTGCTCACCGAGAAGTCCGTCAGCGGCGACAGCGCCTGGGTCCGCCTGTTCGACGAACTCACCTCGGCGATAACGGTCGAGCTTCCAGCGGAACTCGTCGGTGGCGACAACGACACAGCAACCGTCCCACTCGAACAGGGCCTTTCGCTGCTCGCCCACCCGGACCGTGAGACCCGACGCCAAGCCGCAGAAGCGGTCACGGTCGGCCTGGAGCCCGGTCTACGAACGCGGGCATTCGTGTTCAACACGCTCCTGCTCGACAAGTCCGTCGATGATCGTCTCCGCGGCTACCCGAGCTGGATCTCGGCACGGAACCTGGACAACGAGGCGTCCGACGAATCGGTGCAGGCGCTCATCGACGCCGTTGTAGGCCGCTACGACCTTCCCCAGAAGTGGTATTCGCTGAAGGCCCAGATCCTCGGCGTGGACCGGATCGCCGACTACGACCGGATGGCTTCTGTAGCGAGCGACGAGACAACCGTCGGATGGGCCGAGGCCAAGTCCATCGTTCTCGACGCCTACGGAAGCTTTTCTCCTGAGCTCGCAAATATTGCGAAGCGTTTCTTCGACGAGAACTGGATCGACGCACCGACCCGCCCTGGCAAGAGGCCAGGTGCGTTCTGCGCCTATACGGTGCCGTCACATCACCCCTACGTGCTGCTCAACTGGACCAGCCGCAGCCGGGATGTGTCGACCCTGGCCCACGAACTCGGCCACGGGCTCCACGCCTACCTCGCCCGTGGGCAGGGGGTCTTCCACCAGTCCACTCCGTTGACGCTCGCCGAGACCGCTTCGGTGTTCGGTGAGACGGTCACCAACAACGCCCTTCTCGCCCAGTTGGAGGACCCCTCCGCACGCTTCGCTCTGTTGGCGGCGACTCTCGAGGACTCGATCGCGACGGTGTTCCGACAGGTCGCGATGAATCGCTTCGAGGACTCCGTTCACACCGCCCGTCGCGAGGTCGGTGAGATCTCGGTCGAGAACATGAACGAGCTGTGGCTCAAATCCCAGTCGGCGATGCTCGGCGACTCGGTCGAACTGACCGACGGCTACGCGACATGGTGGAGCTATATCCCGCACTTCATCGGCACTCCCGGATACGTCTACGCCTATGCGTACGGTCAGCTCCTGGCGCTGTCCGTCTACGCCCGCTACGCCGAGCGTGGTCAGGAGTTCGTCCCGTCCTATCTCGAGTTGCTCAGCGCCGGAGGATCGATGAGCCCGGGCGAACTCGGGCAGATCGTCGACTGCGATCTCGAGGACCCGGGGTTCTGGGACGCAGGCCTGGACATCGTGGAGTCACAGCTCGACGCGGCAACCGAAGCCGCCGCGGCGGCCGGGCGGATCTGATCTCCGGCCATCCACCGACCACGCTCCGCGCGAATCTAGGCTCACTCCCGGCCAGCCGTCACGGCGGACCGCACCTGGTTGACCAACACCCGGTCGACTCGGTGCCGCCACATCGGATCCGGGAGGGGCGCAGTGTTCAGTACGTCGGAGGATATGTTGACCAGCACGGTCGACCATCTCCGCGAGGGCATCTGGATCCTCGATCCTGCCGACGGCGTGATCACGAGCCTCAACCAACCTGGAGCCACGACCGTCGGGCGCGACCGTGACGGTCTGATCGGCACGACGTTCCGGGCGCTACTCGAACCCCGACTGAGCCGTGCGGGTTGGCAACTCCTGTTGGACCAGGTCCAGCCGATGGTCCCCCACATCATCACCACCCGGATCACCCATCCGGAGCAGGGCTCTCTTCCGGTAGAGCTGACGTTCATGCTCAACTCGACCGGTTCGGAAGGGAAAGGCTCCAGAGGGTCCGTCTCAGTTATTTCACGCGACCTTACCGAGATGGTCCTCGCCAACGAGCGGGCGGCCAGCGGTCACGAACTCCTTCAGATCGCGTTCGGTGCCACGGGTGACGGGATCGCCCTCATCGACGCCGCAGGTCGCTTCGAGTTCGTCAACGAGGCGTTCGAGGACCTCGTCGACCTTCCCCACGAGAGGATCATCTCCCTCAGTATTTTCGACCCACCTTGGACCTGGCTCGGCCCCGACGGGGAGCCTGTCAATCCTGAGTCGACGGCCGAATCCAAGGGAATGCGCACGGGCACGGCAACCGCCGCGGTTGGGCTGAGGCTTCGAGGCAATGGACGCTCCCGGTCCACGGAACGGACCGTGACTGTCGACGTCCGCTCCGAGCCTCGCCACGATCACCGCGGCAAGCACGACGGTTCTGTTTTGATTCTGCGTGACCGCACGGAGCAGGTCCGGGCGCGGGAAGAACTCCAGCACCTCGAGTCCATCGACCCGCTGACCGGTTTGATGAGCAGGTCTCGGATTGCCGGGCACACCCAGCAGATGATCGACCTGATCAAGGCCTCTTCAGACGCTGGTCCTCGCACGGGCGGCGACGGAGACGATGTCACCGCCAACCAGCGCGTCGGGGTGCTCCATGTCGATCTGGATGACTTCCGCAGCGTGAACGACACCTTCGGTTCGACGGTCGGCGACCATGTGCTCGTCACGTTGGCCGAGCGTTTCGCCGATCTCGAATCGCGCCACGTGAGCGTGGGCCGGATCGGTGTCGACGAGTTCCTGATCGTCGCGACCGGGGCCGGTGCCAGTCTTGAATTCGACTCACGTCTGCGCCGACTCGCGGACGAGGTGCAGCGCCGCATCGACGCACCTTTCGACGTCGAGGGGCTCGAACTGCGTTTCACGTCGTCGATCGGAATCTCCAGGTATCCGGGAAACGGCGACGATTCGTCCGAACTCCTGCGGACTGCCGACGCGGCACGGTCGGCCGCACGTCGCGACGGCAATCAGCGGTTGAAGCTGTACGACGACTCGGTGGACAAGCGGTCGAGAACCAGCATCGCTCTGGACCGCGACCTGCGCAGGGCCGCCGCCGAGCGGACCCTCGAGGTCTACTACCAGCCGATCATCGACCTGCGTAGCGGGTCCATAGCCGCTGCCGAAGCGCTGCTGCGCTGGCACCACCCGGAGCATGGCCCGATATCACCGGCGGTGTTCATCCCAACCGCCGAGGCCACTGGTGCAATTTCATCGATCAGCGACATGGTGATTTCGACCGTCGCCGAAGATCTGGCCAAGTGGAACAGCATCGGGTTGATGCCTCACAACGCCCGGATTGCCATCAACATCTCGTCTACCGAGTTCGAGCAGCGAGGCTTCGTCCAACGCCTCATGTCGACAATCGACAACGCCGGGGTGCCGGCGAACCAACTCGAACTCGAAATCACCGAGACCCTGCTGATGCGCGACATGGAAGTGACCGCCCTGCGGCTGCGTTCGCTCGACGACCTGGGCTTTCTGGTGGCGCTCGACGACTTCGGCACCGGCTACTCATCGC
>JBATWQ010000163.1:0-4045 GCA_049672765.1 Microthrixaceae bacterium | reverse complement strand
CTGTCAGTGGCTGCGAGTTGAGCCTGCCGGCTGTGGACTGCAGTTGGATCACTCAGCCAGATATGGGGGGCCTCGTCTGCCTCGGGCAGTCGTGGCTCACATTGGTCGCAAGCTTGCTCGCCCTGGTCGGGGTGGTAGCTCTCGGATTGAGTTCGATCGCCCCGACCTGACGCGTTGGCGATAGCCAGGCCGCCCGGAAGGCCGGGGGCCTGGCTGCTGTCACTGCATCCGACGGAGAAGCAGAAGGCAGGATTTGAGCGGCAGACTTCGGACAAGCAGATCCGCCGGACGAACCGAGGAACTCATGAAGACGATGACATGCAGGCAGCTCGGTGGAGCGTGTGATCTGGCGCTCACCGGGGCGACCGCGGATGAGGTGATCAACCAGCAGGACAAGCATCTCAACGAAGTTGTCTCCGGCGGTGACACCGCGCACGAACAGGCCCTAAAGGAAATGAAGGGTCGCTGGAAGCATCCCATCAAGGGGATGGGCTGGTACAAGAACGTCAAGCGTCAATTCGCCGAACTGCCTGAGGACTGATACCGGGGCCGGGCGTGGCGGACCTCGTGGCGGTTGGGCTGACGGCCTCAAGGGATTTCGAGGACCCGTCGATACCCTGACCTAACAGGTTCTCGGGTGGAAGGTCTCAAATGTCTCGTTCGCGTGCGGTGATCGCTAGATGCGTGCTGCTGACGGTCCTCTGTCTGGCGATGGCAACACCGGCGGGAGCGGAGGCTGGAACGATCCCCAGGCCGACCGGCCTGACATCGGATCTGTCATCGAGAGCCGGCCAGGCCGGCGACCTTGCCCCAGCGGCGCTGGACCCTGCGGCAGCCTTCAACGGTCTGACACCAGCCCGACTCCTCGATACCCGCTCAAGCGGAGTCACGATCGACGGAATTGGTGACCGCGGCGGTGCGTTCGTCGGAACCCGAACGTTCAGGTGACAGGGCGCGGCGGAGTTCCAAGCACCGGAGTCGGAGCGGTAGTTCTGAACGTGACCGTTACCAACCCAGCAACTGGCGGATACACCACGGTCTTCCCGTCGGGGCCCAAGCCTCCGAACTCGTCGACGGTGAATTTCTCATCCAGGTCGACAGTTCCCAACGCAATCATCTCAGGGGTGAGTTCCACCGGCTCGGTTTCGGTGTTCAACTCGACCGCTGCTGACGTGATCATCGACGTATCGGGTTGGCTGGCGGCCGACGGCGCCTACACAGGCATTGAGCCGGTTCGCCTCACCGATACACGAGCCGGTCGGGTGACCGTCGACGGGCAGGAGCAAGCGGAAGGCGCCTTCTGGGGCGCCCGACCGGTCCAGGTCACGGGTCGCGCCGGAATCCCGTCAACAGGAGTAAGCGCTGTCGTGCTCAACCTCACCGTCACCGGTGCCGTCGGCGATGGATATTCGACGGTCTACCCGAGCGGAGTCACCCGTCCACCGACATCAAGTCTGAACTTCGTGAAGGCCGGGACACGGGCGAATCTCGTGATCGTCAACGTCGGAGCGTCGGGTTCGGTAGAACTGTTCAATTCGGTCGGCTCCGACGCGATTGTGGACGTGCTGGGCTGGTTTCCGACCGGATCGGACTACTCGCCGCTAGTTCCGTCCCGACTTGTCGACACACGCCAGGGGCGCCCCACAAGCGACGGACGGGAGGCAGGCGGCGGCGCGTTCGCGGGAACAGACTCGTTCCCCGTCGCGGGGCGTGCTGGAGTTCCGGCCGACGCGGGTGCGGTGATCCTAAACGTCACGGTGACCGGTTCGGGCACGGGTGGCTACACGACCGAGTTCCCAGCTGGCGAGCGGCTTCCCAGAGCCTCGAACCTCAACTATTCCAAGGGTCAGTCGGTCGCGAATCTTGTTGTAGCAAGGGTTGGGATAGACGGTCACGTAAACGTCTTCAACAACGGCCCGGCACACGTCATTATCGATGTGTTCGGCTGGCTTCCGAAAGCACCCGCTGGCCCGTCCGACAGTGCTGGGACGACCAGAAGTATCGCAGTCTCTCTCGACGGCACGATTGGCAAAGATGCCTCGGGGTTTTCCAGCCCCAGCGGTAATGGCCGCTACGTAACGTTCGGGTCAGAAGCAAGCACCCTGGTTGCCGGCGACACAAACAACGCAGGGGACGTGTTTCTCTACGACCGGTACACGGTATCTATCACTCGGATCTCGATTGGCCCGGGTGGGGTCCAGGGAAACGACGGCTCATTCAGTTCGTCGGTCAGCGATGACGGTCGCTATGTGGCCTACCTGTCCGCCGCTTCCAATCTTGTAGTCGGTGACACGAACGGCAAAAGCGATGTCTTCGTCTACGACCGGGTTTCCGGGGAAACGACCCGTGTTTCGGTAGACAGCAGTGGTGGGCAGGCAAATGAGTCGTCCGGCGAGCCGTCGATCAGCGCTGACGGTGCCTTCATCGCGTTTGAGTCGACGGCTTCGAACCTGGTTGCCGGAGACACCAACGGACAGCGGGACATCTTCGTCCACGACCGTGACTCAGGAGTGACGAGCCGGGTTTCTTTGGCAGACGACGGTGGCCAAGCGGACGGCGAGTCGGTCAAATCCTCCATCAGCGCCGGCGGCACGAAGGTCGTTTTCGAATCGGCCGCATCGAACCTTGTCACTGCTGACACGAACGGAAAGTCAGATGTATTCGTTCGTGATCTCGTCGGTGCGACAACGACCAGAGTCTCGGTTGCAGACGATGGCAGGCAGGCCGATGGCGTGTCGGGTGCACCGACTATTAACGGTGACGGTCGATACATCGCGTTTCACTCGACGGCAACAAATCTGGTGCCGGAGGACACGAACGGCACCCAAGACGTGTTCCTTTATGACTCTGAGTTAGGGGTAGCCACTCGCGTGTCGTCAGCTCCAGACGGATCTGACCCGGACGGAATATCCTCGGACCCCGAGATAAGCGCCGACGGCAGTTCCATCGCCTACCGATCAGATGCCACTGACCTGGTTGCTGGTGGCACCGGTCCTAACAGGGGCTACCACATATTCGTCTATGACCGTGGAACTGCCACGACCACGCTCGTCTCTCCCGCAAGTGAGGCGACCGAGTCACTCGACTTTTCGTTCCAAGTGGGAATCAACGCCGATGGTTCTGTGATCACCTACACGTACTTTGAAACTGCTGCCATGGTGGGCGGAGGTGACTTCTACTCCCAAGTTCACGTCTGGGCACGTCGCGACTGAGACCCCTGCGGGAAGCCGCTGAACCTATGCTCTTCATTGCTCTTGTTCCGGGACGCCTGACCGGGGTGACCCGATCGAACTTCGTTCGATCAGCCTATAGACCCAGTGTGACAGCCAGATTTCGCGCGCAGGGTGGCAAAAACGCGCCCGCGGACGCGTTTTCCCTCGCACAGTGAAAAAACGCGCACGCGGACGCGAAGCTCCTCTTACTCATCCCAGGGGCAAAGCCGTGCCCGCGGGCGCGCCGGCGCCCTGCCCAAACCAAGGTGGCAAGGAGGGGCCAGCGCCCGCGGGCGCGCCGCCGCTCCTACTCAACCTGACTCAGCCAAGGGTCAGTCGAACACCGGGGCGCCGCGGATCGAGCGCTTGAATTCGGCGATGCCCGGAGTCCGGGCGATGAAGCTCACTGCGTCCCAGAGATCCAGCGCCTCTTGTCCACGCGGAATCCGATTGATGACCGGTCCGAAGAGCGACGCCTCTTCGGGTCGACTCGTGTCGAAGGTGATGATCGGAGTACCGACATCCTCGCCGGTACGCGACAGGGCGAGTGCCGTCTCATCCCGAAGGATCTTGTCCCATTTGTCGTTGTCGGCCTCGAGCTTCAACTCCGCCGGAAGTTCGGCCGCGGTGAGCGCGTCGCCAAGGACGTCGCCCGGGTCTTCGCCCTTCCAGATGCTTGCCGAAGCACCGCCCTTGTGGAGCAGCTCACCACACGCGGTGTAGTAGCGGGCTACACCGTCGTTGCCGAACTGCTCCCTAACAGCAGCAGCGACGCGCATCAGGCCCAGCCCGAGCCGCGTCATCTCCTTGTACTGGGGAGGTAGTGACGGTTC
>JBATWQ010000162.1:0-2104 GCA_049672765.1 Microthrixaceae bacterium | reverse complement strand
GGTGAAATCTCGTCGGTGTTCGAAGACCCCGTCGCCATGGTGTACGGGTTGTTCGTCCCGGGGATGTCGGACTCGAGGATCAGGAAATCGTCCATCGACGACGTGGTCAGCCCGACCACCGAGCGGGTCGAGGGATCCCCAATTCGCTGGATGCTCCTTCCGTCCCGGTCGACGATCTTTGCCACGTCTCCCAGATAGCCGGTCGGGAGCGGCACCCTGAACGAACGGAGACTGGACAGGGGCGGCCTGACCTTCGGGCGTTCTGCCACCATCGCCTCGGTCCCGACGGCCCGATACACGATCGCCGACGAGGTCGAGTTCCACGACAGCGACGGCCGCTCACCGATTCGGATCTTCGACGCGTCCGTAGCAATGACTTTCTGGGTACCACCTTCGACCGGCACCGTTACCAGGGCTCCGTCGGATCTGACGAAGGCGATCAGGTCACCGGTGGGAGCGATCGCAAGCGACCCGAGCCCAGACGGCCCGATCGCTGCGCCCTTGGCGACCTCGACCGGGTTGCTGGCACCGACCCCGCTCAGAACCCGGCCATCGGCGGTCAGATAGGCGACCCTGTCGGTGGGGATGACCCCGGGTTTCTCGGGATCGACCGTGGTCGTCGACGACTTCCCCGAACCGGGTTCCCCGCCGTCGGGAGGAGTGGCAGGCGCATCGGCGGCCTGGGATGCGGACTTGGACTTCTGCGCAGCGTCGCGGGCGGTGTCGGCCGCCGTACGACTGTCCGAGCCGCGGATTACCAGGCTCAACAGCGCTACAACGGCAAAGATCGCGGCGACCCCGCCTGCGTACCACGCGACCTCGGTTGCGCGTCTGGGAGATTTGAAACCTGGTCCTGACATTTCCCTTCAGGCTACCGGTGACCGGGATCAGATCTTCGCCACCGCTACCCTCGATGAGAATGAAGGCCCTTCGCAGCTTCACAGTCCGCCCCCAACTGCCCGTACCGCTTGTCGACCTCGATCCGCTTGCGAGGGACCTGCGTTGGTCCTGGGACCGTGGCACCCGCGAGCTGTTCTCATCCATCGATCACACGATCTGGGAGTCGGGCGGACACGATCCGCTGCGCCTTCTGGCCGAAGTCCCATCGGAACGCCTGTCCGAGCTGGCCGACGATCCGTCATTTTTGCAACAGCTCGCCTCGATTTCGGCCGGGCTCGACGCATATCGGGCGCTACCTCGTTGGTTCCAGCGCCGCGCCGAATCCTTGGACCAAAGCGGCCAGAACCCGATCGGTGACGGTCGAATCGCCTATTTCTCGCCCGAGTTCGGCATTTCCGAGGCACTGCCGCAATATTCGGGCGGGCTGGGGGTGCTCGCTGGGGACCATCTGAAAGCGTCGTCCGACCTTGGCGTTCCGCTCGTCGGGATCGGCCTGTTCTACCGCCACGGCTATTTCCGCCAGTCGCTGAGTGTCGATGGATGGCAACAGGAACGCTTCCCGGACCTGGATCCCCACGCCATGGCTCTGGAGCTGTGTGACGGGGTCAGGGTCTCGTTGGAGATGGCCGGCCAGACCCTGGTCGCCCAGATATGGAAGGCGACGGTCGGGCGCACTCCCCTCTATCTGCTCGATGCCGACATTCCGGAGAACCCACCCGAACTGCAGGTGATCACCGATCGTCTCTACGGCGGCGATGTGGAGCACCGTCTACGTCAGGAGATCCTGCTCGGCATCGGTGGGGTCCGGGCGCTCGAGGCGCTCGAGATTCCGGTGAAGGTTTTCCACACCAACGAGGGTCACGCAGGCTTCCTCGGGCTTGAGCGGATCAAGAACCTGATGGAACGCGACGGACTCTCCTTCGACGAGGCTTTCGAGTCAGTGCGCACCGGTGCTGTGTTCACAACCCACACGCCTGTCCCGGCCGGGATCGATCAGTTCCCCCGCGACATGATCGAGCGCTATTTCGGAGACTGGGCCAAGCGCTGCGGGATCAGCGTCGACCAGCTCATGGATCTTGGCCACCGCCCCGGCGAAGAGGTGGACAACCCCTTCAACATGGCTGTCATGGGGATGCACCTTGCCGAGTTGCGCAACGGCGTGTCGGCCCTCCACGGCGAGGTCAGTCGTGAAATGTTCGCCGGT
>JBATWQ010000161.1:0-3739 GCA_049672765.1 Microthrixaceae bacterium | reverse complement strand
CTGTCAGTGGCTGCGAGTTGAGCCTGCCGGCTGTGGACTGCAGTTGGATCACTCAGCCAGATATGGGGGGCCTCGTCTGCCTCGGGCAGTCGTGGCTCACATTGGTCGCAAGCTTGCTCGCCCTGGTTGGGGTGGTAGCACTCGGATTGGGTTCGATCGCCCCGACCTGATGCGTCGCCGATAGCCGGGGTGCTTGGCAGGCCGGGGCCCGGTTGCGGACACGGCATTTCATCCGGAGGCAGCGGTCTGGATTCGTGCGGCAGAGGTATTGCCCAGTATCAACCTTCGCTCATTTGAGGCGAAGGAACAGTTTCTCCATCTCGTCGACGGTCATCCCGTCAGCCTTCGCCTGTTCGGGATCCGAAAGGCAGTTGCGCATTCCGGAGACCATTAGTCGGAGGCCAGCTCGGTGTAGCGCCGCTTGGGCAGCTGTGAGCTGCGTGATCACCGCTTTGCAGTCGGCGCCTTCCTCAATAAGGCGTTGAACGCCGCGGATCTGGCCTTCGACCCGACTGAGCCGGTTCAACACTTCCTTGGAGTCTTCAACAGGAAACTGCATGTTAACAATATACCCTCCTGGGTATGTAACGGGTGGCAGATTCCTCAGGCGACTCGTGTGGCGACGTTGACCGAAGTGGCGGCTCTCGATACCCTAGGGGGTATGTGCAGAGCTACTACATGTTCAAAGTGTCATCGCCCTTCATGGGCCGGGTGCGGCGCCCACGTCGAGCAGGTGCTCGGGAATGTTCCACCTGCAGACCGGTGCAGATGCAGGGAGGACAAAGCTGCGGACAAGGCCGCGAGTAAGGCTGCCCGATCAGCATCGGACCAGGTGCCCGGGTTGCGCGGGCTGTTGAGCCGATTCAAGAGCGATCAGCCCAGTGGCAGCTGAATCGACTGTTTCAAACGTGATTGCCAAGAACCTCGAAAGTCAGGTGCGCAATGGATCCACATGATGGGACCGGTAGAACCGGCAAGGGCGGCACGCTCTTCTTTCGTCAGTACTCGCTCGACTGTCTGTCGCTCTTCAGTTACATGGTTGGCGATACAGCCACCGGCCGTGCGGTGGTCGTCGATCCTCAGCGCGACATAGGGGAGTACCTCGCTGATGCCGCGGCCAATGGCCTCCGCATCGAGCGGGTCATCGAAACCCACTTTCACGCGGACTTCCTCTCTGGCCACCTTGAACTCGCCGAAGCGACCAGGTCGGTCATCTCCTACGGCGAAGCGGCGGTAGCCGACTTTCCGATCGATCCGCTTTCCCATGGGCAGCGGATTTCACTCGGTGAGGTGACCCTGGAAATCAGACACACGCCGGGCCACACCCCAGAGAGCATCTCGATAGTCGTATTCGAGAATCCGGATGCCGGGCCGTGGGCGGTCCTGACCGGCGACGCCCTGTTCGTCGGTGACGTTGGCCGACCGGATCTGCTTACGTCGGTGGGCCGCACCGCGGACAGCCTGGCCCGCGACCTGTATCGATCGCTCCACACACAGTTGATGACGCTTCCCGATGACACGCTCGTCTATCCGTCCCACGGGGCGGGTTCGGCATGTGGCAAGAACCTGTCAGCAGCGGTGTCATCGACCATCGGCGAGCAGCGGGCCACGAACTACGCGGTCGCACCGATGACCGAGGACCAGTTTGTAGACGCGGTCACAGAAGGTCAGAGCGTGGCTCCCCTGTACTTTGCGTTCGCTGCCGACGCGAACCGTCGCGAGCGCGGGTTGCTCGACGAACTCGAGACCCCAGATCAACTGACCATCGATGCCGCCCTGAGCCTTCGTGGCTCAGGCGCTGTCCTGATCGACACCCGGAACTCCGAGTCATTCGCCTCTGGCCATCTGTTGGGCGCAATCAACGTCGGCCTCGAGGGGCGTTTCGCCGAGTATGCGGGAGACGTCGTGCGGCCCGGACAGCGGGTCATCCTCTTGGGAGACGATGATGGAACCGAGGGAAAGATCCGCCTCGCGCGAATCGGGTTCGATGACGTGATGGGCGCTGTGTCAGGCATCGAAGCCGTGTTGGTCGAGCATCCCGAACTAGCTGAATCTGCCAGCCGGCTCCCTGCGGTCGAAGTCGCCCAGTGGGTGGCCGATGACCCGTCGGTCCAGTTGCTCGACGTTCGAAACCCGAGCGAGATAGAGGCGGAGGGCTCGATCCCCGGGTCGGAGAACATCCCGCTGCCCCAGCTACTGGACCATCTTGATGGTCTGGATAGGACCAGGACCGTGGTCGTCTATTGTGCCGGGGGCTACCGGTCAGCGATAGCTGCATCGACGCTCAAGGCGCACGGATTCGGACGGGTCGCAGACATCATCGGCGGTTATGGGGCATGGCGAACTGCCACCCAAGAGGCCGCACTTGTAGTGGGCCTCAACAATTGAGTCTGCGTGTCCTACTCGTATCCCCGCTCGGATTCCTGGTGGGACTATCGCTAGGCGCACTCGGAGGTGGCGGTTCCATCCTCGCTGTGCCGGTCCTCGTGTACGCAGCCGGACAGGATCCCCGAGCGGCCACCGCCAGCAGTCTGTTCCTTGTCGGCGCCGCATCCCTGGTGGGGATCGCGCCGCATTGGCGGGCAGGACGGGTACGAATCGGCACCGGAGTCATCTTCGGACTCGTCGGGATCGGCGGCTCCGTAGCCGGGTCGCAACTCAACAGGAGCATTGATCCAAACCTGTTGCTGTTGGGCTTCGCGGGACTGGTGTGCGTCGCAGCGTGGCGGATGCTCACGCACTGTCCGACCTGCACCCGGGTCGGCGAGCAGGAAGCACTGGGCGACTCTCCAGGGTCGGGTGACGCCAGCTTCCCGTCACGGACGAGGATCACCTTCCGAACGGTGGTCCTGGTGGTCCTGGTCGGGACTGTCGTCGGATTTCTCACCGGTCTATTCGGTGTGGGCGGTGGGTTCGTCATCGTGCCCGCGCTTGCTCTGGCATTGAAGCTGCCAATGCCAGAAGCCATTGGGACGTCGCTGCTTGTCATCGCAATAAATTCGGCGATCGCCCTGGGCCCACGGTTGGCAGAGTCGAGTATCGACTGGGCGGTAACCGCTCCATTCACCATTGCCGCTGTAGCCGGCGTACTCGCAGGCGGTGGTGTGGCCGGACGAATCGATGCCAGGCGCAGCCTGCGCTGGTTCGCCGGACTGTTGGTGGCAGTGGCGGCCTATACGGCAGTTAGGGCAGGGTCGGCCTTCATCGGTTGAGTGGCGGAGGAACTTCGATCGGGCTCATCTATGTGGGTCGCTGTTTTTCTGGGCCGGCGACCGGAGCCTTGGGCCCCGGTTGATCTGGGCCGTTTTGGTTCTGGGTGGACTCCCGCTGGAACAGGGCGTTGTACAGCGCACCGATGAACGGGAGGTACATCCTCAAACTGGCCGACGGTCAGGCGCGAAGCTACGACCACTTCAACGCCCCGGACTCGTCGAAGCCTTCCCCTGATACGAACCGGATAGTGCTGGGAGTTGCGTGAGGACGCAAAGTCAGAAATCTGGGACGTGGAAGGCGTTGGAAACTAGGGTTCTCAGAGGCATTTACCGGGGGGAACCAATGACTACAAAGACCAAACGCCTTGTGCTTGCTGCTGGGCTGATCGCCTTTGCGATTGCTGTCAGTGGCTGCGAGTTGAGCCTGCCGGCTGTGGACTGCAGTTGGATCACTCAGCCAGATATGGGGGGCCTCGTCTGCCTCGGGCAGTCGTGGCTCACATTGGTCGCAAGCTTGCTCGCCCTGG
>JBATWQ010000160.1:0-10383 GCA_049672765.1 Microthrixaceae bacterium | reverse complement strand
TATCGGACTCCGCCACCACAGTTCACGTTCCTCAGAACCACCGGCTGCCACGTAGGCCCGGCGGGCGGGGTGGCTCGGCTCGGCGAGCAGAAATCCCGTTGGGACATCTGCGGGCACATCGACCGGCACGTCGGTGCGCTCGGCGCCGAACGCGGACTGGCCCTCGATCAGTTCGAATGGAAGATCGAGGGCCAGACCCAGAGTGTCGAATCCAGGGCCGAGATTGGCCGAGGATGCCGGAGCGGTTACGTGCACCGTCTCAGGCTAGGTGTAGAGCGAAGCGGGGCCGGAACATTCTCCGGTCCAGGATCAGTCGCCGCCGGAGATGTCCTCGACCTTGGCCTTACCGGCCGAGATCCACGGCATCATTCCGCGCAGTTCGGCGCCGACCTTTTCGACCTGATGGGCCTTGCCAGCTTCACGCAGCTTGTTGAAATTGGGGCCACCAGCCGCAATCTCTTCGACGAACTCGGTCGCGAACTGACCCGACTGGATCTCGCCGAGGATCTTCTTCATCTCGGCCTTGACCGCCGAGTTGATGATCCTGGGGCCACGTGTCAGGTCGCCGTACTCGGCGGTGGTCGAAATGGAGTAGCGCATTCCTGCGATGCCCTGCTCGTACATGAGGTCCACGATCAGCTTGAGCTCGTGGAGGCATTCGAAGTAGGCGGACTCGGGCTGGTATCCGGCCTCGGTCAGGGTCTCGAACCCGGCCTGGACCAGAGCGGTGAGGCCACCGCAGAGGACAACCTGCTCGCCGAACAGGTCCGTCTCGGTCTCTTCCTCGAACGTGGTCTCGAGCACGCCTGCGCGGCTGCCGCCGATGGCATCGGCGTAGGAGAGCGCCAGAGCCTTGGCTCCGCCGGTCGCGTCCTGGGCCACGGCGATGAGCGCCGGCACGCCGCCGCCCTCGGTGTAGGTGCGGCGAACCAGGTGACCCGGACCCTTCGGAGCGACCATGGCGACGTCGACGCCCTCGGGAGCCTGGACGTAGCCGAAGCGCACGTTGAAGCCGTGGGCGAAGAACAGTGCGTCACCGTCATTGAGGTTCGGAGCGACGTCAGATGCATAGACAGGCCCGATGTCGGTGTCGGGAAGCAACATCATGATCAGATCGGCTTCGGCGGATGCAGTTGCGATGTCAACGACACGCAGACCGGCTTCTTCGGCCTTGGCGCGTGACGAGCTTCCGTCGCGGAGTCCGACTCGGACATCGACTCCGGACTCCTTGAGGTTCAGCGCGTGGGCGTGCCCCTGGGATCCGTATCCGAGGATCGCGACCTTGCGGCCGGCGATGATCGAGGAATCGGCATCCTTCTCGTAATAGACGTTCGCCATGGAATCTCTGGTCCTTGCTTCTGGTGTGGGTTGATCTGGTGTGGATTGCTGTGTTCGAAGATTGCTGGGTTCGAAGATTGCTGTGCTGGATGAAGTTTGTACGGTCTTGGGCCGGTACGTGAAACGCGTGGGCGGGCTCAGCCCGCGGAGCGGAGCCCCGGCGAGGCCGAGCGCTCAAGTTTTGGGAGCGCTACACGACCGGTGCGTTGTAGATCGATGATCCCGTAGCCACGCAGCATGCCCTCGAGGTCGTCGAGCCGTTCCGGGTGTTCGTCGAGTGAGATCGTCATCTCGTCGTGCCCGACGTCGATGACCCGGGCCTCGAACACGCCGGCCAGTTCGATGATCTGACCACGAATTTCAGCAGGTGCCTTGACCGTCACAAGCATGAGTTCCCGCTCGATGGAATCGCGTGGGTCGAGCTCAGAGATCTTGATGACGTTGATCAGCTTGTTCAGTTGCTTGACAACCTGCTCGAGCGGCGCGGTCTCGACATCGACGACCACGGTGATCCGCGAGAAACGTGGATCATCGGTGGGGGCAACGGCCAGGGAGAAGATGTTGTAACCACGTCGGGCGAAAAGACCCGAGACCCTGGCCAGCACGCCCGATCGGTTCTCGACCAGAACGGACAGGACGTGGTACTTCGGTGGCTTGGAGCCTGCTCGCCTGAGGTTCATCGACTGCAGAGTCATCAGTTGCCACCTTCTTGGTCTGGTCCGACGACGATGTCGTCATTGGTTCGTCCCGAAGGCACCATCGGGAAGACCTTCTCCGAGGAGTCGGTCCTGAACTCGAGGACGACCGGACGGTCGTTGATCGAGTTGGCCTTGTCGATGGCAGGGCCAACCTCTTCGGGTGATTCGACCCGGAGGGCGATGCAGCCCATGGCCTCGGCCCACTTGATGTAGTCGGGCAGGTCCGGTGAGAGGTAGACCTCGGAGTACCGCTCCTCGTAGAACATCTCCTGCCACTGCCGGACCATGCCCAGATACGCGTTGTTGAGAATCGCGATCTTCACGGGAATCCGCTCGGTGGCGGCGGTGACCAGTTCCTGCGCGGTCATCTGGAAACAACCGTCACCGTCGACCGCCCAGACCGTGCGATCAGGCTTGCCGGCCTTGGCACCGATGGCTGCGGGGACCGAGAAGCCCATGGTTCCCAGACCACCTGAGTTGACCCAGGTGTAGGGATGGTTGAACTTCCAGTACTGGCTCGCCCACATCTGGTGCTGACCAACTCCGGACACGACGATGGTGTCCTCGGGTGAACGTTCGCGGAGCTGCTCCAGGACGAACTGGGGCTTGAGTAGCCCACCGGGTTCGGACTGTTCGTAGCTGAGGGGGAATTGCTCCTGCCAGCCCGAGACCGTGCTGCGCCACTCGCTCCGGTCCGCCTGTGCGGATGCTCCTCCGAGGGACTCGATCGAACGAATCATCTCCTCGATGACCAGCCTGCAGTCACCCACGATCGGGACATCGGGCTGGCGGACCTTGCCGAGTTCTGCGGGGTCGATGTCGACGTGGATGACCTTGGCCTCGGGGGCGAAACCGTCGAGCTTGCCGGTGACCCGGTCGTCGAAACGGCTACCGAGGGCGATGAGCAGATCGGAGCGCTGCATGGCCGTCACCGCGGTGTAGTTGCCGTGCATTCCCGGCATGCCGAGACACAGCTCGTGGTCGTCGGGGAAGGCCCCCCTGGCCATCAGCGTCGTCACGACGGGAATCCCCGTCAGTTCCGCCAGTTCCTTCAGGGCCTCGGCCGCGCGGGCCTTGAGGATTCCGCCACCCGCGTAGATGACCGGTCGCGTGGCTGCGGTGATCAGCTCGGCAGCTTCCTTGACCTTGCGGGGATGGCCCTTGATGGTCGGCTTGTAGCCCGGAAGACTCGACGCAACTTCGGCGTCGGTAGGCCAGTACCACTCGAGCGCCGACGCTGGGTTGTTGGGATCGACTATGTCCTTGGGAATGTCGACGAGCACCGGGCCCGGTCTGCCGGTCGTGGCGATGTGGAATGCCTGGCGGACAGCCATGGGGATGTCCTCGGCACGGGTCACGAGTTCGTTGTGCTTCGTGATTCCCCGGGTGATGCCGACGATGTCGACCTCTTGGAAGGCGTCCGTTCCGATGGACGGGTACGGGACCTGCCCGGTGATGACGACCATCGGGACGGAGTCCATGTAGGCATCCGCGAGCGGAGTGACGATGTTGGTGGCACCGGGACCCGACGTGACCATCGCGACACCAGGTCGACCGGTTACATGGGCAAAGCCCTCGGCCATGTGGCCTGCGCCCTGCTCGTGTCGAACCAGGACGTGTCGAATCGGACTGTCGAGGATCGGGTCATAGACGGGAAGTATCGCTCCGCCCGGCAACCCGAAGATCACCTCGACTCCCTCGAGTTCGAGCGCCCGAATTAATGCTTGTCCACCGTTCATCTTCATGTGTTTTCCTGGTGTTGCCTATTGGATGCTGGAGAGGATCGCTCTGAATGGCGAGCGCAGTTCGGGTTGTTCTCGGAACGTTCCGGGAACACTCTGGTCGATTTCGAAGGCGTGGCTAAAACCAGAACGACCTCCCGTTGGGGAGGTCGCAGGGCACACGCGGTCTGATCGCCGGTCGTGTGCCTCAGAGGGGTACGAGAAGAAACGTCGTTGCGTTCATCGGCAACAGTCTGCCCCGAAGATGGAGCGTCTGCCAACCTCCGACATTCTGTCCGTGTGGCCGCATAGCGGTACCGTCGTTGGAGATGACCGATTGGGTTCCAGTTCTGGTTGCAGTTCTTATCCTGGCGGCAGTGGCTCTTCGCGAGGTTGTGCGCTGGCGTGGCCGGAGATGGCGAAAGTCCGGACCCCGCGGCACCAGCTGAGTCGATCACCGCTCAGCGCGCCGGGGTGATGTGCTGGACCAGTTCCGGTTCACGCCCGGTCAGACGCCACTGGGCGACCCTGCTTCCCGCCCACAGCATGAGAACGCCGACCAACGGGGCGCTCAGCGCCACGACCGTTGTCAGCCAGGCCGAACGGCCACTCGCCAACAGCACCCCGACTCCCACCGGCGCCGAAATCACTGCCAGGACGAACATTCCCAACGCCAGGGTCATCCCCGCCAGGCAGCCCTGGCCGGTATCACCCGAGGCAAGCGGATTGGGGCTCTCGGGCATGGCGACCGGAGCGATCGCCGCGGTCCCCACCGAGACCCCGGCCGCTGCGAGTACGGAGCCGATGCCCAACAACAGCGCCGCAGGAAGCCACTCCCATCCACCTGCGATGGCGGCGAGCCCGGTTGGGATTACCAGCGCCGGGATGATCATCACGACGATGCTCGACAACGCCTTGGCACGGGCGAGAATCCTGGCGTCCGCTCCAGCTTGGATCTCCATCCACAGAGCGGGGCCATCCACCCCGAAACTGTTGTTGCCGTCGAAGAGCACGGCGAAGTGCAGAACCCCGCCGAGCATCACCAACCGGCCGTCGGTTATGCCCCCGCTGAAGACCGGACCGATCAGGAACACACCGGCGCCCACCACCAGAGCGGTGATCGTGTTGACTGCCTGACGCGGGGTTCTGAGCTTGGTTCTCAGAGTTCGAACTGCGACTGCGCCGACGGGGCCGGCCGGCATGAAGCCGAGCGAGGTGCGCAGCCCGCCCCGGGCGGTCTTCATCCGACGGCCGTCGCTACCCGGCCGCGGAGAGGAAAGCACCAGTCGTTGCGTACTGGCCACGCTCGCCCACACCAGTAGCGGTAGCCACGAGAACCCGATCACCAGATGCACCAGGGCATCGAAGGGCCGCCCCGTTGTCGAGATCGCGACACCGAGTTGCCCCGGAGGGGTCCACTTCGCGACTCCGGCGAGGCTGACCAGACGGCCATGGTCCCAGCTGTCCGGGTCGTTCGCGATGACCTGCGTGGCGACCCAGGCGAGCAGGGCGGCGAGGGTCGCACCCGCCTGGGCCAATTGCCGGAACCGGCCCGTCGCCCAGGCTCCGAGAACGTTCGCGAAGGTACGCGACAGCAGGAGCATCGTCAGCAACCAGCCGATGACCGCCACCACCAGGATCACCACGTCAGCGAATTCATCTGTACGCCATCCGAGGAACACACCGACGCCTGCCAATAGCGCGAGGACGCCGGGCGGACCGATCATCGCCGTGGCGAGCATGCCGATTCCCAACTCGGCAGGGGTCAGTGGCTCGGTGGCCAGGTGGCGGGCGTCGATCGTTGCCTCGACCCCGGTCGCCGCAGACAGCAGCCCAACCCCGATCGACGCGACCGGAAGCAGGAGCACAATAATCAGTCCTGCGTCGGTGTTCTGTTGCCCGTTTCCGAGCATCGACAGGACGACCACCGCCGATATGCCGAACACGATCGACAACAGGGTTGAGATCGCGATCTGGATCCGCTGCTGGGCGCTGCCCCTGAGTGCGCCCCCCAGAAGAGCGACCTTCAATGCCACGAGCGCCTTGACCGCGTGGGCGACCCCGACCCTCCCCCCTGATCTCTGCCGCACCTGTGCCACTTCTATCGGGCGTCGTCGAGCCAGGCCAGATCGGCGTCGGACACTGGCGAGGCCCCGATCATCGAGATGAACGCGTCCTCGAGTCGACCACCACCGCGGAGCGCCTCGATCGGTCCGACGGCCAATAGTGCACCCTTGGCCATAACGGCCACGTAGTCACACATTCGGTCGACCAGGTCCATCGTGTGAGAGGAGAAGATGACGGTTCCGCCTCCGCCCCGGTAGCGGTCGAGCATCCTCCTTACGGCAACAGCGGACACCGGATCGACGCCCTCGAAGGGTTCATCGAGAAGTAGAACCGCCGGACGGTGCAGAAGGGCCGACGCGATGGCGGTCTTCTTTCGCATCCCGTGGCTGTAACCACCGATCTGTTCATCGGCCGAGCCGAGCAGATCCATGACTCCCAGAAGCTCCTCGGTCCGTCCCGCTACAACTTGGGCATCCATACCCCGGATGTCACCCATGTGGCGGAGCAACTCGCGGGCGCTGAGGCGGTCGAACAGATTCATGGGATCTGGGACAACTCCGAGGAGCCGCTTGACCGAAACCGGATCAGTCCAGGAGTCGTGACCTGCCACCCATACCTGGCCGGCGTCGGGTCTCAGCAGGCCTGCGATCATCCGCAGCGAAGTCGTCTTTCCCGACCCGTTGGGTCCGACCAGCCCGCAGAAACTTCCCGTCGGGATATCCAGGTCGAGGGACCCAACCGCGACCTGGTTGCCAAAACGCTTGTGGAGCGAACGCGCGACCACCGCCGGCCAGCCCGGGACAGGCGCGACTGCTCCGGGTCCGACCGGCCCGGTCACGAGAACGGGCTCATGGCGCGGTGATCGCGCCCTTCTCGGCACCTTGGGCGAGTGCCGCGTACTTCGCCAGAACGCCGGTGGTGTAGCGGGGCGCCGGAGGCTTCCAGCCGACCCGACGAGCGGCGAGCGTCTGCTCGTCGACGAGTAGGTCGATGGTGTGCGCCCTCACGTCGATGCTGATGATGTCGCCTTCCTCGACGAACGCTATCGGGCCGCCCTCGGTTGCTTCGGGGGCCACGTGGCCGATGCAGAAGCCGTGTGTACCACCCGAGAAACGACCGTCGGTGATCAGCGCTGCGTCGCCACCCCTACCGGCGCCCTTCATGGCACCGGTGATGGCGAGCATCTCACGCATACCCGGGCCACCCTTGGGGCCCTCGTAACGGATGACGACGACATCACCAGAGTTGATCCTGCCGCCCATGACAGCGTCCATCGCCGATTGCTCACCGTCGAACACGCGCGCAGGTCCCTCGAATTTGTCGAAGTCGATACCGGCGACCTTGACCACGGACCCGTTGGGTGCGAGCGATCCACTGAGCACCGCCAGACCGCCGATGTCGTGGATCGGGCTGGAAAGGGCGTGGACGACTTCTCCGTCGGGTCCCGGAGGGTCAATCAGCGCCATATTCTCGGCCACCGTCTTGCCGGTCACCGTGATCTCGTCACCGTTTATCAGACCCGCTTCGAGAAGCATCGCCATGACCACCGGAACTCCACCGATCCGATCGACGTCGAGCATGTGGTACTTGCCGTGAGGCTTGGTGTCGGCCAGGTGGGGAACGCGGGCCGCGACCTTGTTGAAGTCCTCCAGGTGTAGCTCGACGCCAGCTTCATGGGCGATGGCCAAAAGGTGCAGAACCGCGTTGGTTGAGCCACCGAGCGCCATCGTCACCGCGATCGCGTTTTCGAAAGCTCCCTTGGTGAGAATGTCACGCGGCTTGATGTCCATCCGACACAGATTGAGGACGGCCACGCCCGACGCGTACGCGTAGTCCATCCGTCGACGGTCGACCGCAGGGGCCGACGCCGATCCGGGCAACGACAGGCCCAGAGCCTCACCGATCGAAGCCATCGTGTTGGCCGTGAACATCCCGGCGCATGCGCCGACGGTCGGACAGGCGTTGCGTTCGATGTGGTCGAGTTCCTCGGCGTCGATCGCACCGGTCGAGTAGGCCCCGACCGCTTCGAACACCGAGGTGATGTCGAGCACCGCTCCGTTGTAGTTGCCGGGAAGCTTCGATCCTCCGTATAGAAACACGGCCGGAAGGTTCAGCCGGGCCGATGCCATCATCATGCCGGGCAGCGACTTGTCACAGCCCGCGAATGTGACCATCGCGTCGAACCGTTCCGCGTGCATGACGGTCTCGACAGAGTCGGCGATGACCTCGCGCGAAACCAGCGAGGCGCGCATTCCCTCGTGACCCATCGAAATCCCGTCGGACACTGCGATCGTGTTGAACTCGATCGGGTAACCACCAGCGTCGCGAACGCCATCCTTGGAGCGCTTGGCAAGGTCGCCCAGCGGCATGTTGCACGGGGTGACCTCGTTCCACGACGAGACCACACCGATCTGGGGCTTGTCCCAGTCATTGTCCGTCATTCCTGTCGCCCGGAGCATCGCCCTGGCGGCCGAACGGGTCGGAAAGTCCGTGACCTCGTGGGAGCGGGTCTTTAGGTCTTCGTGTTCGCTCATGGCAACCAAAGGTATGCCATCAGGAGCCGGGCAGTTCCACGCGGACGCATGCGACTTTGGGCACCGACACGAGGATCTTCGATTCCTCGACCACGGCCACAATGCACCGTTCTGTGAATCCGGACCACCAGCCCTCGGGCTGAAAGCGGATCGTCGCGCTTTCTGCGACCGCCTTGATGTTGACGAATCCATCCTGATTGCGAATCTGCTCGGCCAGCGAACCAGGGGTCTTCACCCCGGCGTTGAAGGCCAGGAACTCCCTGGGAGTGGACCCGTCCAGAATCTTCCTGATTTCAGCGGCCCGCTCGCCAGTGACTGAGTCAGCGGCACTCTCGGCCACCCACTTGGTCACACCGAGCGCGACGAGGATCACGAGCGCTGCAGCTACCGCCAGGACCATCACCCGATGTTCTCCCAGGAACTGCCACCGCGACGGCTTTCGATCAGGCTCCAGAGAGCGACCAGAGAGCACGGGTGAAACCAGCGTCGGTTTCTTGGGTGCGCTTCTGCGGCCCATGTCTCAGGGCCAGGGCTTCGAGGCGAACTCTTCGCGGAGCTTGTACTTGAGCACCTTGCGCAAGGTCTCGTTGCGCGGCAGCGAGTCGACGACTTCGAGCTGTTCAGGAGTCTTGAACCTGGTCAGCCCCTGCTCCCCCAGGAACGCGACCATCTCGTCGAAGGTGATCGCTGGACCCTCGGCCGGTGCTTCGACGATTGCGCAGACCCGCTCTCCCCGCTCACGGTCCACAAGGCCGACGACAGCGACGTCGCCCACTCCCGGATGCGCATAGAGGAGATCCTCGATCTCCTTTGCCGAGATGTTCTCGCCCTTGCGGATGATGATGTCCTTGAGCCTGCCGGTCAGCACGACGTGCCCGTCGGCCCGAATGTGGCCGACGTCTCCGGTGCGGAAGTAACCGTCCTCGTCGAAGGCCTCTGAGGTCAGCTCCTTGTTGGTGTAGCCCTTCGCCACCATCGGCCCCTTGACCCGGACCTCGCCGTCCTCACCCGGACCGGCAACGGTTCCGGCTTCGGTGACGATTCGCACGTCGGCTCCGGTCACCGGCTTTCCGACTGTATTGGCCAGCTGCTCATCGCTGTCGGTCGGGGATCCCTGGGTGATCATCGGAATCTCTGTCATGCCGTAGCCGTGACAGGTCTTGACACCCATCTCGTCGAGAACTTCTCGGTAGATCTCCGGGGGCATCGGAGCTCCACCACCGGACAGCGCTCGCAGCGTCGGGATGATCGGCTCCCCCGGTTGCTTGCGCTGCTCGGCGATGAACATCTGGTAGAACGCCGTGCTTCCCCCCGCCATGGTCACACCGTGGCGGGCGTAGGTTTCAACGGCCGAGGCAGGGGCGAACGCTTCGATGAGTACCGCCGGCATTCCCGCGATCAGCATCATCAACAAATAGTCGGGCCCTGCGATGTGCGCATAGGGGAAAGCGACCGAACCGACATCCGCTGGCGTCATCTCGAGTGCGTCCGCCAAGCCCTGTCCACCGGCAATCAGCGTTCCATCGGTGTGCAGGACTCCCTTGGGATCCGAGGTGGTTCCCGATGTCGAGTAGATCCACCGAACCGGCTCACCGCCATCGGAGTACGCGGGGGCGGCCGGCAAGGTCGCCGGGTCTCCCTCAGGGATGGAGTGGATGTTCAGCACCTTTGGCGCCGGATCCATCTTCGAGGCCAGGCCCTCGGCCATCGCCTCGAAGTCGAATCCGTTCCAGACGCCGGGGACGATGCAGAACTCGGCCGATGTGTGCCGCATCACGAAGCCCAGTTCCTTCTCGCGGTAGAGATGAAGTACCGGGCTCTGGATGGCGTCCAGACGGGCCAGCGCCGCTGAAGCAACGATCGACGCGATCGTGGTGGGCAACTGCCAGGTCACACGGGTTTCGGAGCCCACGCCCAGACCTGCGAGTCCCGCTGCCACCCGCTCCGCCGTCGAGCGGAATTCGCCGAAGGTCATCGTCGTGCCATCCTCGGCGATGAGCATCGTCTCGTCCTCGGATTCGGCTG
>JBATWQ010000159.1:0-1513 GCA_049672765.1 Microthrixaceae bacterium | reverse complement strand
GCCTCGGCCAGCGCCTCCTCGTAGCGTGGCAGGATGATGGCGTTGAGGTCGCCGTTGACCGCCTCGGCCCGGTCGATGGCGGCCTGGACCAGCTCGACGGGCGAGACCTGGCCGCTGCGGACCAGGTCGGCTTGGGCGGTGGCATCGAGGGCGGCGAGGTCGGACAGCTCGGACATGGCCGCACCCTAGGCACGCGTCGCCGAGCGATCGAGGTGTGCGCGCTCAACATCGGCGGTTTCAAGTGGTGGGCGCAACGCGTGGTCGGGTGGTGTTGGCTCGATCTGGAGGTTGTTGTGCAGAGACGTTGGTTCAAGATGCCGCCGGAGGTTCGTCGTGAGGTGATCCGGTTGGCAGCTCAGGGCTTGTCCTACCGGCAGATCATCGATCGTGTGGATGTGTCTTCGGGCGCGGTCGGGTTGGTGCTGAAGCCGTTGGGTGGGGTGATGCCTCGCGAGCGACACGATCCAGGGCCTCGGTGTCTGTCGATCGAGGAACGGATCGAGATCCGTGTGGGGCTCGAGGTCGGGAAGTCCTTGCGGGCGATCGCTGCCGGGTTGGGTCGGTCGCCCTCGACGGTTTGCCGCGAGGTCAACAACAACGGCGGCCGTGATGACTACCGGCCGGTTGCTGCGCATCGTCGTGCTGGCGAACAGGCACGTCGGCCCAAGGTCACGAAGCTGGCAGCGAACCCGGAACTGGCCCGCAGGGTCATCGATGGCCTGGAGCACCTGTGGTCGCCACAGCAAGTGTCGAAGGTGCTCGCCATCGCCTTCAGCGACGATGTCTCGATGCAGCTCTCGCACGAGACCATCTACCAGTCCCTGTTCGTGCAGGGCCGAGGTGAGCTCCGTCGTGAGCTCACCGCGTGCCTGCGCACGGGCCGGGCCCGTCGACACCCCCAGGGGCGCCTCGATCGTCGAGGGCGAATCCCAGACATGGTCAACATCTCCGAACGACCACCAGAGGCTGAGGATCGAGCGGTCCCGGGCCACTGGGAAGGAGACCTCATCAAGGGCCGCAACAACCGATCCCAGATCGGCACACTCGTTGAGCGGACCAGCCGCTACGTGATGCTGCTGCACCTCCCGGCAACCGCAACAGCAGTCGAGATCCGAGACGCCATGACCGCCAAGGTCAAAGAACTCCCCGAGCAGCTCTGGAAATCGATCACCTGGGACCAGGGCCGAGAGATGTCCCAACACGCCCAGTTCTCCATCGATACCGGGATCGACGTGTTCTTCTGCGATCCCCACGCACCCTGGCAACGCGGTTCGAACGAGAACACCAACGGTCTGCTCCGTCAGTACTTCCCCAAAGACACCGACCTCTCGGTCCACACCCCCGAAGACCTCCAAGCCGCAGCCGACAGCCTCAACAACCGCCCCCGCCAAACCCTCGACGGGCAAACTCCCACCAACAAGCTCGCCCAAATCGTTGCAACGACCGCTTGAAACCACCATCCGTGAGGGATGGCGAGCGCGCACGGCTCGGGCGGTCGGGCCGGGCTCAGCGC
>JBATWQ010000158.1:0-2315 GCA_049672765.1 Microthrixaceae bacterium | reverse complement strand
GCCGAGCCCGATTCATTTCGCGCTCACGATTGTCAGTTGTTCGAGGATTTCGAGCGCAGCGGCGACGGTCTCGCGGTCACCTCCGCTGATCGCCCCCAGCTTTCCGGCCAACCAGGCATTCTTGCGTTCGCGGGAGGTGGCAAGAAGTTCGCGGCCCAGATCGGTGCACTCGACGTATCGAACACGTCGGTCGTCGGAGTCGACGATTCGATCTACCAGGCCGGCGGCAGCGAGTCGCTGCACGACCTTGGTGACAGTCGGCGGTGCGACACCTTCGATCTCGGCGAGCGATCCGAGTGTGAGCGGGCCCCTCTTTCCCACCACGGCAAGAGCCGAGAGCATCGTCGGCGAGAGCCCGCTCTCGGCTTCCTGGCGGAGGCGTCGGGCAAGTCGGGTGCTGCTCAGCCGCAGCTGAGCAGCCAACTCCGCGATCTCTACGCTTACCCGCCCGTCATCACCGTCGGTGCCTCTACCCGTCGCTTCTCCATCCAGGCCCGTTCCCGTCGCGCCTTCTGTCGCCTTGCGGGTTGTCGAGCTGGTCGCTTGGGCGGAGGTCACCTGGATAGTTTACTGCCCTAATTAGCCTGGTGAACCTTTTTTCCTGAGCCGCTGCTTCGCCGCGACGACGAGCTTCCGGGGGACGACGAGCTTCCCGAAGGTGCCCCATCACGACGAGGTCCACCTGAAGGGCGGGCACCTGCTCTACCACCTGGTTTGGACCCGGCCTTGCCGCCGCCTGCCCGATTGCGCGGCTTTCCGGGGCCGCCGTTGCGCTGATTGCGTCCGGAACGGTTCCCCGGCTTGGAAGACCGGTTCGCCTGCGGTTCGGACCTGGGCGCAACCGGCGTGAAGGCCTCCCCTTCAGGAAGGCCCGCGGCATCGGGTTCGACCAGGTTCATCTGTCGACCCAGCGTCCGCTGCTGACGATTCAGGTCACGGCGCTGCTCATTGGAAACGAAGCTGATGACCGAACCTGCGGCTCCGGCACGACCGGTCCTGCCAGAACGATGCACGTAGTCCTTTGGGTCCTCGGACGGGTCGAAGTGAATTACACAAGCGACCCCGTCGACGTGGATGCCACGGGCGGCAACGTCGGTTGCGACGATCGCCCTTGCCCTGCCACCGCGAAAATCTGCCAGGGCCCGCTCGCGCTGGTTCTGGCTGCGGTCACCGTGGATCGCAACAGCCGACACGCCACGCTGGGACAGCTGACGTGCGACCCGGTCCGCGCCACGCTTTGTGCGACAGAACACGATCGTCGGACCGGTTCTGGCGACGACCTTCGCCGTCACTTCCAGACGGTCGAAGCGTTCGACGCTCCAGAAGAAGTGTTCGGCCGGCTCGCCCTCGGGCTCGGCACCGGCTTCTTCGTGCTTGACCGGGTTGTTCATGTAGCGCTTGATGAGGACATCGACGTCACCATCCAAGGTTGCCGAGAACAGCAGCGTCTGCCGTTCATCGGCGCACGCGTCCAGCAGACGCTTGACCTCGTGCAGGAACCCCATGTCGGCCATGCGGTCGGCCTCGTCCAGGACCACCATGTCGACGTCCTTGAGCTTCAGGTGACCCTGCTGGATCAGGTCGGCCAGGCGACCGGGACAGGCAACGGCGACATCTACACCGTCGCGCAAGGCGCGGAGTTGCTTGCCGAAGCCGACACCCCCGTAGAAAGGTTCGACCGTCTGGTCAGGGCCTGCGAGCTGACGAAGTTCGTCACAGATCTGCGCGGCCAGCTCGCGGGTCGGGGCGAGCACCAGTCCACGCGGTCGTCCCGGGTAGGCGCGGCCGACACGCTGCATTAGCGGGATACCGAAGGCGAGGGTCTTGCCCGCACCGGTCGGGGCCTTGCCGCAGACATCCTTTCCGGCGAGCGCCGCCGGGATTGTCGCGGCCTGGATCGGGAACGGGGCAGTGATGCCTCGCTCGTGAAGCGAACGCGCCACTTCCGCGGGCACGCCAATTGCTTCGAATTCGTTCACATTTTCTCCATCGTTGATCTACCCGACGCCATACATCCTTTGCAGGCGGCGGGAACAAGGCGGCAGAGGCACGAGCCACCTTTTTGCTAACCGGCCGGGCGCTAGCACCGGACGCCCGATCTGCTCGGACCGTGTGGGTAAACCACATCCGCCTTGAGCAGGGGCCGTTTCAACGCTGCCTCTGAGCGCATCTCCAGCTGGTTGTTGAAATCAACGCTACACGAACTGACCGGTTCCGGGTCCATTGGCTTCCGGATGTGTCGGACGTCTCGTCGTGGGACCACCGCTGTGCCGGTCCGCGATCCACCACTCTCCCGGTCCGCGATTCAGCGCCGG
>JBATWQ010000157.1:0-3181 GCA_049672765.1 Microthrixaceae bacterium | reverse complement strand
GTTGCATACATGGCACTGCTGTCGCGCATCGGTCCGGCGGCACTCGCGGTTACTTCCAATTTGAACATCAACTTTCTGCGCCGACCACGGCCCACCGACCTGGTGGCGAAGGCTCGACTGTTGAAGCTCGGGCGGTCGCTGGCGCTGGCGGAAGTGACGATGTACTCGGCCCTTGAACCCATCGACAGTGACCCTGGTGCGGGCAACGGTGAAGGCCGCAACACCGAAATGGGTGACAGCAACGTCACTTATCTCATCGACGAGGACGCTCCGCTCGCCCACTCCACGGTCACCTACTCACTCGCACTTCTCGGAGGCACACAATGAGCGTGATCGACAGATTCCGCCTGGACGGCAAGGTGGCCCTGGTAACTGGGGCGGGGCGTGGGATCGGTCGAGCGTGTGCGCTGGCTCTCGCCGAGGCCGGCGCCGATGTGGTCCTCGCAGCAAGGACCATGGCACAGGTCGAGGACGTGGCTGAACAGATCAGGGCAATGGGTCGCCAGGCCGAGCCTGTTGCGTTCGACGTGATGGATCTGGACAAGCTCGGTGAACTGGTTGCCATAGCAACGAGCCGCTTCGCCGGACTGGACGTACTCGTCAACAACGCCGGCGGTTCGGCACCCAAGCCGTTCCTGTCGACGAGCACCCGCTCCTTCGAGAAGGCCTTCAGCTTCAACGTAACGACGGCCTTCGAACTGACCCGCTGCGCGGTGCCGGCAATGCTCGAACGTGGCGGTGGCTCTGTGGTCAACATTTCATCGGCGGCCGGTCGGATTCCCGATCGAGGCTTCGTCGCATACGGAACCGCCAAGGCGGCACTGTCCTACATGACCAGGGAGATCGCAGCCGACCTGTCGCCGCGGATCCGGGTCAACGCGATCGCAGTCGGATCGGTCGCAACATCAGCCCTCGAGACCGTTCTGACCAATGACGAGATCCGCTCGGCCATGGAATCCAGCATTCCGATGCGCCGCATCGGGGAGCCCGACGAGATCGCCGCGGCCGCACTGTTCCTGGCGTCGCCCGCTGCTTCATATGTCACCGGCAAGGTGATCGAGGTCGACGGCGGTCTCAACGGACCGAGCCTGGGCCTCGGCATCCCGGACCTCTGAGCCACCTCTACTCTCCCGAGCGACATCAGGCCGAGCGACTCACTCCCGACTGGCGAGCGACTCCCGACCGACGCTGCCCCAACTCGCCCGAACGACATCAAGCCGAGCGACTCCCGACTGACCGTTCCTGCGCAACCGACCGACGGCGGACGAATCTGACCTTGCCTGCGCACCTGATCGACGGCGGGCGAATCTGATCGACTACCTATGACTCTGGCCACGGCGGTCGCCCGCGATGTTTCCTACCGCCCAGCTCATGCCGATAGACGCTGATAGCTACTGAACGCTCCCCATTAGGGCAGACAATTCGCACACATCGCCTGATTCTTGGGGCCATTTCGAGTGCTCCGGGTTTCACTGTCACAGGGGGCTGGAATACTAGGGAACATATGTTCTACAGGGGTACCAATTCTGAACCAGACGAGTCTCCCGATGGCTCTTCCGATGGCACGTCCAAGAACTCTTGCAACGAGTCCGGCGGGCTGTTGTCGGGATTGTTGGGGGCTGTGGCGGAGTTGGATGACCTTCCGTCCTCTCACCTGGAAGGCTTGTCTGACGAGCGGGTGTCTGAAGCCATGCTGTCGGTCGAGAAGGCCCGCAGGTTTCTTGACGGTGTGGCTGCAACAGTGATTGTCGAGGCACACAAGCGGGATGTAACCGATCGACGGTTCGGACTTCGGACCGGCCCGTGGCTGGCTCGGGACGCCCAGTTGCCTTCTGGCGTAGCGAAGTCGCGGGTCAAGACGTCAACCAAGATTGCCCTCCGGCTGCCGTTCGTCTTCCAAGCCCTGGTCGAGGGGCGGATCGGGTTTGATCACGCCCGCGTCATAGCCAACGCGGCAAACCCGCGGATCGTTGATCAGATCGCTGCGATCTCGCCGGCGTTGATCGACGCAATCGACGGCGTGTCGTTCGAGGTGTGGAGCCGTGACGTCCAGGCCGTGGCCGACCTGTTGGACCTCGACGGAGGACACGACCCCTCCGGTGATGTTTGCCGTAACCGGTTGAGCGTGAAACCGGTCGGCGATGTGACCGTCATCCGGGGTGAGCTGGTCGGCGAGCAGGCTCTGATTGCTACCCAGGCGTTGAACACAATCGCAGATGAACTGTTTGAACGGTTCAAACGCGACAATCAGATCACTCCCGAGATCGAGATCCCCGACCGCCAGACGCTCCTCGCCCTTGCGCTGATCGAAGCGTGTCGGAGAGGACTGGCCGGCACCACCGGGAAGGCACCGCGACCCGAGGTCGCATTGACTCTCACCCCCGCCAACCTCCAAGGACACGGCGAGCACTGCGCCGATGGCTGTGGGGGCGGATTGTTCGACCCGTTCGGCCTACACAACGGTGACCCGTCCGGCCTTTGCAACGGCGACCCGTCCGGCCTTTGCAACGGCGACCCGTCCGGCGGCCACAACGCTGCCGTCGGAATGCAGGTTGGCTGCGATGGTGCGGGCTGGGGTGTTGGTCACCCGACCCGGGACCTGGTTGGAGCGGTTGCGTCGCAGTTGACGTCGACGATGGACACGTGGGCCGGCATGTGGGTCACCGACCCGAACGGCACACCGCTACGTGAGGACGCGTTCGAGTGCTTGTTGTGTGACCCCGACGTGTACACCCTGATCGTCAACAGTCTCGGAGTCCCACTGGACATGGGACACAGGGTCCGTTTCGCCACCAGAGCGCAACGGAGAGCGATGGCGGCCCGTGATGGCGGCTGTGTATTCCCTGGATGCGGAGCCAAACCCGAGTGGTGCGACGCGCACCACATCACCGAATGGCATAAGCGCCACTCGACCGACCTGGATGGCCTGTTGTTCTTGTGTCGCCACCACCACGGAGTAGCGCACCGTAAGGGCTGGGACGTTCAGCTCGATCCCAACGGCTGGTCCCAATGGACAACCCCCAAGGGAGACACCCTCGTCGGCCAACGCCACGGTCGAACAAGACCACCCCCATGACCTCCGGGCAGGATCCGGACCGCACGCGGTCGCGAGTCGGGCCTTGCCGTGTCGCCCCTGCGCGCAGCGACGCAAGCCGTCCCGACCCGATCCGATCCGATCCGT
>JBATWQ010000156.1:0-3070 GCA_049672765.1 Microthrixaceae bacterium | reverse complement strand
GGCTGGCCGAGCCAAAACCTCGGATCAGCGTCGCCGCTGTCGTCGAGCGCCGCGACGAAATCCTCTTGATACGCCGTTCGGGCGGACCAAGCGCCGGGGAGTGGTCCGTGCCGGCGACCCTGCTCGATCCGCTCGAAACGATGGCCGAAGCGGCGGTCAGGGCGCTGGCCGGGCAGACCGGTTACGACTCCGGTCTGTGCGGTCCGTTCATGGGATGGACCGAACTCATCGACGACGGCGCGGCGACGCACCAGGTCCTGATGTTCTTCAGAGCCGTGATACTCGATGAGGAACCGGGCTCGGTCGGTGATGCCATCGAGGTCCGCTGGACGCCCGCGTGGGATGTACCAGAGCTACGACTCGTCGATGGGTTGGCCGAGTTCCTCGCCGATCAGGGTCTGATCGATACGGTCATCTGAAACAGCGGTATCCACTGGCGCGATGGCGATGTCCTGTGGCTTGCGCGGCGATGACATCTGGCGGGGCGCCCGAGCGGCACCCATGCCAGACATCTCATCGTGCAGCAGCTGGTCGCTCAGCAGTTGTCGCTCAGCGGCCCTTCCACTGAGGGTCGCGCTTCTCGATGAAGGCGTTGAGTCCTTCTGAGAAGTCCTCGGTGGAGAACATCTTCATGATGCCTTCCCCGGAGAGCTTCCAGCCGATCTCATCGGGCTGATCGGTGGCTTCGAGGACGATCTTGCGGCTTTCACGAACCGCCAGCGGCGCGGCCTGGGAGATCTCGCCCGCCAGTCCCAGCGCAGTGGCCAGGGCCTCGCCCTCGTCACAGATCCGGTTGACCCAGCCGAGGTCGTAGGCACGCTGGGCCGGAAAGTCGAGTCGGCCGGTCAAGACCAGTTCCATCGCCACGTTACGGGGCAGCTTGCGGGGCAGTCTGAACAGACCCCCGGCGGCGGCGACCAGGTTGCGCTTCACCTCCGGGACTCCGAACACAGCCGTACGGGAAGCGACGACCAGGTCGGCTGCGAGGACCAGTTCGGTACCTCCGGCGAGTGCTGGGCCATCGACCGCTGCGATGATCGGCTTGGTCCGCTCCCGCTGGACAAATCCGCCGAAGCCACCTCGTTCGGTAGACATTCCCCCCGGGTCGACGCTCATCTGCTTGAGGTCTGCACCGGCACAGAAGATGTAGCCCTTCTCGGTCTTCGCCCCGGTCAGAATTCCGACCCAGATCTCGTCATCGTTCTCGATCTGATCGACTGCGGCCTCGATGCCCGTGGCGACGTCGGTGTTGACGGCGTTACGTGCATTGGGCCGGTTGATCGTGATGATCCCGATATTTCCCTGCTTCTCAAAGTCCACGCTCATGGCAAAAACCTAGCCGGTCCCGTGGGCGACCCCGGACCCTCCGTCGGAACCTCTGTCGGGCCTTCCGTCTGGCCTTCCGTCTGGCCTTCCCGGAGCCGCTAGCTTCACCCGCATGTCGTTCCAGCCGGTGACCGCTCTCATATTTGATTTCGACGGGACGATGATCGATTCCGATGCCGCTCTGGTCAGCCCCTTCGTGACACTCGGTGTGCCCCTGGAAGAGATCAGCTTCGGCCACGCGATCGCCGAGGAGTGTGACCGTCTGGGGGTTTCCCTGGACGCCTACGTCGATGCCTACGACACCGAACTGGCACAGCCGTTCGCGGGCATGACAGAAGTGGTCGAAAAGTTGGGCCGCTGGGCGATCTGCTCCAACAAGCATCCCCGATCCGCATCGGCTGAACTCGCCCGACTCAGGTGGGAGCCCGAGGTTGCTCTCTACGCAGACCACTTCGACTGGGCGCACAAAGGGCTGAGCCCGGTGCTCGAATTGATGGACCTGAAGCCCTCCGAGGTGGCGATGGTCGGCGACAGCGCTGGAGACCTTCGCTGTGCCCTTGAAATCGGCTGTCAGATGGTGTGGGCGGGATGGAACCCCAGGGTGACAGCAGCGGCCCCCGAAGGGACCGTGCTGCAACACCCGAGCGAACTACTCGCTCTCTACGCCTGATTTCTCGACTTCGGCCGTGTCGGCGGCTTCGGTCGTCTCGGCGGGTTCCGGCGCTGCTTCGGCGGCTTCGGGAGCTGCTTCGGCGGGTTCCGGCGCTGCTTCGGCCGAATCCATACCCTCGGTAGCTTCCGGTGCGTCAGCCGACGGTGTCTCGCCAACAGAGGCTTCTGTCGCTACATCGGTGGGAGTTTCTGCCGTAGCCGATTCAGCCTTGTGGGACTTGTCGGCGCCCTTGTCAGGAGCACCCGCGTCAGCAGACTTGTCAGACTTGTCAGCGCCCTTTTCGGTTCCCTTGGCGGACTTGTTCTTGGCCGACTGCTTTCCGCCTCGACCTGCGCCCTGGCCGGCGCGGGGGCCTCTTCCACGCTTGCGGGACGCAGCGGCGATCTCAGCTGGATCCAGTCCGAAGAGTTCGACGATCTTCGGAAGTCGGTCACCAACCCGGCGGACCGCTTCGAGCAACGTCTCCGACGGCTCTTCCGGCCGACCAACGGGAACCACCGAGCTACGCACCGGCGAGAATGCCAGGGCATCCAGGGCGGCCGCCCACAGGTCCTGATTGACCGTTGGGGTGAGCCCTTCGGACACAGCGGTGATCAGTCGACTCGAGATATCGACCGGCAGGGGAGCGCCGGCCTTGGGTGGCCTGGAGCTGAGACGGAGTACCCGGACAAACCGACCAGCATCAAGGTTGGCGGTCATATCGGCGATCCACATCGCCTGCTCTTCCTCGACCCGTCGGGTGAGGCCCTCTTGGATCTTGTCCTTCAGGGCGAGCGACTCCTCGTCACGTGCAACACCGTCAGCAGCGACGATCACCGAGCGCAGATCACGCAGGTCGAGGGTGTCGAGATCGGCGACGACGGCATCGGCACGGTCACGCCATTCGGCAGCCCGCAACGCGGGCAGAAGCTTCTCGGCCAGGTCGACGAGTTGATCGGCCGGGATCTCGGGCTGGTTGTCCTTCTTTGCCTGCGCGTTCTGCTGCGCAATGGCGTCGCGGACCGCTGGGATACCGCCGCGCAGAACCTGCTCGGCGATCGGACGATGCTCTACCGGCAGCGTGTCGAGGAC
>JBATWQ010000155.1:0-6269 GCA_049672765.1 Microthrixaceae bacterium | reverse complement strand
CCAGGGGGTCCGATCCGTCGTAGTAGAACCAGGGAGAGACTTTGGCCAAGATCTCCCAACCCTTGACCAGGGGGAAGAGCGACTTGGCCAGGTACGCGACGACTCCGAGGCCACTGCTCACTCCCAGCGCCAGGCTCGTTGACCCCGTGGCGGCCGAAATGGCCAGAGCGAGCATTGCGAAAGCAATCCCCATAGCAGCCGCCAGGAGACAGGTTGCAGCGAGATTCGCCGTTCTCACACCGGTGTCGACGAAGAAGCTGCCGGCCATTGTGAAGAGCATCGTCAGCACCGCGGTCACCAGCACGTGGCCCACCACCGCGAGTGCCTTTGCGCCGAGTACGCCTCGCCGGGTGATCGGCTGACCGAAGAGCAGCGTCGCTGTGCCGTCGCGCTCCTCTCCAGCCCCGGCGGCGACTCCACCGGAAATCCCGACGACCAGAACGACGATCGGCACCATCAGGCCGAACACCTCGCTCAGGACGTAGTTGACTCCGCTGCCTGCGACTCCGATCAGCGAACGCAGCGCCTCGGGAAAGCCGGCCACCATGGCTTCGGTGTCGATGCCAAGACCCTCGTAGATCAACAGCGCGCCGATGATGAGTACTCCGATTCCGATTCCGGAAGCAGCAGACATCGTCAGCCGGTCACGGAACGCCCGCCTGATCACTTCAAGGTGCATCTGACGCTTCCGGCGATTCGTCGCGGTAGTAGCCGAGGAAGATTTCCTCAAGGCCCGCATCTCGGCTCTGGAGGTTCACTATGCCCATGCTCATTGCCGTCGCAAGTACGCGGTCGACCGAACCTTCATAGGCGACGCTGAAGTGACGCCCGGCGCCGGTGACCTCACGGACCCCGTCGACATTCCTCAGGGGCGCAGCGTCGACCTCGCTGCCAAATTCCAGGTCCAGTCGTCGGATGGCCTTGGACTTCAGGTCGTCCATCGACGCAACCTCGATCAGTCGGCCGTGGCGGATGATCCCGACCCGGTCAGCCACCCTGTCGACCTCGGACAGAACGTGGCTCGAAAGAAACACGGTCCGGCCCTCGCTGCGGGTCTCCAGGATCAGGTGGTGCAGCTCTTCTTGGACCAAGGGATCTAGTCCCGTGCTCGGCTCATCCAGGATGACCAGCTCTGGTCTGTGCATGAAGGCCTGGATCAGACCCACCTTCTGACGATTTCCCGACGAGTAGTCGCCACATCTGCGGGACAGATCGGCGTCGAATCTCTCCGCAAGTGTCCGTATCGCCGCGGTGTCAACGCCTCCCCGCAGCTTCGCGAAGTAGTCGATCACCTCCTTGCCGGTCAGGTTTGGATACAAAGCGAGGTCCCCCGGAAGAAACCCCGTGCGACGTCGTATCGCGATCGAATCGCGCCGACTGTCCATGCCGAGGATCGTCGCCGTACCGCTACTCGGGTGTGCCAGGTCCAGCAGGCACCGGATCGTCGTGGACTTGCCGGCCCCATTGGGGCCCAGAAATCCGAACACCTCGGCGGTGTGGACCTCCAGGTCGACCGCATCGACAGCTGCGACCTGGCGATACTTCTTGGTCAGTCGATCCGTCGCAATCGCGTTGGTCATGCTGTGACTCTCCGTCCCGAGGCGCAGAAGCGTAGCCCGCAGACTCCCCCATAATCGCGAGGAATCCGGGGACCTGCGATCGATCCAGACAACCAAATTGCCGAACCGCTTCGGCGGCACCCACTGACGCCGCACCCACTGGCGGCGTTTTCTCGGGCGGGCCGTCAACGACCACGACCCGGTTGGCCGAAAACCTGCTCAGGATGCCATTGAAGCTTCCAAATTCGGACCGCCGGTTGTGCTGACCAGACGTACACGAAGTAGGTCGTACGTCGGGACAGTTATGGTCCCACGCCACTCCTCCAACCCGTCGGGCGACGAGTGGAGCACCCCAGCGGTGTAGGGGTGACCCGACTCGTAGTCGCACTCGACCCGATAGCTGCCAACTGGGACCGCTGGGTCGAGGGAAACGATCAGTTCGGCGCCACTCCCCTGCGAATCGCCAGACCCGCTGGTGTCCAAGGTGACCCTTCCGACGTCCGATCCGTCGGGCGTACGCAGCACTCCCTCGAGTCGATCGGAACGAGCGGCTGTGGCGGTCTCAGAAGTGGCGGACGGGGGCACATCGTGGTCAACGAGCGCCACCGCGCCGAATACTCCGGCCGTTGCGACCAGGACAGCGGCGACACCAATCAGCACGCGCGCACGCCCCTTGCCAACGACGGGTGCCGCCACTGAAGTCTGCGGGTCGTCTCGAGCGGCGACAGGACCGAAATTCGGTGATCCCTCATCGCTCACGAACTCCCCGTCGACGATTTCGATTCTGACCGTGTCGGCGGTCGAGGTGAACCCAGCCAGCACACGTTCTTCGAAACCCGCCGGCGGATCCACCGGCGGAGCAAGGGACATGAGAGCGTCGAGTGCAGCAGTGAGACCGTTGAGTTCCCGGCGACACGCTGGGCAGTTCGTCAGGTGTTCGAGCGCAGCAGCGCGCTCATCCCCGACGGCTATTCCGAGAGCGAGTTCGGCGGCCACCTCACGACACCTGTCGCAATCAGCGGCGGTCACTGGAGCACCTCGTCGTCGGCCAGTTCGTCGCTGAGCAGTTCCCGGATCCGGCGCAGTCCCGTACGGATTCGCGTCTTGGCCGTCCCCAATGGGATCGCCTCTATTTCGGCAACTTCGGCCGCGGTCCGACCGTACAGGGCCGCGAGTACAACGGACCGACGCTGTTCGACCGGCACACCGCCGAGGGCTCGGGTCACCCGGTCAACCGCCATGGCGTGCTCGACATCCTCCGACGGTGACCGGCGCGTCGAGGCACCGAGTAGCGACTCGAGTGCGGCCGGGTCGACGGCCACAGATCGACGTAGGCGGGCTGCGTCGATCGCAGCGTTGCGGGCGATGGTGAGTACCCATGGGGCAACGGCACCTCTGCGGGCATCGAACCCTCCCGCGTGTCGCCAGACGCGCATGAATGTGTCCTGGGCCACGTCCTCGGCCGCGTGTCGATCGCCGAGGACCAGGACGGCCACACCAAGGACACGATGCTGGTACCTGCGGACGAAGGTGCGCGCCGAGTCCTCGTCACCGAGCGAGATGCCGGCGAGGAGGGCTTCATCGGATGCGAGGCTCACTCCGTGTATACGGCTTGAGGCCTCGTCGGGATTGCCGGACACAAAAACAACGTACGCCGCAATCCACCCGACGTCATGAGCCGTAGTCCTGTTGCCGACAGATCGCCGGTGCACGTCGCAGATCCAGGGGTCCACCATGTCCAAACACCGCATACTCATCGGAGCTTTCGCACTCTGGACCGCACTTGCACTCGCCGGATGCGGTAGCAGCGACTCATCCGGCGCAGCCCCGAGCGGCGGCGACAGATCGACCACTACCGCGGCTACCAAGACCGCGGCAGCGCCGGTTGAGCTGAGTGGCGAGGTGAACAACAAGGGGACCAAGGACATCTCGGCTGAAGGCACGAACGCCAAGGTCGACGTCGAGGTTGACGACAACTACTTCAGTCCCACCTTCATCCAAGCGGCTCCCGGGGCGACCGTGTCGGTCAAGCTCGAGAACGAGGGCAAGGCCGCACACACCTTTACCCTCGATGACGGCAGCGTCGACCAGACGCTCGAGCCGGGCGATGAAGCCACGGTCACCGTCAAAGTCCCCGAGAGCGGCTCACTTCGGTTCTCGTGCAACTTCCACGGTTCGATGGGTATGCAGGGAGCCTTCTACACGTCCTGACCCAGGGTCTCGAAGGCCAACCGGCTCCCTCGAGTTCGTTCCTTCTTACGCCGAGGCGGCCGGGGGGGGCAGCCGTGTTCGTTCGATCAGCCTTCGCGGGCCATGTTGGTGAACAGGGTGCAGTAGTCGAGGAAAACCAGTCGGGTTGTGCCGGTCGACCCGGCACGGTGCTTGGCCACTATCACCTCGGCCGTGTCCTTGTCGGTCGTGTCCGGGTTGTAGACCTCGTCGCGGTACAGAAACATCACCACGTCGGCATCCTGCTCGATCGAGTTGTGGACCACGACACCGTTCGCGATGAAGTTGTGCGTTCCGAGCACAGTCGCGTCGAACACCTCTCGGTCACCGACGGAGGTGATCTCGACCACTTCGTCCCAGAACACGTCCGAGGTCGCGAGTGCCGCCAACTCCTTGGACTCGGTCACCTCGGCGATACGTGCGAGGCGGGAGCGGCTCGAACAACGCGGTCGAGCCTCGGTCCCCAGCAGGTACCCGCCGCAATACTGCTCACCGAGTGCCTCGGACAGACCCCGCTGGGTCATCTCGGCCTTCTCTAGTGCGACGAGGATCTGTTCCTTGACACCGCTCGGAATCGTGTCGACGTTGGGGTTTCCGACCGTGTCTCCCAGGGACGCAAGCGCCTGGTCGACCAACCGTCCGCGCTCCCCCGACACCCCGATCCTGGTGAGAAAGCGTCGCTGATGTTCGACCCCGTGTATCCACAGCCTCCACCGAGGCTTCCGCGGGCCGACGTTCGTGATCCGACACTGCACCCCAAAGCGCGAGAGCAGAATTTGCAGGTCATCGATCAGACGGCGATGCGGCGTCGTTGCCGTGAGCCTTACGTGTGGACGCCCGCGCAGTTCGCTGACACCGAGTGAACCGACCCTCCCGAAGATCGCCGACAGGACACTCGACAGCTGCTCATCAACCAGGTCGAAGGCCTCTGGGACCACCGCACCCGAGCGCACCGATTCCTCGGCCATCCGCTCCAGGACAACGCCTGCCTCGTCGCCCGTTACGACACGCAGGTTCTCGGGGGATCCGAGCTGGCGGGGCGCCGCAATCCGACTACCGACGGAAAGTTCGTCCAGGCGCGCCCAACCGTTGACGGTCCTGAAGGGATGATTGGCGGTAGCGGTCACCTCGCGACCCGATGCCAATCGCATCTGGAACGCCTCTTTGGTGCCACTCGGAAACGCGTGGGTCATGGTTGCGGGGACAAGTTTCCAGTCCTCGTCGAGTGACCAAACCGGCACGTCGCTCTCTCCGCTGGCCATCAATTCACCGAGTGTCACCTCGGTGTTGTCGTCGGCGCGCAGGACTCGGGTCTCGGCGATCAGGCAACCGGATTCACGAAGGTCCGACAGCATCGGTCGACGATCCGCTCGCTGTTCGAGTTGCCGCGACAGCTGTGACAGCGCCATGACCGGAGCTTCGAGCTCACGGGCCAGGACCTTGAGGCCACGGCTGATCTCGGAGACCTCGACCTGCCGACTCTCGGCGGAACCCCGACCTGACATGAGCTGGAGGTAGTCCACGACGATAAGGCCGAGCGGCTCGCCCAACCGGTCCTGAAGACGTCTGGCCTTGGAACGGATTTCGGTGACGGTGAGCGCAGGGTTGTCGTCGATCCAGAGCTTGCCTTCACCCAGACGGCCGATGGCCTTGGTGATCTTCGTCCAATCCGCGTCGGTCAGTCTTCCGGTTCGCAGCTTTGTGGAGTCGATCCGGGCTTCGGCGGCGATCAGACGCTGGGTCAGTTCGAGATGGCCCATTTCGAGTGAGAAGAACAGCACCGGGCGCTGCTCGCGCACCGCAGCGTTTGCGGCCAACCCGAGCGCGAACGCCGTCTTGCCCATCGCCGGCCTGGCCCCAACGACCAGCAGCGCTCCCGGTTGCAGCCCGGCGAGCTTCATGTCCAGATCGACATATCCGGTGGGCGTGCCCGTGATGGAGTCGCCGTTCTCGAACAGCTCTTCGAGTCGTTCGATGCTCTGGTTGAGCAGCGGGCTCAACTCGGACATCGTGTCGGCGTTGCGACGCTGGGCGACCGAGAACATCAGGCTCTCGGCAGAGTCGATCGTCTTGTCGATGTCGTCGAGAGGTGAGTACCCGAGCTCGGCCACGTCGTTGGCGGTGGTGATGAGCCGCCGGAGCAGCGCCTTCTCTTCGACGATCTTGGCGTAGTGATGTGCGTTGGTGATCGCCGGGGTGCGTGTCTGCAGGCTGATGAGCGTCGCAGGTCCGCCGACAGCTTCGAGCAGTCCGGCGTGGGCGAGCTCGTCGGCGACCGTTACCGGATCGATTCCTTCACCCTTGGAGTAGAGGGCGAGGATGGCATCGAAGATGTGGCGGTGTGCCGGTCGATAGAAGTCCTCGACAGAGACAAGTCCTGCGGCAGCAGAAATTGCCTGCTCGCTCAGCAGCATCGCGCCGAGCAGCGACTCCTCTGCATCCAGACTGTGCGGTGGTACTCGTAGGCGCGAGGTATCGGGC
>JBATWQ010000154.1:0-5257 GCA_049672765.1 Microthrixaceae bacterium | reverse complement strand
GGTCCGACAGAGCAAACGGGGCCCGCTGCCATGCAACCCGTGGATGCGGCGGACGGACCCGACGGGAGCCGGTCGGCGCGAGACCGGAGGCCTCGATCAAATGCCGTCGCTGAGGAGAGCGCCGGAGCCGGACCCGGCGGCGAGGACGCGACGGACGCAAACCCGAACGGTCAACACGACGCACGCGTAGACTCGCCCTGGGACCCACAAGGCTCGGCCCGCGGTAGCACCCACATGAATGACCCGGCGGATCTGGCGATGGTCGGGGCACTTCTCGACCGCTACGACGATCTGGTGACCCAGTTGGCTGTGCAGCCCTCTGCCTCGCTCGACCCGGGATCGCCGATCAGACTGGATTGGGCCCGGTTGGTCCCGACTGAATCTGCCTTGTCGAACAGCGTGTTGGACCAACTCGTTCACCGGCCCGTCATCGCCGGCACCCGCCTGCTGCCGGGGCCCGACGGCGTCAGCTTCCGCCACCATGTGGATCGGACGAGCCGGAGGGACGACGGGTCGATCGAGTTCAGTTGGTGCGGCTATTCACCCGGAATCCGGATCGAAGCCGCGACCGGCAAGGTCATCGATGGTCAGGTCGCACACATCCGCGGAATAGGCCGGGCCGACCGCAGCCAGTTCAACCCGGAACTGTGGGTTCTGGACGCCTTCGACCAACTCGACCTGAAGGTCCTTCCGCCGGGCTCGGGTGACCCTTGCCCGGGGCACGACAACACAGAGGCCGGCCGATGACCCGCGCCCGAGGTTGGATACTGCGCCGGACCCGGTTGGTTCTGACTGCCGTCGCAACCCTCCTCGCCGTCCTCGCCGGTCCGGGGTTCGTCGGCCCGGTCGCGGCCGAAGGTGGTGGATCCTCCAGTTCCTCCATCGTGGGGCGCGGCGACATCCTCACGACGATCACGTCGATACTGCCGAGGCGCAATCGACCTACCGGTCAGTCGCCAAACCCCCGCTGCAGGACCGTGGTACTGAACGACGCCGAGATCGAGTTCCTGATCGCCCTGGTGGCCCTTCACCCGGACGCCGAAAGCTCGAAGGAGGTCGCTCAACTGCTGCGGGACTATCTGATCACCCAGGAGGATCCGCCCCCGGCCGCGCCGGACGAAACCGAGCCGGACGAGACCGCGCCCAACGAGGCCTCACCCGAAGGCGACCCGGCTGCGCCACCAGCACCGCCGCCGGCTCCCCCGCCACCACCGATCGAGTACGAGCTTCGACTCCAAATCTGTGACGGTGTCGCAACCGACATCTGGGTGTCACCCCGACCCGGCGGCACTGACGCCCTGACGACTCTCGGTCGCAGGATGATCACCAGGCTGCCCGAGCCGAGACCGGTCCAGAGCCCACCGACCGGGGTCGCGGTGCCGGTCAACCAACCGGTGTTCATCTCGATTCCCTCGGCTCTCTGGACCCCCATCGATGCGACACTCCGGTCCGGTGGGCTTGTAGCTGAGGTACGGGCCGAACCGGTGTCACTGCGGATATACAGCGGCGACGGATCAGCTGAAATCCGGGAGTGCCCCGGCCGAGGCGTCAGGTTCGACCCGTTCAGTCCGCTCTCCCCCGCCCGTCAGTCCAGAAACCCGTTGGCGTGCACCATCACCTATAGAGCGCCCACCCCCGGCGCGGACGCCGAGAGCGGACCCAGAAGTTTCATCGGAGCTGTGACGGTCATCTGGTCCGCGGAATGGCGCGCCGGCGCAGGTCCGTGGCGCTCACTCGGGCTGATACCACGGACCCGGGTTTTCGAACGGGACGTGCGCGAAGTCCGCACCGCGATCTCGGCACTGCCGGTGCGTCACTCGAAGTGACGGCCCCAGTCCCTCAGCATCTCCAGGAAGCCCACCGGGCTGTCGGGCGCCGGGTCGCCAGGCTGGTACGAAACCTTGTGCAGCACACCCGAGAACGGGAAGCTCCCGTGGCGGGTGAACAGGTCCCAGTTGACGGGTGATCGGCGATCGATCCCGATATCGATCCCCTGGAACGGAGCCATGGCCATGAGCAGTCGGAACCCGTCTGCCTGCGCCACCTCGGTTCCGTCGATCACCAGCGCGAGGTTCCAGACGCTGTTACCGGCGCAGGTGACCCGCAGACCCAGTTCGTGGTCGCCCGGCCCAACCCGGGGGCCACGCAACTCGCGTTCCAGGCCATAGCCGTTGTGGGCCGCTACCAGCTCGCCTGAGTCGTCGATGTACAGCGAGTATCCGCCGCCCTGATCGCCGTGGGCGAGAAGCACCCCGGCGTCACCCTCGGTCAGTGAAACCGTTGCGGTCGCATCGAAGTTTCGCCAGAGAATGAGCCGTTGGGATCGCCACCGGTCGAGCGTCGGCGTGCCGGGGTAGATCGTCACCGGCTTGTCGTAGCGTTCGGTCCACGGCGGTCGGAGCAGATAGCGGTAGCCGGTTCCCTCATCCAACGGAAAGATCTGGTTCTCCCAGGCCGCGTCGTCCCAGGCCGCAACAAGTTCCTCCAGGCGGGCTGGATCCACCGCGGCCAGATTCTCGACCTGGGTCGGATCGGCCACCATGTTGAACAGCTCCCAGTCGTCGTCGCTGAACGCGGTGCGGGCCTGGTGCCGGGTCACCGCCTCCCAGCCGTCACGCCTGTAGGCGCGATGGCCCTCGTTCTCGATGACCACATCGCGGGTGCGCCCGGGAGCCGCAGCGTCGAAGAAGGCCGATGACAGTTCCTCTCCCGCCAGGGGCAGAACGGGCTTGCCGTTCCACTGCCCGGGCCGCTCGACCCCGACTATCTGGAGCAGTGTGGGCAACAGATCTGTCACGTGCATGAACTGCTGGCGAAGCTCCCCCGCCGCCACTCCACCCGCAGGCCACGACACGACGAACGGAACCGAATGTCCCCCGCGATGTGCGTTGATCTTGTAGAGCCTGAATGGGGTGTTGCCCATCCATGCCCAGCCACGTGGATAGTGGGGGAAGGTTGTCGGGCCACCCATGGAGTCGATTCGAGCCAGGTCCTCGTCGAATGGCTCCTCCATTCCCGTCCTCTCGAAGTGGAGGGTCCGCAGGTATGCGCTCGTGCCGTTGGCCTCACCCTCGCGTGACGCACCGTTGTCCGAGGTGAAGATGAACAAGGTGTTGTCCCACTCGCCCATCTCTTCCAGCGACTGCCGCAGGCGCCCGATGTTCTGGTCGATGTTGTCGACCATCGCCGCGTACACCTCCATGTAACGGGCGAAAAGGCGCTTGTGATCATCGTCGAGGTCGTCCCAGGCCTGTACGTCGTCGCCCTCGACGGTCGGACGCTCCGACAGCGCTGTTCCCTCGGGGACAACGCCGAGTTCGATCTGGCGTTTGAATCTCCTGGCCCGCAGGATGTCCCACCCCTCTCGATACCTGTCGGCGTGCCGCTCGATGTCGACTGCTTTCGCATGCAGCGGAGCATGAACTGCACCCTGGGCGTGGTAGAGGAAAAACGGCTTCTCCGGGTCGGACGCCTTGGACTCGCGGATCATTCCAATGGCACGGTCGGTCAGATCGTCCGTCAGGTAATAGTCGTCGGGGAACTCGTCGATGACTACCGCATGGTTGTCCTCGATCAGCCGGTGGGGGTGGTGCAGGTTCGTGAAGCCGTCGAGGAAGCCGTAGTAGCGGTCGAATCCACGCTGGAGCGGCCACGACGACCGGTCACCGGCGTCGTTCTGGGCGCTGTCCCTGGTCAGGTGCCACTTTCCGACCATCAACGTCTGGTAGCCCGAGCCGCGGAGCATCTCGGGCAGGGTCGGCGCCAGATCGGTCAACTCCATGGCGTAGCCGGGGAACCCGGGGTCGGCGTGTGCGACGTGACCCAAACCGGCGCGGTGCGATTCGAGCCCGGTGAGTAGCGCCGCCCGGGTCGGAGAACACATGGGGGTTGAGTGGAAGTCGGTAAACCGGAGCCCTTCCCCCGCCAGGCGATCGATGTTCGGCGTCGGGATCTCCGAGCCATAACAGCCGAGGTCGGAATAGCCGAGGTCGTCGCAGAGCATCACGACGATGTTCGGCGCCCCGACTCTGGGTCGTTTCGGCTCTGGCCAGTACGACTCCGACGTGGCGAAGACACGGCCAACCTGGCCCTCGAAGCCGCTGTACGGGGCGCGTGGGTCGCCGGTATCCGCCGATCTTCCGGTCGCGCCGCCAACGTTCGAGGGTGTCACTTGATCTCTACTCACGCTGGTGAGAGTAGAGAACTCTGACACCCCGGGCGACCGATCACACCGGAGCCTCCGTTCGGTTCAACTGCGTCCGGGTACCTGCGCAACCCGGACGGGATGTAGGTCAAGATGGATGGGTGTCCAGCGAAGAACGCACCGGCCTGCTACTCGATGAACTATCGGAAGCCCTGGGTGGCGACGCACGGGTGATCCTCACCGAGGGCTTGGAGCGCTTCGCCGAACCTGCCCGTGGACCTGCTGGACATGTGGACCTGGTTCTGGCACCCGCGTCGACCTGGCAACTGCGGGTCATCATCCGTTGGGCCAGGGACAACCGGCTGCAGTTACTACCCCAGGGGGCGAACTCCGGTCTGGTCGAAGCGTCGACACCCGGTCCTGACGACGTGGCGATCATTTTGAGCACCGACCGGATGGTCGGTGAAGGCATCATCAACCCGAGCGATCGCACCGCTGTCGTTCCCGCAGGGACCAGACTTTCGAAGCTCAACGAGGAGCTCGCCCCACACGGATTGCGGCTACCCATCGATCTGGGCGCCGACCCGAGTGTCGGTGGTATGGCCGCGACCAATACAGGCGGGGCCAGAATGATCCGACACGGCGACATGCGACGCCATGTTCTCGGAGTCGAGGCTGTGCTTGCTGACGACGAGGTGAGCGTCGTCGACGAGATTTCTACGCTCCGCAAGGACAACTCGGGCCTTTCACTGACCCAACTCCTGGTGGGTTCGGGTGGCTCCCTCGGGGTGATAACCCGGGTGGCGGTCGAGGTCGAACCGATCCCTTCCTCGACCGCATGCGCGTGGCTGGTCCCAACCGATCCTCAGTCCGTCATCGGCTGTCTCGGCCTGCTGGAGTCTCGTTGGGGTTCACACCTGAGCGCCTTCGAGGTTGCGTCGGCCAACGCCATAGGTGCCGCGTTGGACCACGTCGCCGACCTTCGTGACCCTTTCACCCACATCCAGTCGCAATCACAGGGACCTGACGGACTGAGGGTCCTGGTCGAGTTCGAGACTCTCGATGCAACTTCAGCCCCCGCCGAGTCCTTCGCCAAGCCCACCGCCGAGTCCT
>JBATWQ010000153.1:0-1519 GCA_049672765.1 Microthrixaceae bacterium | reverse complement strand
GCTCAGGTCGGTACGCTGTAGGCCCGCATCCCCGATCCAGAAATGGTGCATCTCAAATGAGCGATTCAGGCCAACAACCTGCTGCTTGGCATCCCGATCCCACCGGCCGTCACGAGTACCGATGGTTCGACGGAAACGACTGGACCGACCAGGTCAGTTCACAGGGTCAACAGTCGGTAGACCCCCTCACCGGTACTCCCGGCTCCTACGTGCCGTCGCGCGATGTCAGCGGCAAGAAGATTGCGAAGGACGTGGCAAAGGCAGGCGTCCAGGCAGGTGCTGTCCAGGGTGGCGGAACGCTGTTCACGGAGCCGGTACTCGTGGTCAACCAGAAGGCGAAGCTCATCGAGTTGAGCAACGAGTACGCGATTTCGGACCAGCACGGGAATCAGATCGGTGCGGTCCGCGAGATCGGCCAGAGCACGGCGAAGAAGGTCGTCCGGTTCTTCTCGAATGTGGACCAGTTCCTGACCCACAAGTACCAGGTGGTTGACGTCAGCGGTCGGGTTCAGCTGCAGCTGACACGTCCGGCGAAGTTGATGAAGTCCAAGGTCATCGTCGAGGACGGCAACGGAGTCGAGATCGGCCAGATCATCCAGGAGAACGTCTTCGGCAAGATCCACTTCGGTCTGATGGCGGGAGGGAGTCGCATCGGTTCGATCGACGCACAGAACTGGCGGGCCTGGAACTTCACGATCTCGAACGAGTCCGGCACCGAGGTCGCGAAGATCACCAAGACCTTCTCCGGCCTCGCCCGGGCGATGTTCACCACTGCCGACAACTACGTCGTCGCAATCGAACCCGGGGTCGAGGGCCCTCTGCTGATGATGACCGTCGCGGCTGCGGTCAGCGTCGACACCGCCCTGAAGCAGGACAGCTAGTAGTAGATCAAGTAGACAGCCAGGACATCCTAACTGGCACCATCAGGCTCCAGGATCGGACCGGACAAGTGGCTACAGACTCGTGGGATCCACAGAAATACGGGCAGTTCGAGTCGCAGAGAAGTCAACCGTTCTATGAGCTCCTGGCTCTGATCGAAGCCCGTGATCCGGACCTGGTCGTTGACCTTGGCTGCGGCACCGGATCACTCACGCGGAAGCTCCACGAGACTCTCCGCGCACGTCAAACAGTCGGGGTTGATTCCTCGCCGGCGATGCTCGCCAGAGCCAATGAATTTCAGGGCGAAGGACTTGAGTTCACCCTCGGAGATATTTCGGACCTGACCCGGGTGAGGGCTGCCCTGCCATCGACCTCACCACCATCGGGTTCACGCCCGGACGATGCACCCCACGTCGACGTCGTCTTCTCCAACGCTGCACTCCAGTGGATTCCCGATCACCCACGTGTGATCGCTCGCTGGTCCGAGCTTCTAGGTGAAAGCGGAGAACTGGCCATACAGGTTCCCTCCAACTTCGATCACCCGTCGCATCAGATCATCGCGGAGCTGGCCGACGAGGAACCCTTCCACAGCGCGGGCGAAGGTCCGCTGCCGAGGGACCCGGTCCAATCCGTCCTGAAG
>JBATWQ010000152.1:0-4190 GCA_049672765.1 Microthrixaceae bacterium | reverse complement strand
GGGAAACCGAGATGCGGACAAAGGTTCGACCGTGACGATCCGGGTCGCAGTGGAGTCCCGCACACCGACCACGACGACGAGCACAACGACGTCGACCACTACTACGACGGAACCGTGATTTCGGGCGACACCTGACATGAGCAAACCCCGTGGGCTGGTCCCTTTCCTAGGCACGATTGTGGTACTCGGCTGCCTGATCGCCCTGTTCGGGTTTTCGGGAACGCTCAATCCGATCGATGCGGTCATGGGTCGTGGACGTCAGATCGCCAGTCCCAATCTGCTCGGTAGGGCTCTGCCCAGCGCGAAGGCCGAAGCGGAGTCTCTCGGGCTCGAACCCACGGTCAGACACGCCTACAGCCTGACGGTCCCCCGCGGCTCGGTCATGGGCCAGGACCCGGCACCGGGTGACCGGGTAAGGGTCGGGGAAAAGATCGAGTTGACAGTCAGCAACGGTGAGAACCGGGTCCAGATGCCCGACGCCGTCGGCCACCAACTGGACGAGGTACGGGGGCCGCTGGATGACGCTGCGATCGAGGTAGAGCTAACCAAGCTGCCGAGCGAAAAGATCCCCCAAGGTGTCGTGCTCGCACAGAATCCAGATCCGGGGGTCGTTATCGGTGGGGACCAGGTGGCCAAACTCGTTGTCTCGTCCGGACCCGCTGAGCGACCCGTTCCCGGGGTCGCCGGTCTGACGCTCCAGGCGGCGGCGTTCCGTCTCGGGGAAGCCGGCTTGAAACTGGGCGAGGTGAAGATGGTCCCCGACCCGAAGGCCTTGACGGGTGCTGTTGTCTCGACCACGCCCAGCGAGGGGGCGAAGGTAGCGAAGGACACGGTGGTGGCCGTGAATATCTCTGCTGGTGCTACTCCCGTCGCTGTGCCTGACGTCGTGAACTCCAACCAGGCCCAGGCGATGTCCCGACTGTCGGAACTCGGCTTCAGGGTTGAGATCGCGACAAGGTTACTTCCCTATGGGGGTCAGGGCTCGGGAGTTGTGTTCGAGCAGCGTCCGGCGGCTTCCGAAAAGCTTGCACCCGGAGAGTCGGTCACGATCGTCGTTGGCCGACTCGCTCCTGCGCCGACAACGACTACCACCACGACGACCTCGACGACTCCCGCAGCGACATCCCCCACGGGTGGCTCGGGCGGTAGGGGCGGCAGCCCTGGAAGGCCGGGCGAATGACCGGCTCCGACAGCGGCGGCACCAACCCGACCGAACACGGACCACGTGAGATGCTCGATACGCGCGAGCATCCGCGGCTCGTTGCGTTGGGGCTGCTGCTGATCCTGGTGTTGATGGTTGGAGGGGTCCTCGGCCTGGCGTCCTCGCTCGGCTCCGGTGGGAAGGCTGAAGTCGTTCAAGTTGTGGTTCCCAGATCGGCCGGTCGCACCGCCGTAGCTGCCCAGACACAGCTGGAACGGCTCGGGTTGATCGTCGAGATCGAATACGAGAGCAACGAACTGATCGCCTCCGGAACGGTCGTCTCACAGAATCCGATTGCCGGAAGTCGACTTGAGGTCGGCCAACTCGTGACTCTGGCGGTTAGCGATGGACCCGCGGGTATCGAGGTCCCGGACCTGCGGGGTCTTCACGGTGCCGAGGCGGCGGCGTTGCTCCAGACGGTCGGGCTTCCGTCGAAGGGGGAGCAGATCTACGACGACGCGGTACGCGTCGGAGAGGTCGTCGGGTCCAACCCTGCGACAGGCGCCCGTGCAACCCCCGGCAGCACCGTGGTGATCAAGGTTTCGAAGGGGCCGGCTCCAAGAACCGTACCCGCGGTCGTCGACGTCTCCGACGCCGAGGCGATGGTCGCCATCGCCCGCGCCGAGTTGAAGATCGGCAAGATCAGCTACAAGACGGGTTCGGGCAAGCCGGGAGGGACGATCATCTCGACCTCGCCCGGGGCCGGTGCCCAGGTTCCCCGCAACATGCCGGTCAACCTGGTGATCGCCCGGGATCCCGGACCTGTTCTAGTGCCAGACCTCGTCGGATTGACCAGCGCCGTTGCCCAGCAGGTGGCACGGGATGCCGGAGTTAGGGTCTCGGAGCGGGAAGAGGCCGTGCCCGCCGGTGACAGCCGTGACGGGCTGGTCGTCTCTCAGTCGCCGGTGGCAGGGACCGCGTTAGGTGCCGGGGGTTCGATGACCATTCAGGTCGGGCTGGCGCCCGAGCCCCCACCGACGACAGTTCCACCTTCCACCGACCCAACCCGGGGCGGCTCACCCGCGCCTGGATCGCCCGGCGACTGATCCCGCTGGGTCGCAGGACCGCAGGAAGTTGGAGATCAGGTCATGGCCGCGCTGGGTGAGCACCGACTCGGGGTGGAACTGCACTCCCTCGATGGGGAACTCCTTGTGGCGAAGTCCCATGATGAGCCCGTCCGAGGTCTCGGCTGTGATCTCGAGTACGTCGGGCAGGGTCGGCCGATCGACGATGAGTGAGTGGTAGCGGGTTACTTCGAGGGGATTGTCGAGCCCCGCAAACACCCCGCGGCCGTCGTGGGTGATGAACGAGCTCTTGCCGTGGACAACTTCGGGCGCCCGCACGACGTTTCCCCCGAACACTTCGCCCATGCACTGCAGGCCCAGGCACACGCCCAGAGTCGGACGCCTCGGACCCCATGCCCGGATGAGATCGTTCGAAGTAGCCACCTCGGAGGGATGGCCCGGACCCGGACTGATCAGGATTCCGTCCGGGTTGATCCCCTCGACGTCATCCAACGTGATTGACCCGTCACGGTGGACCTCGGGCTCGGCACCCAGCTCGCCGATGTATTGGACGAGGTTGTAAACGAACGAATCAAAGTTGTCGATTACCAGGATTCTCGGGCCCACATCGGCAGCGTAGAACGTGGGACGGCTGTGGGCCGAACGCGTTACGTCTATCCTCTGCCCATGGCGAAAGCGGGGAAGCGCAGGACAGAAGAGGGAACCACCACGACCAGCTCCAGTGGTCGGGTGACTCCCCCGAAGGCAACCCAGGCCGAACAATCGGCCCGCTACACGGCCAAGGGCACGTCATCGACAAAGGCAGGTCCGAGCCCGCAGTGGGTACCCCTGTTGATGTTCGGGCTGTGGATCGTCGGGCTTCTCCTCATCATCCTCAACTACATGGGAGTGCTTCCCGGTGCTGAGGACGGCAACGGCTGGTACCTGGTCACCGGCCTGGTTGCGATGCTCGGTGGCATCATGGTCGCCACCCAGTACCGCTAAAGCCGGTCGGCGCCAGCTGAGGCGGGTCGGCGCTACTCGATGGTCGGAGCGACCAGCTCCATGTCCTCCATGCAGTGACGGGGCGGTTCGGGATCCTCGTCGGTCGCAGCGGTCATCCGGACCTCGGTGCCACACAGCGAGCATCGGTACGTCAGTTTCACCTTGCGCAGCGTGCCCGGATCGGGCGGCGGTGGAGGAGGAGTCGCCAACTGTTGCAGCACAAAATATCCCACGCGCAAGATCAGCGCACCCAGAATCACGGCAGGGAACACCGTCGTTCCCGGTAGGGACAAACCAACGATGAGTGCGAGCGCAACAGCGATGATGCCGAAAATCCACAACGCCACCCGCAGGCCGGCCGGCATCCTGTTGCGGGCGGCGGACCGACCCTCGACTTCGACTTCGTTCATCTCGGTCATACGCGTTGGGGCCTCCGGCACGAGCGTACCGGAGGCCCCAACAGGTTGTAATTCACCGGGCAGAGCCCGATCGACGGTGGTCGGCGACTCAGCCGATCCGTTCGATGATCGTGGCGTTTGCCATGCCGCCGCCCTCGCACATCGTCTGGAGGCCGTAGCGGCCACCTGTGCGCTCGAGTTCGTTGATCATCGTTGCGAGCAGCTTGGTTCCTGAACATCCCAGCGGGTGTCCAAGGGCGATTGCACCACCATTGGGGTTCACCTTGGACATGTCCGGGCTGAACTCCTTCTCCCAGGCGAGGACCACCGAGGCAAAGGCCTCGTTGATCTCGATGTGATCCATGTCCTCGATCTTCATGCCGGTCCGCTCAAGGACCTTCTGGGTAGAGGGGATCGGACCGGTGAGCATGCTCACGGGGTCGACGCCGACAGCTGCGAAACCTACGAAACGGGCCCGGGGGGTGAGTCCCAGTTCCCTGGCCTTCTCGGCACTCATGATCAGGGCCGCAGAAGCACCGTCGGCAATCTGGGAGCTGTTGCCGGCGGTCACCTTGCCGTCAG
>JBATWQ010000151.1:0-16390 GCA_049672765.1 Microthrixaceae bacterium | reverse complement strand
CCTGAGTTTCGCCAAGATCATGAACTCCTCGGGTGAGTACGTAGCGCCTTCCGTAAAGGGTGTCCAGGCGTCCCTCGACGGGGCACAAGTCGCTGATGACCTCACCTACAACCCCCTCAATGCCGATGGGGCTGGGGCCTACCCGATCACCGCTCCGACCTGGCTGCTCGCAATCGCCGAGCAGTCGGACCCGGTGAAAGCCGAGACCCTGCGGACCTACCTTCGCTACGTGCTGACCACCGGCCAGGCCGAGGCCGCTGCCACCGGGTACGTGGCACTTCCCGAATCGCTGGCCAAGCGGGCCATCGAGCAGATCGACCGGGTCGGCTGAATTTCAACCCGATCTCATACAGACAGTGAAGGTCTGCGAGTATGTCGGAACCCCCGGGTCCCGACATACTCGCAGACGGAACTCCACCGGAGATGCAGGACATGACAATTGACACCCAGGTGATCGAGCGGGAGGTCTCTCCGGCTGCGTCCCTCACCGAGAAGGGGACCGGTGCCACTGCCGACCACCTCTTCCGCAGGGTTGCCCTGGCGGCTGGAGCGACGGTCCTGGTGGCCCTGGTTCTCATCGCCGCAGTCATGATCCAACAGTCATGGCCGGCCTTCTCCGAACTCGGAGCCGGCTATTTTTTCGGCACCGAGTGGCGTCCTGCGGAGAACCTGTTCGGGATTCTTCCCCTGGCATTCGGAACCGTGGTCGTCTCGCTCATAGCGGTCGCCTTCGCTGTCCCGGTCAGTGTGGGAATAGCACTCTTCATCACCGAACTGGCACACCGGCGGATCCGGGGAAGCATCACGCTCGTGATCGACCTGCTGGCAGCGGTCCCCTCGGTAGTGTTCGGCCTCTGGGGCTTCTACACGCTGATCCCACCGTTCCAACGATTCTTCAACGGGATCGCCGACCTCGTGGAGCCTGTCCCGGTGCTCAACACGCTGTTCGGTCGTGGTTCGGGATCCAGCTTCATGAGCGCGGGAATCGTGCTCGCACTGATGATCATCCCGATCATCACCTCGGTGACCCGCGAAGTGTTCATGACTGTCCCCGAGAACGACAGGTACGGAGCTCTGGCCCTTGGCGCCACCCGCTGGGAGATGATCAAGGGAGTCGTCATTCCGCATTCGAGTGGTGGTCTGACGGGAGCCGTCATGTTGGGCCTCGGTCGAGCGATGGGTGAGACGGTCGCAGTTGCTCTGCTGATCGGTGCCTCGCCGCAGGTGTCGGCGAATCTGTTCGGCAGGGGAGAGACCATGCCCGCGCAGATCTTCCGGAGCCTCTCCGAAGCCGGTGGGACGTTCCGTTCCGCCCTCATCGGCCTGGGCGTCTGTCTGTTCGTCATCACAATCGTGATCAACATGTCGGCCCGGAGGGCAGTCGTCATGATCGACCGGCGTATTAAGGGGACGCACTGATGAGGACCAATTCGACACCCTCGGGTGTACCGGCCCGGACCGACGAGATCAGATTCCAGCTGTCGACCGCGAACATGCCGAGAGGTCGTCGTCTACGCGACAGTGGCGCCTCGGTGATGATGGTCGCTGCCTTCCTGGTCGCGCTGGTCCCGTTGTTCGCCATGGGTGCGAGCGTCGTGACCAAGGGAATCGGAGTGGTGGCCAACGCTGAATGGTGGACCTCACCGATCCCCGGAGATGTCGGTCGCGCCGACTTGGCGGGCAACCGGGAACTTTGTGATCTCGGGTTCGGAGACCCGGCAGAGTGTGAAGCCGGCAGCGCCGCGGCATCGACGGTGAAGGGAATGCAACCCGCCATCATCGGTACGTTCCTGACGGTGCTGGGAGCATCGCTGTTGGCCATACCACTCGGGGTGATGGGCGCGGTCTACCTGAACGAATACGGCAAGAACGGAAGACTTGCCCGTCTCATACGGTTCATGACCGACGTCATGGTCGGGGTCCCCTCGGTCGTCATGGGCGTGTTCATCTATTCGATCTGGGTCGTCCGCTTCGGGACCGAAGGCAAGTCGGCCTTCGCAGCTTCGCTAGCGCTCGCCTGCCTGATGCTTCCGATCGTGGTCCGCTCCACCGAGGAAATGTTGCGCCTGGTCCCCAACTCGCTGCGCGAGGCATCGGCGGCGCTCGGCACCCGGACATGGTTGACAACGGTGAAGGTGGTGCTCCCAGCCTCGATCGCAGGCATTACTTCCGGCTGCCTCCTGGCCGTGGCGCGCGCGGCCGGAGAGACCGCACCGGTAATGTTCACGATCGGCTTCGTCACGACCACCAACTGGTCGCTGCTCGGTCAGAACACGACGCTTTCGGCCCAGATCTATTCACAGCTTCAGAACGGTGGCGAGATAGCAACACAGCTCGCCTGGGGGGCTGCGGTTACGCTCGTGGCCATCGTTCTGGTCCTAACTCTTGCGGCACGCGGAATTACCAAGAGATTCGCGATCCGCTGATCATGACTGAGTCCGAGCAACAGGAGAGCCTGTCAATGTCGCCAGACACAACGTGGAGGGTCAAGGCCGATCCCCAGGAGGGGATCGACACGAGGATCTCTCTCCGGAGCGAGTTGGTCGAAGTATCTGACGAAGAAGAGGTAGCCGAGCAGCCCGTCGTCTTCGATGTTCAGGATCTGAGCGTCTACTACGGCTCGTACCGTGCCGTTCGTGACGTGGACATGGCTGTCCGTCAGCATGAGATCACCTCGTTTATCGGTCCGTCCGGTTGCGGAAAGAGCACCGTGCTGCGTTGCTTCAACCGAATGAACGACCTGGTCGAGATCGCCAGGGTCGAAGGAAAGCTCAACTACCACGGGGTGAACCTCTACGACGAGAAGGTCAATGCCGTCGAGGTGCGCCGTCGGATCGGAATGGTGTTCCAGAAGCCGAACCCGTTCCCCAAGTCGATCTACGACAACATCGCCTACGGGCCACGCATCGGGGGCATCAAGAAGAAGAGCGACCTGGACGACATCGTCGAACGTTCACTCCGCCAGGCCGCCCTGTGGGACGAGGTGAAGGACCGCCTCAAGTCGTCGGCCATGGGCATGTCCGGTGGTCAGCAGCAAAGGCTCTGCATTGCCCGCGCCGTAGCGGTCGATCCGGAAGTGATCCTCATGGACGAGCCCTGTTCGGCGCTCGATCCGATCGCCACTGCACGGATCGAGGACCTGATGCGTGAGCTCAAGACAGAGTTCACGATCGTCATCGTCACCCACAACATGCAACAGGCCGCGCGCGTGAGCGACGCAACTGCGTTCTTTTCGACCGAGATCAACCCAGAGAGCGACATCAGGACCGGCGTCCTGGTCGAGTTCGACAGGACGGACAAGATCTTCTCGGTGCCTTCGGACAGTCGGACCGAGAACTACATCACGGGACGTTTCGGATGAACACGGGCGGACCCGATGAACCTCGGATGAACGAAACCAGGATCGAGTACCACGGGGAACTCGAGGATCTTCGCTCAGACCTGATCCGACTCGGCGCGATGGTTGCAGAGACAATCGGTCGTGGAACAGCGGCACTCCTCGACCGGGACCTGCATGCCGCTCAGGTGGTCATCGACGGCGATGACCTGATCGATGACTTCTGCCTGGGACTCGAGGAACGCTGCTACCTGATCTTGGCGCTCCAGTCGCCTATCGCGGGCGAGCTGAGGTTTGTGCTCGCAACGATCCGTCTGATCAGTGAGCTCGAGCGCTCGGCCGATCTGGTTGTCAACGTCTGCAAGGCGTCCCGGCGGATCTACGACATCGAATTCGGACCCCAGATTCGTGGACTCATCGAGCAGATGGGTGTCGAAGCCACGTTCCTCATCCGTTCAGCGATCGACGCCTACGTCGATTCCAACACATCATTGGCGACAGCGCTCGACGACATCGATGACCGCCTGGACGAACTCCAGGTCTCGTATATGCAGGCAATTCTCCGCTCGCATTCAGAGACCGACCTGAACCTGCAGGGTGCCGTGCAGATGGCGATGATCGGGCGCTACTACGAACGCATCGGCGACCATGCCGTGAACATCGGCGAACGGGTCAACTACATGGTCACCGGCTGGTTGCCCGAGAAGAGCGGCTCCGCCCGGTACCGGTTGAAGGAGTCGGAAGCGCGAGAACATCAACAGCTCGAGGAGATCAGTCTGGAGGAGATGCTGGACCTATCCGGTCCTGACCGTGGCCGCCCCGATCCGGATACAGGTTCCGCCACTGGCTCGAACAAACAGACTCCCGACACGCAGGACCCGACCGAACCACACAAAGAGACGTGAATTTCGCGATGGCACTAGCCGCTCTGACCATGTCACCCGCTGCGCTCGTCCTTTTGGGTCTGGTGCTCGTCGGGGTCGGCGCGTACATCGGCTATTCGATCGGCGGAGCGGGCGTCTCGGCCGCGCCCGTTGAGGACCCGTCCCTCGGTGAGTTGGCCGAGCCGGAAGCCTCGCCGGAGGACACCCGTCTCCTTGCGCGACTGAGCGATGCCGTGGACCACATCGACCAGGCGATCATCGTCCGCAACGAGGGCGGAACCGATGACTTCCGCAATGCCGCCGGCAACGCACTGAAGGAGTCTCGGCACAGCCGGGTTCTCGTCGAAGCAGCAGTTGACGAGCTGTTGGCGGAAGCACTCAACGGACGGTCCGTCAGCCGAGAAATCGACCTGTTCGGTCCGCCGGCCCGGTCATTCGTGATCGTCGCCCGACCATTCAGTGGGTCAGGTGGAACCGGGGCCCTGGCGATCGTCGAGGACGTGACGCTCAACCGTCGCACAGAAACGGTGCGCCGCGACTTCGTGGCGAACATAAGTCACGAACTGAAGTCCCCGGTCGGAGCCATCGGGTTGCTCGCCGACATGATCCGCGACGAAGCCGATCCGGAGGTGGTCACCAGACTGGCGGGAAGGATGGTCGGCGAAGCCGAGCGCGCAAGCCACACCATCGATGACCTACTTGAACTGACAAGGATCGAGTTCAAGGATGAGACGGATTTTGCAGAGGTCAGCCTGTCAGCGATCGTCAACGAGGCGGTCGAGAGGATTTCTGCGGCTGCGGACCAGGCGGACATCACCGTTATGGCCGAGGTCCCCGATCACAGTCCGATAATCGGTGACCGGATCCAACTGGTTTCGGCCGTCTACAACCTGCTCGACAACGCCGTTAAGTACTCGCCGTCGGGATCGTCCGTGACGGTCACTGCAACCCCGGATTCCGGCGACGGTAGGGTTCAAATCTCGGTGGTCGACAAGGGTGTGGGTATTCCACGCCGCGACCTCGACCGGGTGTTCGAACGCTTCTACCGGGTCGACAAGGCGCGCTCCCGTGGAACGGGTGGCACCGGTCTGGGCCTTGCGATCGTTCGCCACGTGGCCAACAACCACGGGGGAGAGGTGGCCGTCGATTCCATCGAGGGCGTTGGAACCACGTTCTCGCTGTCGTTCGTTCCACGACCCAAGTACCTCAAGGGTGCCGGCCGGATCGAGGCCGAGGATTCTGACGACGGTGCTCCGTGGTCGTCGAGAAGTTCGACGACACCCCAGTCGGAGACCTGAAGTGTCTGAGGCGGCTGACGTCACCGGCGCGCCCTCGTCGGGCTCGTCGCCTGTGAAGGTTCTGGTTGTGGATGACGAGGAATCCTTTTTGGACGCTCTGAGTGTCGGCCTGGGACGCGAGGGCTTCGTCGTCGAGGTCGCGCGCGACGGCGCTGAGGCCCTGGAGCAGTTCGAGAGAACCCGACCTGATCTGATTCTGCTTGACGTGATGTTGCCGCTTGTTTCGGGGATCGACGTCTGTCGCGAGATCCGTCGGTCTTCGGACGTCCCGATAATCATGGTCACCGCACGATCGACCGAGATCTACACCGTGGTCGGACTTGAGGTCGGGGCGGATGACTACGTCACCAAGCCGTACAGGATGCGGGAACTGGTCGCCCGCATCCGGGCCGTCCTGAGGCGACGCTCCAACTCGAACGGATCCGAAAGACCGTCCTTCGACTCCCACGATGTTCTTGTAACTGGTGACATCGAGTTGGATCTGGACAGCCACGAAGTGCGTGTACGGGGCGAGGCGGTAAACCTTCCCCTGCGCGAGTTCGAACTGCTCGCCCTTCTGATGGAGAACGCGGATCGGGTTCTCGAGCGCTACACGTTGATAGATCGGATCTGGGGACTCGATTACGTCGGGGACACCAAGACCCTCGACGTGCATATCAAGCGGATCCGCTCCAAGGTGGAGATCGATCCCTCCAATCCGACCCGAATCGTCACTGTTCGCGGCGTCGGCTACCGGCTCTCGTCGACTTCTTGAGTTGCTCGAGGTCGGTGAATCGGCCGGCTCCCGGGCTCCTACGATGGTGAGCAGTGATTCCTGACCCGAGGCGTCGAGCCCACAGACCTGAGGTCGGATTCGACGTCGACACCCCATTTGGGCGACTGGCGCTGACGCACATACTCAGCCTGGGCGGCGATGCGCTGGTTGCCCTGGTGCTGGCCGGATCGCTGTTCTTCTCGATAGACCCCTCCGGGGCACGCTGGCGTATTGCCCTTTATCTGGTTTTCACCATGGCGCCCTTCGCCCTGGTCGGGCCGCTGATCGGTCCGGCGATGGACAAGGCGAAGGGGGGCCGCCGGTTGATGTTGGTCCTCTCAACAGTCGGTCGGGCGGTGGTGGCTCTCCTGCTGATAGCGAGCGTCACCTCCGAGAGCCTCTGGTTGTTCCCAGAGGCGTTTCTGCTGCTGGTCCTGTCGAAGTCCTATGCAGTCGCCAAGGCGGCGGTCATACCCACGGTTGTCAGCAGTGACGAAGGCCTGGTGGAGGCCAACTCCAAGCTCCAGGTGCTGGGCGGGCTGGCTGCGTTTGCGGCGGGCGCGCCCGGTGCGCTGATCCTCTGGCTGGCAGGTCCAGGTGCGGTGGCGTTCTTCTGTGCGCTGGTCTTTGCTGCAGCGAGCATCGCGTCACTCCGGGTCCCGGTCACCGTTGTTGCGGCCGATGCCGAGGACGACACCGAGCGGGCCGAGTTGCGTAGCGCCGGGGTCCTGTCGGCAGCGACCGCAATGGGGAGCCTCCGTTGGATCGTCGGGTTCATTACATTTCTGCTGGCTTTCGCGCTGAGGGGCGATGACACCAGGCCCGGCGCGGGCGTCGCTCTGGGCCACATGCTCCACGACCCCTCCGGGAAGCTGGACCTGGACAAGGTCACAGCTCCTGGAGCGCCGCCTGTCTGGCACTTCGGGGTGGTCATCGCACTGACAGGAATCGGCGGTCTGGTCGGGGCATCGGTCGCGCCGATGGTCAGGCGGCATTTCCGGGAGGAGTATCTGCTGATTGCCGCCATGGTCATTGCGGCGTCGAGTGGGCTGGTCGCCCTACTTGTCGGCGGGTTGCTGGGCATGTCGACTCTGGCGTTTGGGATCGCTGTGGCGTCGTCAGCGGGAAAGCAGGCCTTTGACGCTGTGGTCCAGCGTGATGCACCTGCGGCAAACCGTGGACGTTCGTTCGCGAGGTTCGAGTCCCGGTTCCAGGTCGTCTGGGTGTTCGGAGCGGCCCTGCCCGTGGTAGTCACGGTCCCCACCGCGTTCGGAGCTGCTGTGGTCATGGCGGTTGCGGCCTCGGCGACAGCCTTCTACACGGTCGCTCTTAGGGCGGTTGATCGTGGCGAGAGCCCGCCGCATCTTCCTAGCTCGAAGGTAATTGGAGGAAGCGTCAGGTCCGCCGTCAAGAAGATGCGCCAGCCCGACGGGACCCGACCTGAAGGGGCGGGCCCGGGCGTCGCCGAAACTGAGCCCGGGGACACGGAGCCCGGTGGCCCGGGGGCCGGATCGCCCGGCCGTTGACCAGCTGTCGGCGATCAGTTGCGCAGGATCAGTTGCAGTGGTCAGCCATCAGCTGTCGAGGTCCGGGAAGTCCGGAACCTCGAAGTCCGTCAGATCGTCGAATTCGAGTTCCTCCGAAGCGACCCCGAGGCGGGCGAGCCACAGGCCCGGGGCGGTCAACTCGGCCGGTGTCGGAAGGTGCTCCTCGTCCTGCCAGATGAGGGCCAGCGCGTCGGTCCCGGCTCGTTGGACGACGCCGGAAACGAAGTCCGACCCTCGATCGAAGGTCGCCTGGGAAAGCTCGAGCCCGAACAGCCGCTCAACGAACCTGTTGGAAGGAGCGGCCTCGACACGCCGCCGCCGGAGCGCTTCGGCTATACGGTCGAAATCAGGGATCAGGCGAGCACCAATCGAGTCGAGGACCCAGTCGACGTATCCCTCGATCGTCGCGACCATTGCTTCGATCTGGCCCATCAGGACGCGCTGGTGATCGGACTGCATCGCACCGAGAAGAATGTCCGGGTTGGAAGCCAGCCTCTGTAGCGCCTCGAATTCGGGCTCAGGGCCGATGACCTCGTCGTCATAGCCGAGGTCCCTGAGGCGTCGTTCAATCTCTTCGGGGTCATCGGAGAACGACGACACGTAGTCGTTGAGCAGCGAGTCGAGGGCAGCCCGAACGTGGGGAGTCTCAAGAATCTGTTTGTGGGCAACGTCTGAGATGCAGACCCACAGGCGGATGCCCTCGGTCGGAAGGCTCCACGATTCGGCGAACTCGTCGATGTTGTGCAGGACGATCGTCACTGACTTCTCAACGGGACGGGGCAGCGGAAGCTCAAAATGCCCGAACGCCCGCGTGGCAAGATGACCAGCCGTACTACCAGCCATCATTCCCAACAGCATCGGACCGAGCATCCGCATCATCTGCTGCATCAGAGCGTCGGGCGGCATCCCCGGTACCTGGAACTGGTTGAGGTCGAGTGAGAGATCCTCGTCCCCGAGTTCGCCCAACTGGGCCTGCAGAGCGGTCCCGATCGAACCTGAGAGACCTTCCAGCAGCGGGCGCTCGTCATCGAGGAAGCGTCGGGCCCATTGGGTCCGGTTGAGAGCCTCGAGACGGATCGGCGACTCAATGGGTCGCCCGGTGATCTCGCTGACCTGCAGTTCGGCGACCCGTGCCAACTGTTCGACGGCGAGACGTTCGCTGGGGTCGACGTTGGGTTCGGGGCGACCTTCGGTGGCAATAGCGGCCGACAGCTGATAGGCGCTGTCCCAGCTCCCCCCGGGGTTTCCAGAAAACATTCGGGAAAGGTCCTGGAGGAAGTAGTTCATCGCCTCGAATGGTTCTTCGTTGTCGGACGGGTCGGATCCGAACGGACCAGAAGTGCTCACACCGCCATCGTACGTGTGACGCTGCTCGCAAGGGGCGCGGAAAGCGGTCCACCTGAGTGCCGAGACTGTGACTCCGGCCGCACTTTTCTTGGCGGGGGTCAGAACTTCTCTACGATGGGGCTGTGCATTGCCCCTGCGACCACGAACTGCAGCTGTGAACAACGTCATCTACCTATTCATCGTGTTTGGCCTGAGCGTCATCGGCCTGAGCCTGTTGTGGCTCCGGAACCGACCGGCGTCGTCTTCCCCCCGATCATCGGTCGAGCAGTTCAACGAGAAGATGAAGGCGCTCGCTCCCGACGAAGCGCCCGAACAACGGCCTCGCCGCAAGTCGACCGGGGCGGGCTGAACTGGGACGCGACCTGGCAATCGACCTCGGTACGGCCAACACCTTGGTCTACGCCAGAGGGGAGGGCATCGTATTGAACGAGCCCTCTGTTATCGCGCTAAATACCAAGGTCCACCAGGTGATGGCCATGGGACGCGACGCGTGGAAGATGATCGGACGGACGCCCAGCTACATCGTGGCTGTGCGGCCATTGCGTCAGGGTGCGATCACGGACTTCGAAGTCACCCAGGAGATGATCCATCTGCTTCTGCGCAGGGTTGGAGTCAATCGTTTCAACCGCCCCAGGGTGGTGATATGTGTCCCTTCGGCGATCACCGCTGTCGAGAAGCGAGCCGTTACCGAGGCCGCCCGGAAGGCAGGAGCGACCGAGGCCCAGTTGATCGAGCAGCCGATGGCAGCGGCGATCGGCGCGGGTCTGCCGATCAATGAGCCCCGGGCGAACATGGTCGTCGACATTGGTGGTGGAACCTCTGAAACGGCACTCATTTCGCTTGGCGGAGTGGTGGCGCTCCAAGCGGTTCGCATTGGTTCTTTCGACATCGACGCGGCGATCATCACCTATATCCGCAGGGAATACGGAATCGCCATCGGCGAACAGACTGCGGAGGAGATCAAGATCCTGATCGGTTCTGCGTACCCGACCCCCGACGAGGTGAGGGCCGAGGTCCGAGGGCGCGAGCTGATGAGTGGCCTACCCAAGACGATCATCCTCTCGGCCGAGGAGGTCAGGTCGGCCATCGCAGAACCGGTCAACTCGATGGTCGACTCTGTTCTCGCCTGCGTGGCCGAGGCTCCACCCGAGTTGGCCCAGGACCTGATCGAGCACGGAATCCACCTGGTGGGGGGTGGTTCGCTGCTCAAAGGTCTTGACCTGCGCCTGGCAAAGGAGTGTGAGGTGCCGGTAAAGACCGTCCGGCAACCGCTCGAGTCCGTCGTCCTTGGTGCAGGCAGGGTGGTCGAGTCCTACGAGGAACTCAGTGACATGTTCATGAGCTCGCGTCGCTGAGACTCGTCCGTTACCCGTATACGCCATACATGCCGAGTGTTCCCTCGTTTGACGGAGCCCAACGGGTAGAGTTCCACACCCAAGAACGTCGAGCGGAGGAGTCGGGGGGAGTGACACAGCTTGAAGTCGTGGATGTCGGTGTGCATTTCGGTGGCGTCGTCGCGCTCGACGGACTTTCGTTCACGATCGAATCTGGCCAGATCTGTGCACTGATCGGACCCAACGGCGCCGGCAAAACGACCCTGTTCAACGTCGTTTCGCGCATCTACCGGCCCACCAGGGGTTCGGTGCAGTTCGAGGGCCAGGACCTGTTGGCCATGCCGCCGCACAAGATCGTCGAGATCGGCGTCGCGCGGACCTTCCAGAACCTGGCGCTGGTACCCGGGCTGTCGGTTGTGGACAACGTCAAGATCGGGGCCCACTCCAGGAGCCGGGCTGGATTCTGGACCTCGACGCTCCGGCTTCCGCAGGTGCGATCAGAAGAGAAGCGCCTCGAAGCCGATGCGATGGAGATCCTCGAGCGGCTCAGCCTTGCCCAGTTCGCCCATCATCCCTGCGGTGGACTTCCCTACGGCACCTTGAAGCGCATCGAGTTCGCCAGGGCGCTGGCGTCGCAGCCGAAGCTGTTGATGCTCGACGAGCCTGCGAGTGGCCTGACCCACGGCGAAGTTGATGAACTCGGCAACGCTATCAAGCAGATCCGCGACGAGTTCGACCTGACCATTCTGCTGGTTGAGCACCACATGTCGATGGTCATGTCCATCTCACAGAAGGTCGTGGTTATGGACCTCGGCCGCAAGATCGCCGAAGGCGCACCCGCTGAAATCCGCGATGATCCACTTGTGATCGCCGCCTACCTGGGGGCACCGGCAAAGTGAGCGAAAACTTGCTGGAAGTCTCGGATCTGCAGGCCGGCTACGGCATCGTCGAAGTTCTCTTCGGGATCGACCTGACGATCGACAAGGGAGAGGTGGTTGTGGTTCTGGGCGCGAACGGTGCCGGAAAGACAACCACGCTACGAGCCATTTCGGGAATGATTTCGTCCAGGGGATCCGTGGAGTTCGAGGGCAGGAGCATCTCGGGGATTCGACCCGATCAGGTTCTGGGACGGGGCATCGCCCACGTGCCGCAGGGCAGGGGGACCATCACGGCGCTCACCGTCGAGGAGAATCTGCGCATCGGCGCGTATGTCCGCAAGGACAAAGAGGTCGACGCCGACATTGAACACTGGTACGAGATGTTCCCCCGCCTGGGCGAGCGTCGGACCCAGTTGGCCGGGTCGATGTCCGGCGGTGAACAACAGATGCTCGCCATCGCCAGGGCGCTGATGGCCCGTCCCAAGCTCCTGTTGCTCGATGAACCGTCTCTTGGGCTCGCTCCGCTCGTCACGCAGGAAGTGTTCGACAGGCTGCGGGAAATAACCCAGACATCCGACACGTCGGTTCTGCTGGTTGAGCAGAACGCCAACCTGGCACTCGACTTCGCTGCCCGGGCGTACGTCCTCGAAGCCGGGCGCATTGTCGTGTCGGGCAGCGCCACGGAACTGCAGGGCGACTCGGCGATTCAGAAGGCGTATCTGGGACTATGAGGGAGGTCACGACCCGATGAGGGACTTCCTACAGATCCTGCTGGTCGGTATTGGCGACGGCGCGGTCTACGCGATGCTCGGACTCGGCCTGGTGGTCATCTACCGATCGACCGGGATTCTCAACTTCGCACAGGGCGAACTGGCGATGTTCGCGTCGTTCATCGTGTGGACGTTCTGGAATGCCGGACTGCCTATGTGGCTGGCGGTGCTGTGCGGCATGGCCGGCGGCTTCCTCGTCGGTGCACTCATCCACGAGGTAGCGGTGCGGCCGGTCGGTGACCCGCACCAGAAACCCCTGGCGGTGGTCATCGTCACAATTGGTCTCTTCCTGGGCATAAACGGGGCTGCGCAGCTGATCTGGGGAACGGTCGACCGGAGCCTCGAGCCGCTGTTCGGATCAGGTCAGGTGACCGTCGCAGGAGTCGCGATCGCCTGGCAGAAAATTGGCTCGGTGGCTGTGCTGGGCGCCATGGCCTTCCTGTTCTTCCTGCTCTTCCAGAAGACCAAGCTGGGCCTTGCGATGCGAACGGTGGCGTCCAATTCGGAGTCCGCCGGTCTGGTCGGGGTTCCCGTCCCCAGATTGCTCATGCTCGGTTGGGGCCTTGCGGCGGCGGTCGGAACCGTCGCCGGAGTCTTCACAGCGCCGAACCTGGGCCTGGGTACCAACCTTATGCAGTTGACCCTGATCTTCGGCTTCGCGGCCATCACACTTGGCGGCTTCGACTCTCTGGTGGGAGCGATCATCGGCGGGATGGTCGTCGGGACCCTGTCTTCGGTGCTTCCCCGCTACGTTTCGGTATTTGAGAAGATGCCTCTTGCCCCGGCATTCATTCTCATTCTGGCGGTGCTCCTGTTCCGGCCACAGGGGCTCTTCGGTAAGAAGGATGTGTCGCGAGTATGACCGCCACCCTTGAGCTGCCGGCAGCACCCGGGCGAACGAAGCTGCGTCCGGCGACGATCGTCGTCTGGATCATCGTCGCCGGCGTGTTGATCTACGCCCCGTTCATGTTCGAGCCGTTCCGGGTAGATCAGTTCAGCGGCTGGATGACACTTGCGATCGGCGCCTGCGGACTCAACCTGCTGACGGGCTTCAACGGACAGATTTCCGTCGGACACGGGGCCTTGTACGGGGTTGGTGCCTACACGGCCGGCTGGATGATCAACGAACTGAACTCGCCCCTGCTGTTGGCAGTAGTCGGCGGCGGAGTCGTGTGCTTCGTCGTCGGGGTCATAATCGGACTCCCTGCGCTCCGGATCAAGGGTCTGTATCTGGCGCTGGTCACCCTTGCGGTCGCCACGTTGTTCCCGTTGGCGGTTGAACAGTTCAATTCGATCACCGGTGGCAGCCACGGCATGCAGATCACCAGCGAGCAGATGTACAGGGGCTCTCTGCGGGAGAAGCCGATCCAGATGCTCTCGCCCCTCAAGGGTGTGGACGCCCATCAGTGGCAATACCTGGTGTTCTTGGCAATTACCGGGCTTTGTTTCCTGCTGTCGCGGAACCTGATCAAGAGTCGGGTTGGTCGCTCTCTGGTGGCGGTCAGGGACAACGAGACCGCAGCCGAGGTGTCGGGCATTCCGGTCGCCCGGGTCAAGATCTACACCTTCGGTGTGGGCTCGGCGCTCGCCGGGATCGGCGGTGGGCTTTTCGCAATCGACCAGACCCGGATGTACCCGAGTTCGTTCACCATTGCCGTATCGATCTACTTCCTCGTGGCAGTAGTCATCGGCGGCGCATCGAGCATCATCGGACCCGCGGTCGGAGCGCTCTTCTACGGCATCTTCTCAGACGTGATCATCCCCGAGCTACCCAACCGGCTGCAACCAGCAAGGGCGGTAATTCTCGGAGTGATGCTCATCGGGCTGATGCTCGTGGCCCCGGGCGGAATGGTCGGTGTGTTCAGAACCGTCCAGGCAAAGTTCAAGAAGGCCGGCGCTGGCCGATCGGGTACAGCGGCAGTGACAACTTCCGCGTCCAACAGCGCTCCCGGCGGTGGAGATCCCGCCGCCATTGAAAGTTCCCAAAATGAGGAGAAGGCATGAGACCTACATGGAAGCTGACAGCAGCGATGCTGCTGTCCATCGCAGTCACCGCTGGAGCGTGTAGCAGCGCCGACGACACCGGCAAGGGGTCGGACAACTCCGACAAGGGTTCCAGCGATTCCACCGAGTTCATCAACCCCGACACCGACTGCACCGACTACAAGGGCACCCAGGGAGTCGAGGGTGACACCATCAAGCTTGGCACCATTCGTCCCGAGACCGGCAACTACGCCATCTACGACAATGTGACCAAGGGGATGGCCGCGTACTTCGAAGCCGCCAACAAGCGCGGTGGACTCGAGGCCGGCGATGGCAAGAAGTACCAGATCGAACTGATCAAGGAGAACGACGAGTACGACCCGTCCAAGACTCCCGCTCTGGCCAAGAAGCTGGTTGAGCAGGACAAGGTCTTCGCGTTGGTCGGCAACATCGGTACCGAGACCAACATGTCGATCCGCGACTACATGAACGACGGTTGTATCCCCAACGTCTCTCTGGCTACCGGATCCACCTCGTGGGGCGATGCCAATGACTATCCCTGGTACATCTCGGCACTTCCGTCGTACGCGACCGAGGCGCACGCCTGGGTCGAGTATCTGAAGGCCGAAGCCCCTGAAGCCAAGATCGCCATCCTGTATCAGGACGACGACTTCGGTCAGGCCTACAAGAAGACCATCGAGGCCGAGATCAAGGACACGGACATCACCGTGGTCGAGTCGGAGAGCTTCAATCCCCTGGCAGGTACCTCACCCGAGGCCCAGGTCGTCGCACTTTCACAGTCCGGCGCCGACACCTTCATCGTTGGAATTGGTGGCACACCGTGCCCGACCTCGCTGTCGAAGATGCCCGATACCTGGAAGCCGATGACGTTCATCTCGGTCACCTGTGCCTCGAAGCTCGCCCTTTCCCTCGCAGGTGGCAAGGACCAGGGCGTGTACCTGGCACAGCCGACGCTCGACCCGGCGGACCCGGCCGACGCAACCAACCCGAAGGTCGTCGAGTTCAAGGAACAGGCCGCAATCGGAGGCCTCGATGAGGGCGCCATCGAAGGCGGAATCGCTGCCCCCGGTTGGGGCTTCGCCGCACTCTTCGCCGAGGGTCTGAAGAACGCCAAGACCGTGGACAGGGCAACGCTCATGAACGCCCTGTTCTCGCTCAAGGACGGCAACTTCGGACTGCTTCGTGACGAAATCACCGTCAACACCGACGGCGCCGACGACCCGTGGGCCATCGAAGGATTCAGAATCGCCCAGCGCGAAGGTGATGGCTGGGTCGAGAAGTCACCGGTGGCCAACTACGAAGGAAAGTCCAACAGCTTCGCTGTCAGGGACTGACCTGTTCGCAAGCTGAACTAGTTCCAAGAGGTGGGGTCGGCCCGGTGGGTCGGTCCCACCTCTGGTTTTGGATGCCCTCCGGTGTCAGGTCGGCGCTCAGGTCTGGGTCCTCAGGTCTCTTCGCCGAGTTCGATCGCCAGGAGTTCCTCTGCTGACTGGCGCACCTGCAGATCACGATCGTTGAGCATCGACCGCAGCGTCGCGGTGACCTGCTCGCCGTCGAACGCGGCGAGGGCCAGAACAGCCCGTCGTCGAACCGTTGCCTTGTCGCCACACGCTGCGACCACCGCCCCCAGGCCGCGTTGATCACCGATCGAGCCCAGCGCCGCCACCGCCGCCTCACGGCACAGTGAGTCCTCATGGTCCGTGGCGAGAACCACCAGCCGATCGAGAACGCCGTCAGGCACCTCTGACCGTTCACCCCACGCAAAGGCCGCAACTTCGATAACAACCGGCTCGGGATCATCCAGCAGGGCCGAGAGCGCTCCAGCAGCGTCGTTGCGAGTTGCGGCGATGAGCGCACCCCTTCGCCTTACCAGCGGGTCGTCGTCGCTCAGCGTCTCGGAGAGCTCAGCCTCGTCGAGCGCCTGTAGACGGCTGAGTGCTCCTACAGCAGCGGCACGGACCTCGGGCGAGGGGTCCCCAAGACCGGCCCGCGCCGTGGCGGCGTCACCGCTGTGACCTGCTGCGACGATCCGTCGGCGACGCTCGGCTACTTCGGCGGGATCGGTAACGGCGCTGGGATCCGCGTGGTATGTGCCTTTGGCCGGGGCGTTCCGTTCGGTCTCGAAATCCTGTGATTCAGTCAACTGGGCACGCGTCATTTCGCCTGAGGGAGTTCGCAGACCTTTGGAGCACTGATCGTGAAGGTTTGCTCGCAAACGGCTTGTCGCGTTCTACACT
>JBATWQ010000150.1:0-31573 GCA_049672765.1 Microthrixaceae bacterium | reverse complement strand
TTTACCATGACGTTGCCGACCAACTGGTCGGCAACGATCGTTTCATCTACAACGGTCTCGTTCTCATGCACCGTTGTCGTAGCCGGATTGTCGGGAACGCAGGTACGGCGGACCAGTTCGAAAAGGTCTTGGCCCGTGCCCGACTCAACCGCCTGGACTCCGGTGACCGAGTCGATCTTCTCGCTCAGGTGGTAGGACACCATTTCTGGATTGGAGCGATTGAAATCTAGACGGAGCAGCGCCGGGTCGGAGCCGGTACCGCAGAAGCCACCGACCGGAACGGGAGCGGCCCCCGAGATCGATCGTGCGACATCGGGGGTGAAGAAATGGTTCAGCTGTGCGAACGCAGCCGTGTCTGCGTCGACATCCTCGTTGGCCTGACGTCCGAGCGCGGTAATGGACCACGCCATGACCGGCACCAGGACCATGCCCGTAATACCGATTACGAGCAACAGTTCCATCAGCGTGAAACCGGATTCGGACCGGCTGCGCCTACCCAGGCGCTGTTTGAGACGGGTCATTCCTACCATTGAACGCTCACCTCGGGAGACCAGTCACTCCACTCGGCACCAACCTTGACCCTTACCTTGGCCTTGAGGCTGATGCCCGGAATGAGATTTAGAGTGGAACACCAGGTGTTTGTCGTGAACCGGACCTTGTTGGAGGTTCCCGCATCCTGGGTGATTGAACATTCAAACACTCCCCAGCCTGGGAGCGACACGGCGTGGACCTGATAGTTCTGTGCGCCAGGGACTGCGTTCCACCCCAGGTCCAGATAGCCCGCAAATACACCGATCATTCCGGATCCGATCTTGTGTAGACCCGTGGGAGTAGCTGGCTTACCAGTGACATTTATCGTCAAAGTGGTCGTGGCTGTCAGAGACGGAACTTCACTGTCGGTGACGGTCAAGGAGACTATGAACTTGCCGGGGTTCGTGAATGTGTGCGAGGTCGTCTCGCCGGTCGCCGTGGCCCCGTCCTTGAAGTTCCAGTCATAGGCCGTGAGCACACCGTTGGGGTCGAAGGACTCCCCTGCATCGAAGTTGACGGTCAAGGGGCTTGCACCTGAGACCGGAGTGGCGGTGAAACGAGCGACTGGCCGCTGGGACGCCGGCGGAGGGGCGGTGGTCGTCGTTGCCGGGAGGAAACCCCCGGCAAAGGGATCGCGCTTGACGACCTCACCCGTCTTGGAATCCGGTCCCCACTTGACCGTGTAGGTCACGCGTTGCGCTCCGCCCTCGGGGAAGTCGCAGGTGGGGATGTAGTCACCGAGGACCGTGGTCGGAACAGATTCGCTGAATGACCCTGGTCGCCAGTATTCGACCTTGTCGATCGTGACCGAGTCCATCTCGAGAGTTCCAAGAGACGCCGGATCCGACAGCGGGTCATTGGCCAGGTCGTTGTACTTGGACTGGTAGTCCAGGACATTGGCACATGGCACGTAGTCCATCTGCTTTAGCAACTCACCCATGCTGGTGAGAGCCGAACCCGTGCGCTGGACCCGGTTGGACTCGGTGGTCGCCCTGGTGGATGTCAGTAGACCATTTACGAGAGCGACGATAAGAACAGATATGAGAAAGAGCGCGACAAGAACCTCGATCAAAGACGCACCCTCCTGGGTGCGATCATGACGCGATCTTGTGCCTCGCATCGCCCTACGCCGCCCTCTCCATCACATGTCAACTTGGTTGTAGATGCCGTACATGGCACTGACCATCGCCAAGGCCACGAAACCTACAACAACGCCGATGAACAAGATGATTATTGGTTCGAAGTACTGAGTCAGCTTCTCGACGGCGTAGTCGAGTTCATCCTCAAAGAAGGTCGCCACATTGTCAAGCTGTTCTGTCAGATCACCTGTGCGCTCTCCGACCCTGACCATCTGGACAACGGTTATGGGGAACAGATCTGTGGCTTGCAGCGGATCGGCGAAACCGTTACCTGCAAGAACCGATTCGGTGGCCTTAGTAAGACGTTCACGGAATATCAGGTTGTTGGAGCACTCGATGGCATTTGGAAGGGCGTCCGGTAGCGGAACACCAGCCTCTAGAAGCACAGCCAACACACGGGTGAAGCGCTCGGTGGCTGCATACGTCATAACCGTTCCGAGTGCCGGGATGTTCAACAGTAGGTGATGCAGGTTGCGGCGCCCGCCCTCGGTGCGGGTGTAGACGACCACTGCCACGATGAATGCAATGATGACGAGACCGAATATCAGGCCGAGCGGCGACTGTACAAAGTCGGCTATAGACATGAGTATTCGCGTCGGAAGCGGCAGTTCGGCGTCGAAGCTCTCGAAGAAGTCGGCGAAACGTGGGATCACAAAGATCGTGATTAGTGCGACCACACCCAGCGCCACCGTGAGAAGGATGGCTGGGTAGATGAGCGCTTTTCTAACAGCCCGGCTCAGCTCGAGGTCGCGGCGGATATACCGGTGCAACTGGACGAACGCGTCGTCCATCTTTCCGGTCAATTCGGCGGAGCTGAGCAGCGCCACGAAGTAGGACGGGAAGATTTCGGCGTGGCGGTTGACACCCTCGCTGATGGAGTAGCCGCCGGCGACGCGTTCGGCGATGTCTTGGAGGGCATCGGCAAAGCGCTTGTTCTTGCAGTCGCGCCTGATGGTCTCGAGCGCCTCGGTGATTGGAACGCCCGCCTTGACGAAGGTGCCCATCTGCCGCGAGAAATGCATGATCTCGACGAGAGGGACCTTCTGCTTGGTGATCTCAACCTGCAGGCCCTTACGCTCGGTGATCTTGGTTACGCGCATGCCCCGCACTGCGAGCTCATTGCGCGCGTGGTTGGCGGTCGGAGCCTGGATTTCGCCCTTTACGTTCTGACCGTCGAGCGTCTCGGCGGTATAACGGAACTTGGTGAGAGTCGCTGTCACGCGGAAACCTCTAATACTTCGATGATTTTGGTCCCATTACGGCTCGACTCGGCCGAACCTGATTCGGGGTCGGCCGGATCGCCTTCGCGAATGTCGATGTCGCCGGAGCTGGAGTCGATCAGACTGTCTGCCTCGGTCAGGGAGGCTCCGTCATCCATTCCGGGGGCGTAGACGTTGCGCAGAACGTCCTCGACCGTGGTCATGCCGTCGGCGACCAGCTCACAGGCCTGGGCGAGCATCGTGTGCATACCCTCGGCGATTGCAGTCTCTCGAATGTCCTTGGCGGTTGCCTTGGCAACGATCAGGTCACGAACTGCGTCGGTCACCTGGAGGAGTTCGTACACGCCGACCCGGCCACTGAACCCGGTCCCGCTGCACATGTTGCAGCCCTTGCCACGGGTCCACTGATCAGGTGTGCGACCCGCCTGGGACTTGACGAGAGCAATGTGGTCGGGAGACGGCTCGTACACCTCTCTGCAGAGGCTGCACGTACGACGCATCAGGCGCTGACCCACGACGCCGCTGATTGCCGAGGCCACCAGGAACGGCTCGATGCCCATGTCGGTGAAACGATGCAGGGCGGCAACGGCGTCGACGGCGTGCAGGGACGAAAGCACGAAGTGACCGGTAAGGGCCGCCTGTGTGGCGATCCTTGCGGTCTCGGCGTCGCGGATCTCGACCACGAGAATGACGTCTGGATCCTGACGGAGAACGCCACGGAGGCCATCGGCGAAACTGATTCCAACACCTTCATTGACCGGCATCTGGTTGATGCCGTCGAACTGGTACTCGACCGGATCCTCAATTGTCACCACGTTCTTGGTCTCGTCCGCGACCTGGGCGAGAGTGGCGTAGAGGGTCGTGGTCTTGCCGGAACCGGTTGGCCCGGTGCAGAGGAGCATTCCGAGAGGGGCCTTGACGATCTCGAGATAGGGCTCGACGACGTATGAGGGCATGCCCAACTTGTCGAGGCTGATTAGCGACCGGGTCTTGTCCAGAAGCCGGAGCACGATCTTTTCGCCGTGGACGGTACCCACGACCGAGATGCGGACGTCGATCGGGCGGTTGTCGACCGAAACAGAGAACTGGCCGTCCTGGGGCCTGCGCCGCTCAACGATATTGAGATCCGACATGACCTTGAGTCGTGAGGCCAGGGGCGGTGCCATGCGCTGGGGAAGACTGATCGCGGGCGAAAGCGCGCCGTCAATTCTGAAGCGGACGAGCACCTGCTTCTCGTGCGGCTCGATGTGGATGTCCGAAGCCCGGGCGCGTACGCCCTGGATGAGAATCCGATTGACGACCTGGACAATTGGTGCGTTCTCGTCGACCTCGAGGGAAACGGTGTTCTCCTCGTCGACGATGTCGACCAGTTCGAACGCCTCGATGTGCTCCTGGGCCAGCGCCAGTGCGCTGTAGGCCTGATCAAGCATGCGGTTGATCTCGCTCGATACACCGACCAGGATGCGGATCTTCTTGCAGTGCAGGGTCAGCTCGCGGATTGCCTCGGTTCCCAGCGGTTCGCCGGTGACCAGGGCTACACGACCGTCATCCTCGATGCGAAGCGGGATGACTGTGTGCTTTCGAGCCAGCTCTTCGCCGACGAGTTCAATCGCGTCCTGCTGGGGGGCCTCGACCCGGAGGTCTGCCAGATCGATCTGGAACTGTTCTGAAAGTGCCCGTGCAAGGTCGTGCTCTTCGATGAGCTCTAGACCAACGAGAGTGTCACCAAGTCGACCGCCTTCGGACTGCTGCTTCTCGAGTGCGGTAAAGAGATCATCCGCGGTAAGGACGCCTTCATCGAGGAGAATCTCTCCTAGCTTGCGACGCCCCTCGTGGACCCACGCGTCGATCTCGCTACTCAGCTGAGCGCTGGTCGCGTTGAAATCGCTGTTCTTGCCCGAAACGCGGCGGGATAGCTTAAGCACTCCCACTCCCCTCTGACGATCCGCACCGTCAATTAGCATCTTGAAACTAGTTCACAAATGACCTTTTGTAAACCAGTAAGAGGCAGTATGGGAGCGCGTCTGCGACTGGTCAACGGAGCAGGATTGCCCACTCAGAGTGGTTGCATAAACACGTCTGAGCGCTCGGTCGGCTCTAGTCCCGGGGCTGACTATCCAGGCCGAGCGCCTTGACGATGCCGAGCACCGTCTCGGACCGGTTGAGTCCATAGAGGTGGAGCCCGGGAGCCCCACCGTCGAGGAGCGCCTGCGAAAGCAGTGCTGCCTCCTCCACCACCATTTTCAGGCGATCCGCCTCGGATGCCGCTTCCAGGCGCGCCGCAGTCTCAACCGGGAACGTAGTGCCGGACATCTTGGACATGCGCTCGATCCCGGCCAGGTTCGTCAACGGCATGATCCCCGGCAGAATAGGCGTCCGACACCCCTCGGGCCGGGCCTCGAGTTCGTCGATCATCCTGAAATAGTTGTCAGCGTCGAAGAAGAATTGGGTCAGCGCGAAGTCGGCGGCAGCAAGTTTCCGGGCCAGGTGGCGACGATCCTCGGCGATGTCGATGGAGCGGGGGTGGCACTCCGGGTGCGCCGCCACAGCCACGCTCATGTGGGGTGCCCGCTCACGTACGAGCTCTACCAGCTCGATCGCGTAGGTGAAGTCGCCCGGCACGGGCGAGCCGTCAGCAGGTGGATCTCCGCCAAGAGCAAGAATGTTGTCAACCCCGCTTGCGCTGTAGTCGTCGATCAACTCGTTGAGTTCGTTCTTCGTGTGCCCAACGCACGTCAGGTGCGCCATCGCGGGGTAGCCCTCGGTCGCGTTGATGTCGACGACCAGGTCCCGGGTCCTTTCCCTGGTTGATCCGCCTGCCCCGTAGGTGACCGATACGAAGCTGGGCGACAACGTGCGCAGTTCGTCGATTGTCCGGTTGAGGGTCGCGTCGCCTGCGGGTGTCTTAGGGGGAAAGAACTCGACGCTCAGGGTAGGGCCATTTGCATCCGCAATGATGTCGGCGATGCGCGACATCAGTGCGTTCCGTCGATCGGGCCCGGCACCAGGTCCGGCGCCCACGACCGTTCCGCCGCCTCGACCGTGTTGAGCAGCAGAAATGCTCGGGTCAGCGGACCGACCCCACCGATCCTCGGTGAGAGCCATCCGGCAACCTCGCCCACCTCGTCCTCGACATCACTCATCGCCCTGCCGTCGACGAAGCTGACTCCGGCCGCGACCACCGCAGCACCGGACCGAACCATGTCAGCCTTGATCAACCCGGGGGAACCGGCCGCCGCAATGACGATGTCGGCGGTGCGGGTGTACGCGCCGATGTCCTCGACACCGGTGTGGACCACGGTCACCGCGGCGTTGCATCCGGGGGACTTGAGAGCCAGCAGGTTGGCCAGAGGCCGTCCGATGGTCAGACCGCGACCGACAATTACGACGTGCTGTCCCTCCACCGGTACGTCATAGGAGTGGAGCATGTGCAGAATCCCGCGGGGAGTGCATGCGAGCGGTGCGGCTTCTCCCATGACGAGTCGCCCGAGGTTGGTTGGGTGCAGTCCGTCGGCGTCCTTGTCGGGGTCGACCCGCAGCAGAGCCGAGCCGTAGTCGAGACCCTTTGGAAATGGATACTGGACGATGAAGGCATCGATGGAGGCGTTGTTGTTGAGTTCGTCAATTGCGGCCTCGACATCTGCCTGGGTCGCGTCCGCCGGAAGACGACGGTCGACCGAAACCAGCCCCAGGTCGGCACAGTCCCGGTGCTTCATGCCCACGTACTTGGCGCTCGGACCATCGTCGCCGACGAGGATCGTGCCCAGTCCGGGAGTGACACCACGGTCGGCCAGCTGTTCGACCCTGGTGCGCATTTCTTCTTTGAGCGAAGTGGCCAGCGCCTCGCCGTCGAGCGTCGTTGCAGTCATCGGTGTGATTGTAGTTTCAGCGAATCGATACCCGAAGAAGTTGAATAGAGGTCAACGAGTTCTTCCCGAAGGATCCAATGCCCCGGTTCTGCTTGTTTGCGACAGTAGATTGACGAAAGTTCATAGCTGCCCATCGGGAGTTTCCCTTGCCGCAAGAGATTCGATTTTCAGCTCCCGACATCACCGATGCCGAGGTCGCCGCGGCGACCCGGGCATTGATGAGCGGGTGGATCACCACTGGCGAGGAATGCCTGTCGCTCGAGAGGGAACTCACCGAGTATCTGGGCGTCGAGCACGTCGTGGCGGTCTCGTCCTGCACCGCTGCTCTAGAGATCTCGGTCGCCCGGCTCGGACTTCCCCGCGGATCGAAGATCGGCGTCCCGACGTGGACCTTCGTGTCGAGTGCCCTCGCTCCGTACCACCGGGGCGTCATGCCCGTTCCACTCGACATCGATGAAGACACCTTCAACCTGTCTGCCGACGCGCTGCGTAGATCAATCGCCGAGGACGGCCTGGACGCCGTGATTGCAGTCCACTTCGGTGGCACTCCTTTTGGCGAGGACATCCATCAGATCTGCAACGAGGCAGGAATTCCGTTGATAGAGGATGCCGCCCACGCACTCGGAGCGAGAGATCATCGGGGAATGGTCGCAGGTCAGGGCACGGCCGGCTGCTGCTACTCGTTCTATGCGACTAAGAACCTGACCTCTGCCGAGGGTGGCGCGCTTGCGACCGACGACGAGGAACTCGCAGCGTTTGCACAATCCTTCCGTCTGCACGGGCTGAGTCGTGATGCCTGGGCCCGCTACACCCCGGGCGCAAAGACGGCCGCCTACGACATTCTCGGCGACGGGCTCAAGGCCAACCTCCCGGACATTCTGGCTGCGATCGCCCGGGCCCAGCTGGATCGCTTCGAGGGCCTCCAGGAACGGCGTCGCGAACTAGACGGTCTTTATCGGCAACTGCTGGCCGATATTCCGGACCTGCGACTCGTGCCTAGCCAACCAGACGAGGGAAGCGCCAACCACCTGATGATGGTCACCCTCCCCGAAGGTACGGACCGGGCCGGGGTGCAAAAACACTTGAGTAGCGAAGGAATCGGATCGAGTGTCCACTTCAGACCGCTGCACGCCTTTGAGTGGTTCGCTGCCAACGACCTGCGTTCAGGCTCCGGCGGCACTCCGGTCGCGGATCGCTATGTCGAGAGGGCTCTGAGCCTGCCGTTTCACACCTGCCTTGGCGACGACGACGTAGAGCGTGTCTGTGAACAGTTGCAGCTGGCTCTCAAGGTCTGAGGACCGACGGTGATTTCGCGTTGGCTCTCAATCCGCCTGGTGTTCGACCGCATTCTGGCGGTGGTCGCCGGAATTGCGGTCGCCCCCGCTGTAGCGGTGCTTGCGATGCTCGTCCGCCGACACGACGGCTCGCGCGGGCTGATCAAGGTCAAGCGGGTGGGGCGCGACGGCAAGATGTTCGACATGTGGAAGATCCGCTCCATGTCGGTCCAGAGCGACGACGGGCGCGCAGGCGGCGCAGCGTTGACCGCCAGCGCGGACAACAGGGTCACGCCGATCGGCCGCAAGATCCGAGCATTGCATCTGGACGAGCTGCCCCAGATCTACAACGTCGCCAAGGGACAGATGGCGCTACTGGGACCCAGGCCCGAAGCTCCCGAGTTCGTCGACATTGACGACGCCATGTGGCGAGAGGTTCTATCGGTGCCGCCGGGAATCGCCGGTCCTACCCAGATCATCGTGGGCGACTGGGAGAAGACGGTGATCGACCAGGACGAAGCCGGCGGCGCATACATGCGCGACGTGGTCCCGGTGAAGCTCGCGATAGATCGCTGGTACGTGACCAAGGCCTCGCCGGCGGGCGACCTACGAGTGCTCTCCAGCTTGATCGTCAACGCCCTGGGTCGCGAGGCCCGAGGACTCAAGAGGGCCGTCGGCAGAGCCGTCAGCGAATCTGCCGCGGCCATCGGTCCGACCGTCGACGGAAGTAGCCGTTGAGCGAGTTTCGGGTATTGATGATGTGCACCGCGAACCAGTGCCGCTCCCCCATGGCCGAGGCAATCGCCACTGCCCAACTCCGGGAACTGGGAGTAACGGCCCTGGTCAGATCCTGCGGCGTGCTCGAGGGTGGGTTTGAGGCGGCCTCTGGTGCCGTGCGTGCGATAAAGGCGCGCGGGCTAGACATTTCCGAACACGTCAGCGCCACACTCGGCCCGGACACCGTCGCGGCGGCCCACCTGATACTGACGATGGAGCGAAGGCATCTGACCGAGATCGCTGGTCTGGACCTGGATGCTCTGGGACGGGCGTTCACGCTCAAGGAACTCGCCGAACTGGCCCCGCAGGTCGGTCACCGCCCGCCGGGATCGAGTACGTCGTCGTGGATCGAACAGGCGAACCGATTTCGTGATGCCTCGACCGTCCTTTCCTTCGACACCGGTTCTGATCTGAAGGACCCGATGGGAGGACCACAGCGCGCGTTCAATCGCTCGGCCGACGAGATCACAAAGCTGTTGGACGTGGTCTGGAGCCACCTGTTCCCCACCACGACAGGGTGACGGCCAGGGCCGCGATCCCGTTGCAGAGCAACACCATCACGAGGTAGGTCCCCAGCGAGTGTCGCGGATCGCTCGTCTGATTCAGGATCGACATGACGAACATGCCGGACGCGAGAACCGCACCGACACCTGCGGCCGCGACCTCACCGACTGAAGGCGACTCGTTCGCAGGCTGCTCAATCGGTGGCCGTGGCTCATCCGAGCGCGCCAGGATGGGGCTCGATGCCTCGAAACCGCCCTGAGGTGGATGGTCGGGGCCCGGGGTCGAGCCGAGCAGTTCGAAGCCCAGACACGTCGCCGCCGCCACGACCGTCGCCAGCGCAAGACCTCCGAGGACGTCACTCGGGCGGTGCCAGCCCGAGCCGACCATGGCGGTCACCCATGCGACCAGCCCGACGAGGCACGGCATCACACGCGGGTTGCGACCACAGCGTGGCGCTACCCAGATCCATACCAGAACCAGTGCCATTACACCGGTGGAGTGTCCACTCGGGAAGGTGTTCTCGGAAGGTGCCTCCACGAATCGGATCAGGTGCGGGCGAGTTAGGACGAACTTCAGGAGCTCGGCCAGAGCCACCGCCGCACCGACGGTCATTCCTGCGACTGCGCCCATCCACCACCGGCCACGACGCGCGGCCGCTACGAGTAGAGATAGGCAACCTGCGAACACTCCAGTGGCAGTAATCGTGCGCATCAGGGACGTGAGAGCCCGACGGACTCCCAGGTCGGTTGCCTTCCTGCCCTCGAAGGCCATGAAGTCGAACCGTTGCCCCCGTGGGGTGAGCACGAAGGCCACATAGCTCAGTACACCGACCACCGCCATTGTTGCGATGAGAAGCAGTAGTCGGCGCGCCGTGCGGGCAACTCGGGCAGTGTCGCTCAACCGATTTCGGCTTCAGTCAAGTGCGATCTTCATGCGCCCGACCCAACTGCCATCGGGCTCGTTCATTTCGCTCCAGCCCAGGGACCGGTAGAAACCGAGGGCCGAAGTGTTCTCGGGGTGAACAGTCAGGTGCATCGCGGCGTAACCCTGGGCCACCGCACGGACCCTCGCCTCCTTCATGAGTGCAACGCCGATTCCCTTCCCCTGGGCGGCGGGATCGACGGCGATTGCCAGGACTCCGAAGGACCGGGGCGGTACCGACGCCGGTTCTTCGGACTGGGAAGGCTGGGACCTGCGCGTCAAAAGCTTCGCCGCCAGGCCAAGCCGATTTCTCCCCACCGAGCGGAACAGGATTGCCGGTCGGGTCAGGACCCTTCGAGCGAGAAACCACTTTTCCTTCTTGACGAACCCTATGGTCGAACCGCGGAACAGCCCGCCGAAAAGAAACCCCAGAACGACATCGTCGTGCGTCGCCACAAGTGCGGTCAGATCATGTGGACCGGTCAATTGCCAGAGATAGTTACGTCGGACGGCTTCGGCACCCAACTTGCCGAGCACGCTGTCCGGGAATGCTTGTACGTGCAACCTGGCAACGGTTGGCAGATCGGACTCTGTGACTTCTCGGACCACGCTCGTTGCTCTTCCCATGGGCCCTATCTGAGTACCAGATGGGGCAGCACCAGGGAAAGCTCTGCCACCCAACGGCGGTAGACGCTCGGCCAGCCCGACCGTTCAGCCAGCCCTCGGGCCCCGGACGAGAGCTTGGCGAAATGCGCCGGATCTGCGATGAGTCCCAAGATCTTCGACGCCATCGCGTCGACGTCACCCGACTCCACGAGAAGTCCATTGGTGCCATCTTCGACGATCGCAGGAATGCCACCCACAGCGGTCGCCACCGGCACCAAGCCGCACGCTGCTGCCTCTAGAAGGCTCACCGGCATGTTGTCGAGGATGTTTGTGTTCAGATAAATGTCGTTGTCGGCGAACGCCGTTCGCTTCAACTCGTTGCGAACGTAGCCCGGAAAGGCGATACGGTCCGCCACCCCGAGTTTGGCGGCCTCCTGTTTGGTGGCTTCGAGCAGACCGTGGTCAGCGCCACCCATGGTCATCCTTGCTTCCGGGTGGGCTTCGGCCACCTTCGCAAAGACTCTCACCGCCATGAGCGGGTCGTAGTGCTCGTGGAAGGTTCTCATCCAAAGGAAGTTGGGCCGTGCAGACGACCGGGGCTCGTACTCATACTTCTCAATGTCGAGCACGTTTGGGACGACGTGGACGTCATGGCCCCACGACCGGAAGGTGTCTGCCAGAAAATCCGACGGGGCCATGACCACATCCGCGCGGTCGAGCACCCTTTCGACGCGCTTGCGACGGGTAGCCCCGAAGACCGCCAGGTTGCCTCCGTGCAGGAACAACACGACCCGTTTGCCGGTCAGCTTCGCCAGCATCGATGAGTACTCGGCCATCCGGAATGACAGCCCGGAGAAAACAGCTACGACCACTACGTCTACATCTCTCCACCAGAGCAGCGAGATGATCTGGTGGAGCGTCCTGGGGACCTTCCCCTTGAAAGCCGATGCGCGCCTCACCGAGTAACCGGATTGGGAGAACAGATTCGCGACCGTCTCGTTCTGAGATATCGGCTGCGACTTACGGTTGCCGGCGTGGATGCCGATGAATCCGAGCACCGGCGGTCGTGTGTAGTGCTTGGCTGCGGTCACGATCCGGACCCCGACCCGGATCCGGACCCCGACCCCGACCCCGACCCGTCAGCGTTCGCGGAGCCGATCGTTGAAATGACCAACCTTTCCTTGCCTCCCGATGTCCGACCGATCGAGTCGATCCGCTCAAGGTCTATGACGATTGCCGGGCCGAGTCGGCGTCGAAGTTCGTTGCGCAGGAAATCCTCGTCCTCGTCGCTGAATCCTTCGGCGGGCTCAAGAAGAATCTGGACCCGGTCCGGAGAACTTTGATGCGCCTGGGCCCGACGAAGGTGGGGTACCCGCTGAAAGGCCAGACTCATTGGAGCAGGACCCACCACCGCCCCTTCGGGCGTCCGGACGACGTCATCCACCCGACCTACTATTTCCTTGAGGCGAGGAAGATTCCTTCCACAACTTGAATGATCGTCGTGGTCGTAGGCAACAGCCAGGTCACCGGTGCGGTACCTGAGCAACGGCATTGCCCTGTTGATCAGCCCGGTCGCCACGATCTCGCTTCCGGCTTCTGTTTCCAGCAGTTCGATGACCCCGTACTCGGTGCTCACGTGCAGCTCGCCCTCGGGGCACTCCGACACGTATGCGACCAGTTCACCCAAGCTGTAGGAGTTGGTCACCCGAGAACCAAAAGCCAGTTCCATGTCTGCGCGGGCGGCGGGGGTCAACATCTCTGAGCTGACCAGAATCGCGGACGGCCGGATGGTCCCGACGGCGTCGGCCTCGATGATTCCCAGAGCCACCCGGTGTACAGCAGAGGTGTAGCCGGCGATCACCTTGGGATCGAACTTTCGGAGTTGGTCCAGGTACTCGGGCATGGTCGAGTCGTTGAGGTGGTATACCGAGAAGTACTGCTGGTTGAACGCCGGATTGTGTCGCCAGTACGGCCCGCCCGTCTGGGCATCGGGCACGATCGGCTGCCCGTGGAACGAGGCCATCCGTTGCCCGAGTTTCACTCCCGCCCATGAGCGCGTCCGCGACTCGTAGGTCGCATAGTTGGTACGTACGGCTTCGACACTCGCCCAGTAGCGCAGCGGCGTTCCGGTTGTGCCACCGGTGGTCTGGGCGACGGTGCGTCCGTTGGGCGGCACCGGAAGGAACCGCTCGGGGTTGGCCCGAACGGTTTCCTTGTCGAGCAGAGGAAGTGCCGCCAGGTCAGCGGGGGCCTGGATGTCCATCGGATCGATACCCAGCTCGGCGAACAGGTCGCTGTAGTAGGGAACCCTGGCCACCGACCACACGACCATCGAGCGCAGCCGCGACGCCTGATCCCTTTCGAGTTCGGATCTGCTCCACCACTGCCGCGCGTCGAACTCGGCAACCTTGCGACGAAACCCCGGTCCGTGGCGCCGGGTCAACTCCCTGAGCCCGTAGCCGGTGGCGAAGGCCTCCTGCACAACAAGCGGTGAACGCTGGTAGATCTCGGTAAGACTCATGTGTGGCCTGCCGTCGCCTTTGACGAGCGGTTTGCGGCGCCGTTCAACTCGCCCAGCCAGTCACCGACGAGCTTGTGCCAGCTGCCCTTCTCGAGTATCCAGCGGCGACCGGCGTCGCCAAGCTCCCGGCGCAACTGCGGGTCGTCGATCAAGCGTCGGACCGCGTCGGCGAGTTGCTTCCCGTCCCCCGGATCGGTCACCAGTCCGGCGCCCGCTTCGGAGATCAGGCGCGACCCCTCGTCATCACCGCTGTAGATGACCGGGCAGCCGCTCGACATCGAGGGGAGCATCTTGGCCGAACGGATAGACTTGTAGACATCACCGCGACGGACTGTTGCGAGCCCAGCCGTTGCGCTGCGGAGCATCTTCGCGACCTGCTCAGGCTGAACCGGTTCGTGGAAGATGACATTTACCAAACCTCGTCGGGCCGCATCTGCCTGCAGTGAATCCTTCTCGGAACCCGCGCCGACCAGCACGAAACGGACCGGCACGTCGTTCAACAACTCGGCGGCATCGAGGACCACCTCAAGTCCATGGACATATCCGTGCGTGCCGGCGTACAGCACGATGTGCTCATCGTCGCCAATGCCCAGCTCGCCCCTCAGATTGGGGTCTTCGGTGCCCGGGGCGAACATCTCTATATCGGCTCCGTTCGGCAGCCAGGCCAGGCGGTCGGCGTCGACACCCTTGCGGACAAGGGCGTCGCGGACACCGCCGGTCACCGCAGTCACCACATCTGCGCGCCGGAACATCCAGCGTTCAACTTTTCGCAGCGCCCTTACAATGGCGCCCTCCTTGATCGTGCCGATCTCGGCTATCGAATCGACCCACAGATCTGCGACGATCAACGCGACTCGTTGACGACGCAAGCGCCCGATAACTACAGCTGGCAGCGCTCCGATAAGGGTTGGGTATTCGACCAGAACCCAGTCGGACCTGGGTGTCGATGCGATTCCAAGAATCGACATCACGCCGAACGACAGGTAGTTGAGCATGCGTCCAGGTCCGCTACCCATGGCGGCCCAGACCCACACCCTGTGAATTTTGACCTGACCGGCGAGCTCGACCTGAAGCGGACGATGTGACCATCCGGGAAAGATCCGCCCGAGAGGATAGTTGGGTACCGAGGTGACGACGTCGACGTGATGTCCCCGAGCCGCCATGTCCGCGACGATTGCCCCGAGTCGAACCTGGGCCGCGCCACTCTCGGGCGGGAAGTACTGGGTCACCAGGGTCACCGAGAATGGTTCCGACCCTGCATCGCTCATTGTCCACTCCGACGGTGCTCGGGGCTCGGAAGTTTGACCTTCCACTGACGCTCCAACATCTCGACCACCCGATCCTGGAATGCCTCCAGGGTCATGGTCCCTGCATAGTCCCGGGCCGCGGTGGACATTGCGGACCAGCGATCTCGATCGCCAATCAATCCGACCACCAGTTGTGAAAGTCGGGCATGGTCGTCGGGCTGAAATACCAGCCCGCGACTTCCTCCACCTGAGATCTCGCCGGCGACCGGACTCTCACCGAATATCGCGACGGTTCCGAAGACCATACTTTCGAGGAGCACTTTGCCGAACCCCTCCTGACGGGTCGAGAGCAGGTTCAGGTCACCCGCCGCAAAGCCCTCCATGACGACTCCATGGTCCACCGAGCCATGGAACTTGATCCTCTCAGCGACACCCAGGTCCGCGGCGAGCTTCTCAAGGTCACTACGGCATGGCCCGTCCCCGTAGACATCGAGAGTGACATCGACACCGGCGTCGACGATCCCCTTGATCGAGCGGATGACGGTCTGCTGGTTCTTGTTCTCGGTCAGGCGCCCAACGGTGACGAGCCGCCACGGACCCTTGTTCGCCGGGTCGGCAATGCGCGCAAGCTTCTGGTCATAGGCGGCCGTGCCGCGTTCCATGTCGGCGCTGGAGTACGAGGGGCTGAAGAACGGCTCGAGGTGCGGTCGCGACGGATCTCGGTCCGAATAGACGCTGACCGGGCCGCCGAAGAAGCGGGTGGCCAGTAGTCTTCGTTGCATACCGAAGAATCGGGGTTCGCCGTCGTAGGCATGCCAGACACCCGCGTACATCGCGTAACGCAGGCAACCGGCACGCCACGTCGAAAAGATCGCCACGAGACCGATGTTGCACGGACAACGAAGGTGGATGGCATCGACAGATCGTGCAACCCGGCGGGTTTTCCATGCCCAAGGCACGATGTGACCAAGAAGTCCGAGCTTGGCCAGACGGGTGTTGCCGCCTGCCCGACGCAGTGGCTCGATACGGATGTTCTTTGCGCTGTAGGGAGCAAACCCAGCTGGGGGTGGACCCGGATCGAGCGGGGCGCACAGCACCATCTCATCGAACAATTCGGCCCAGCGATCAAGCTGATTGACCACCGGTTCGAGGGCACAGAGCTGCCCGTCGCTGTCGCGATAATGCTGTGTGTCGCCGATTATCGCTAAGCGCACGGAACCCCCGCTTTCGTGACGAACCCGTCTCTACGTACAGGCGGCTTTCGGTCGCACACCCGCACCCCGGCCGTTTCAGAGCCGTTCACAGTGTAGGGATCCGCGGTCCGTCCTCCACCATGGCATCGGCTATCCGCAGCGATGCCCGGACCCTGCGAACCGTCGAAGGAACGTGAACCAACTCGGCAGCCACGAAGCCCAGCCACTGCTTCGGAGAAGCGCGACGCTTCAGCTCGTAGGGCACGATCGACTGGGCGATGCCGATCAACAGGTCCTCACGGACCTGTCGCTTCGAGTGGTAACGCTTTGTGTAATACACCATCGAGGGCAACGGCAGCGGAGCCGAACGGTCCCTGTGGCGGAACCCGTCGAGTGATCCGAAGGTACGGAGGCCACCTTCGGCGGCTTTCAGGTGGATGCGAATGGCGTGAGGATTGTGGATCACGAGCCCGCCGCCTAGCTGAACCCTCAGGCCAAACTCTGCGTCGCCGCGACGTTGACGGTCGAACTGCTGGTCGAACAGGCCGAACTTCTCGAATAGGCATCGATGGCACATGCCATTGCCCGAGTCCCACTGGTCGGCAATCCGGAAGAAGGCGTAGTTCTCCGGGACTGGTGCACCGATGACGGCCAGTGAGGCGCCGGTGGACAGGTCTGCGTCGTAGCGCATCAGCCCTTCGTAGTGCTGTTCCAAGAAGTCGGGACCGACTTCGGAATCATCGTCAATGAACGCCAGCCACTCTCCGGTCGCAGCTCTGATCGCAGCGTTTCGTGAGAGCCATTGGCCACGTTGCTCCTGGAAAATCACCTCAAGCGACAGGTCCGAGAACTCTTGGTACAGCGCGTGATCACGCTTGTCCGGGTCATTCTGGTCGACCACCACCACCTGCTGGGCCCGGATCGTCTGCTTGCGGAGCTGCTCGAGAACGGGCCGGAGCAACTCGTACCGCCCGAGCGTGGGCAAGACCACTGTTATAGACGGGTCCGGTCCAACGTCGACGGCTGGCCGGGTCATGACCTTGCCAGGCTCTCCCGGTCGTTCGTGGCGACCAACTGCCTCCGCCGATGAGCGCAGCGCCGAGCGGACCTTCAGCGGTCGGCGTCGGGCTAGTGCCCGCCTGAGCCCTGCGTAACGAACCCACTTGCGGGCGAAGATCCGACGCAGGAACACGAAACGATCGTGTTCGAGCAACGGATCACTCAGGAGCGCCCTGGCTCCGACGAGGTCAGGTGTGTGCCTGATGATTGCGCCGCGGTCGATCATTCGTCGACCGAGTTCCAGACCGGCGCCTGTCATCCCCTTGAACGCCGTGTCGATCCCACCCAGGGTTCTGAGCACGTCGGTCCTGACCAGCAGGGCACCGAGTGAAAGCCGCCATGAGGACGATTCGATCTTGGGGTCGGCGTCAAGCGCAAGCGGCCAGATCGGATGGATGTAGTCGTGTTCCTCCGGCTGGCCGGAGAGGCCGAACCGCAGACCTGCATGCCAGACGTCGACGTGGCCCTTGACGAGCTTCCGAATCACCTCGGGGTCAGGATTACCAAGCGCCGGATCCCAAAGCAACAGCCAGTCGGCAGAGGTTCCGGCGACCACGGAGTTCAGCGTTTCAGCAGCCGCAGGCAATGATTTGGGAAGTGACGTTGTGGCACCCAGTGACCAGTCGAGACGCTTCTTTCCCCATATCAGGAGTTCAATTTCTTCGCTCACCACGATCCAATCGGCACATTGTCAGCCGCTCAAAGCTTCTGTTCACAGATAGGGTACGTGCTGGTCGGCACCAAGGGTCCGACAACACTTTTCCCATGGCAGTAATCCACTCTTGAACGCCATCGACGCGAACACCCGAATACTCGTCGCGATGGCTGTGGTCATCGCCGCTACCCGCGTCGTCGGATGGGGAATGGCCAAGTTGGGACAGCCGAGAGTCCTCGGGGAGATTCTGGCTGGAGTGCTCCTCGGTCCGAGCCTTCTCGGGCTTCTACGGCCGGATGCAGGCGAATATCTCTTTCCCGAACCCGTAGTAGGCGGACTGACGACCATCGCCCAGATCGGGCTGGTTCTTTTCATGTTCCTGGTGGGTCTTGAGGTCGACATGTCACACCTACGGGGCCAGGGAAGGCGGGCTGTCGCCATCAGCCACATGTCGATCGTTGTTCCCTTCGCACTTGGCGTTCTGGTTGCGCTCTGGATCTACCCCCGCCTGGGCGCCCAGGCTGATCACCTGGGATTCGTGCTGTTCATCGGCGCTGCCATGTCCATCACGGCGTTCCCGGTCCTGGCTCGGATCCTCCAGGAGTCCGGCCTGGATTCGACTCGGATCGGCGCGCTTGCACTTACCTGTGCAGCCGTTGACGACGTTACGGCCTGGTGCCTTCTGGCGGGCGTGATCGCGATCGTCAATTCCTCCGGGATCGGCGATGTCGCATTGACCGTGTTGCTCGCCGGGCTGTTCATAGTGGTCATGCTGGGCGGGGTCAGACGGGTGCTGGCCAAACGTAAGCCGTTGAGCGTTCCCGCTGCAGTCGCCTTCGCCCTGGTGTGTGCGTGGCTGACCGAGATGATCGGAATCCACGCGATCTTCGGTGCGTTCATGGCCGGAATGGTCATGCCGGGAACGTCATCCAGAAAGAACCTGGCGGATCACCTTGAGACCACGACAACTGCGGTCCTACTTCCGGTGTTCTTCGCTGTGGTTGGACTGTCTACCCGTATCGGGCTCCTGAACTCTCCCTATCTCTGGGCCATTACCGCACTGATAACCGTCGCCGCGGTCGTGGGGAAGCTCGGGGGCTCGGCGTTTGCAGCCCGAATGACCGGAGAGTCGTGGAACGACGCTCTGACGATCGGCGTTCTGATGAACACGAGAGGACTCACCGAATTGGTGATCCTGAGCGTGGGCCTCGACCTCGGGGTTGTCAGTCCGACGATTTTCACGGCCCTCGTTTTCATGGCGCTGGCCACGACTTTCATGGCGGGGCCACTGCTGGGCATCCTCGGGGTGACCCAGCGGATCAAAACGTCGGTTCCCAGATAGGGTACGTGCCTGTCGGTACCAGCGGGTCCCCGACGACCACCAAGATGACCTCCGACCTGAACGACATGCCTCCCTCCCGTCTACCCCGAGCCGAGGTTGAAGTTTCGGTTGCGCTCTGCACCCACAACGGCGCCCGGTGGGTCACACAGTTTCTGGAGTCCCTCGCCTCCCAGGAGCAACTGCCCGACGAGGTGGTGGTCCAAGATGACTGCTCAACGGACAGCACCGTCGAGCAGGTATCGGCCTTCGCCAAGCGGGCCCCATTCGAGGTTCGTCTGAAACTCAATGACCAACGGCTCGGTTCCACCGCCAATTTTGCCAGGGCTTTGGCAAGGAGTCGCGGCAAACTCATCGCTCTCGCCGATCAGGACGACATCTGGTATCCCGCAAAGCTGCGCTTACTTCTGGGTGAATTCCAGGTGGATCCGACCATCACCATGGTCTTCTCCAACGCCGACCTGATCGGCGAGGACGGTCGACTCAAGGGGTCCGAACTGTGGGACACGCGGCTCGTGGGTCACATCCTGCGACGCCATTCGGTGGTTCCCGAGGAACTACTGGCACGACGTGCGCTGACCACGGGTTGCACCATGGCCGTGCGACGACGGGCGGTCGAAGCGGCGCTCCCCTTCCCTGAGATCCTCGCCGACCCTTCTGCCACCATGCGCCATGACCGCTGGCTTTCTCTAGTATCGGCAGCCGTCGGAACCGTCCGTGCAATACCCGAGCCATTGATGGGGTTCCGTGTCCACCCCGGCCAAGAGACCGGCGTGCTGGTCGAAGGACAACTTCTGCGTGCGCTCAGCCGGGCCGCTATCGGCGTACTCAGGGGCCACACCCACCAGGCAATCCGTGGACACCTGGTTCGGGCCGCACAGCTGGACACTGCGGCCAAGCGGGCCGAGAACCTGGGAGACTTCGAGGGTGCCGAGACCCTCAGACAAGTCGGTGACCTCCACAGGTTCAGGGTCCAGGGCGGAGCAAGCTTCACAAAACGACTCGGGGTGGTCGCCCGTGGGGCCAAGCTCGGCGTGTATGACTACGACATGATGGGCCTGGGTGCGGTACTTGCAGACATCGTTCGAAGCGTGAGAAGTCCACATCTCGAGTTGGATCCGAGCACAACATGACTCCTCTTCGCAGAACCCGGGTTCTGATAGTCAACGACTCGTTGAACGTTGGCGGAGCCGAACGGGTCGCCGTCGACATTGCCAACAGCCTCGACCGCTCACGGCACGAGGTCCTGTTCTGTTCGACCCGGGTAAGCGGCCCTCTCAGGTCGCAAATCAACGAGGACATTCCCGTGAACATCCTGGGCCGCTCGGCCACCTGGGATATTGCCAAGCTATTCACGTTTGCGAAGTACATAAATAGAGAACAGGTCGACGTGATCCACAGCCATGGCCGAGGGACCATGAAGTTCGTTGCTCTGGCCCGTGAACTCCGGTTGATCAAGGCCCGACACGTGTTCCATGACCATTTCGGATGGCTCCACGTCGACCGTGGCGCCGGTCGCGGGCTGCGCCTCGCATTGAACACAGCGGTTGATGCATACATAGGAGTGGACCAAAGGCTCTGCGATTGGGCCAAAGACACGGCCCGAATTGATCCGAGCCGCGTCAACCTGATCCGCAGCGGGGTGGATCTGGACCGGTTCACAAACGTGGTTGCTCATGACCTGCGTTCAGAACTGGATTTACCGACCGACGCCCTAGTCCTCATGATGGTCGCAAACTTCCGGCCGCAGAAGGACCATCCGACACTGCTGCGAGCCATGGCCGACCTGACCGCCGACCAACGGGAGCGACTGAGATTGATCGTGGTGGGCAGCACCACGGCCGATGTCGGCTATCACGCCAAGTGCGTCGAAATGGTCGAACACCTGGGCATCGACCACCTGGTCCGATTCATCGGCGCCCGTGACGACACACCGGAGTTGTTGGCGGGCGCCGACGCCGCGGTGCTGTCCTCCAAGAACGAGACCGGACCGCTTGTGGTGCTGGAGTACATGGCGAGCGCAAAGCCCTTCATCGCCACCGACACGGGGCAGATCACCGACGCAGTTCGCGACCTTCGAGTGGGCCTAATTCCAGCGCCTAGGGATCACCATGAGGTTGCAGATGCTCTGGGAGAGCTGCTCGAAATGTCCCGGGACGAGCGATCTGAGATGGGCCGGCGGGGACGCCGTGCGGCCGAGGAGCTCTTTTCGCAGAGCGCCGCGATCGAGCAGGTCGAGCGCGTTTACCAGAAAGTGCTCGGTCTGTAGGAAGCCCCCCGTAGATCTGCTGAGTAGATCTACCCCGTCGGGGTTTTGTTTTGGCCGATAACCGGCATACTTATACGGCGTTCGTCCGGGTCCGACGGCGACGCGGGGAGCTTCTTCAGCATGGAACCTATGCATGACCAGTCTGAGAGGAACGTGAGTGAATACTTCACAGTTCTACGTCGACGCTGGTTCGTAATCGTAGCTACGGTCCTGCTGGCAGCAGCCATAGTCGCCGTCCTCGACCTGTCGAAGACCCCTGTCTACAGCGCGTCCACCCAGCTGTTGTTGCAGCCGAAGCAATCGGAATCGATCTTCCAGCCGGGTGTGGTCGTCGGCGACGCCACCCGCGCGATCCAGAACGAATTGAAGATCATCAACTCCCTCAGGGTCCGCACTGCCGTGACCAAGGCTTTCGGCTCGCCCGTGGGAATAAGTGCGGCCTCCGGCGGAGACGACGACATCATCATCCTCAGCGCGACCGACAGCGATCCCGAGCAGGCAGCGAAGAAGGTAAACGTCTACGCCGAGACCTACCAGACCGTTCGGCGCGACGCGATCCTTGCCGACCTGAGTGAGTCCAAGACCGTGCTGCAACAGCAGGTCGACGACTTCCAGTCCCAGATAGACAAGGTCAACGCCCCGCTTGCGGCTATCGACCAGAAAATCGTCGACACTCCAGTCAGTTCGCCCGCATACCCGCAGCTGGTGATCGAGCGTGAGCAGCTCGACAAGAAGGTCCAGTCCAGGCGCAACGAACTCCAGAACCAGCTCTCCGACTATCAGCAGCGTCTGCAGATCCTGCAGCTGTCCGAACGACTGACGACGACTGGTGGCGTCCAGATCCTCAACCCCGCCACGGTACCCAGCGCTCCGATCTCGCCGAACATCACGCGTGACATCGTCCAAGCAGCGCTCATCGGCCTCTTCATCGGCATCGGTTTGGCGCTGCTACTTGAGCAGGCCGACGATTCAATTCGCACCACCAACGACCTTGAACGAACGGCAAAGGGCCTCCCGACGCTCGGGCTGATTCCCGTGGACGAGGGTTGGCGCAACAGCGACAAGCCCAGACTCAGCACCCAGGAAGTGCCGATGTCGGCCACCGCCGAGGCGTACAGGGGCTTGCGGACCACGCTCCAATACCTCGCTCTGAACAGACCCATGGGAGTCGTTCAGATCACCAGCGCGAGCGCTGGTGAGGGAAAGACTTCGACTCTGTCCAACCTGGCCGTCGCGTTCGCCGAGGCTGGTATGCCAGTGGCAGTGGTTGGCGCAGACCTTCGTCGGCCTCGGGTGCACAGCTTCTTCGGCGTCGATGGGTCTGTCGGACTCACCTCCGTGCTCCTCGGAAGCGTAAGCCTTGAGCAGGCGCTACAGCAGTCGCCTGTCCATCAGAACATCAGGGTGTTGCCGTCCGGCCCACGACCACCCAACCCTTCCGAGTTGCTGAGTCTGGACCGTACGTCGGTTTTGATTCGATCCCTGCTCGAGGATCACGCCATCGTCTTTGTCGACTGTCCCCCGGTCCTGCCCGTCACCGATGCCTTGGTGCTTTCGCGCTGCGTCGACTCCTCGTTGTTCATAGCAATGAGCAACAGCACCTCGAAGCGTCAGGCCAAGCGGGCGATGGAACGCCTCCGCCAGGTCAACAGCCCGTTGATCGGAACGATCCTCAACGGAGTGAACGCAGAGGGCGCCTACGGCTCGCTCTACGAATACTACGGCTACCTACAGCCCTCGAAGGTCCCGGTTTTCGGGCGATTCTTCAAGCGCTCAAAGCCCGACGTTCCGCTGTTGTCAGAATCGGCGCTTCCCACAGAGGACGACATCTCTGGCAAGGCCGGTTATGTCTCAGTGGGTGAGACACGAGAGATGCCGCGCGACGAACGGTGAACCGCCGGCCCGCACAGCAGCATTGGCGGAACTCCGAGACTGAAGTCAGCGCCGGACGCGTCGAAATATCGAGCCGATCGAGCGACGAGGCTTTGGACCTGTCGCCGTGCGTGGCTCTGCGACATCCAGCCCGACCCGCCCAACAACGTCATGGTCAGCGACGTCGGGCGACCCGACATCAGCAGCAACGACGTCCGCTGAATCAGGGGCCGGCCATACCTGGTCGAATGAGATGGCATCGACCTCGGAGCAGGAAACGTGTCCCGGAACGCTGCGAGGGTCCTGGCCGGCCGAATACAGGGTGAAGAACCCAGGCTCGACCACGTGCCGACGAAAACGACCGGTGTCGATGCGTTCGAAATGGACGAGGGGCACTTCGCTGGGGACCATCTCGCAAGTGAATGCAACCCGCGGCTCAGCCCCCAGGTGCGCCGTCGAGAAATGCACCAGACGGTGGTCGAAGACGACACCCTGGCCGGCCTTGAGCGGCAACAGTTCACGACCCGGGAGGCCTGCTCCGAAGTCGGAAGTCTCCATGTAGGAAGGATTCACCGACGCCCTGAGGAACGACACCGCCAGGTGGGATCGATCGAGAACACCGATGCACCCGGTGGATACGTCGGTGTCGCACAGCGGCGACCAGACGCTGAGCGACGATACCGTCGGTTCATCAACCATCGTCCAGTCCACATGGTCGGGGACGGCCGCGGCACCGGGCTCCTTGTGTACGAAGTTGGTCATCGCCAAGGTCATGTCGTCGAAGACACGATCCGCTACCGACCCAAAGATCGCGGCGATCAGGTCGTGACACTGGACCCTGTAGTCGTGCCGCTCATCGATGATGGTTGCATGGAACCCAGCAGCAAAGGATCGATCTACCGTTATTTCGTGGTCGAGCCGGTCATATCCGTCAACCATCGCCCGGACCTCTGACTCGGTCAGCAGGTCCACGACAACCCAACCGCGGTCCTCGACCTGACGCTGCAGGTCCGGGTCCCTCATCAGTGGACGCAAATCAGCGGCCCATCAGCTTGCGTAGGCGCTGCCTGAGCGAGGGGCGTGCCATTTCGCAGCTCGCTATCGTGGCCTGGGCATCGGGCGTCCGGTCGGGCCGGTCGCCCACCGCGCAGCGTTCCAACAGGTCCTGCTTGGTGAGGTCGCTCCACGCGAACTCATCCAGGTGATCCACGGGGTAGTCCGGCCGGGACCCAATGTTCACATCCGCGAAGAACGCCGAATCGACGCTCATAACCTCAAGTGTCCGCTCGGACGGGTTGGGTAGAAACCAGTGGTAGAGCGATGCCTGCTTGGGTTTGAACGCGACCGCAACCGCCGGCCGAACAGAGTCCGAGAAGTTCGGGCCGGAGGAATGCAACAGTGAGTGATCGAAGACGAGCGCCTGGCCTGCCTTCACCTCCACCGGCACCATTTCCTCCCAGCCGACCTGCCAACCAGGTGACTCACACCCTGCCGGGGGCATAGGGCTACATCGGATCGCGTCGAGCACCTTGTGGCTGCCGGGTAGTACCCGCAACGCACCGTTGTGGGAACTGGTATCCACCAACGGACACCAGACGTTGACCGTTCGAAATCTGGTCTCGTCGACCATGGTCCAGTCCTGATGGGAGTTGAAGGCGCTGTCCTCGTCAGGCCACTTCATCAACAGGCTCGCTGTGAAGGGGTGATGATCCACAAAGAGTGCTCGAGCGGCCGCGTCGATGATTGGTCCGACCTCTTCGTAGACCGAATGGCGGTACCCGTGCTGGGCGCTCAGGTTCGACGCATGGAACCCATGCTTGTCGTCTATGTAGAGCCGCTCGGTTATCTCGGTCAAGACATCCAGCTGGGAGGGCTCCAGCAGGTCTATGACCACGTAGCCGACCTCACGTAGGGAACCTTCGAGGGAGCCGTCAACGAAGGTGTCCGCACGGATCGATTCAACATCCTGTTGGCTATTTACCGCTGTCATCTTTCCTCACTTGTAGCCACCCGGCTTGCTGGGGTCGAAAGATGGCCATGTCGCCCTCGAAGTCCCGGGTTCCTGTCAGGCAGGCTGACGCTCGAAGCGTCCGATGTTGGTCGAGGTGTGACGCGGGAAAGGTGAGTCGAGCTCCCAGTCGTAACCGATCCAGAAAAGGTTCCCCGTCGAGGCGGAGCGCCGCTCGGCATAGTCGTTCCGGACTATGTACTCGTCGCAGACCCGGCCTGGATCGCCAAGTTCCATCGTCATCGGCGGGTAGTCCTTCAGCGGACGAGCCTCTGTCGCCTGTCCACGCCTAACCGCAATCCGGTCGCGCCGGTAGGCGCTGTAGTCATGATCGAGCTTGACCACGTCGGGGAACTCTCGGCCGTGGAACGGCATCAATGCCTTCTGCAGGTCAAGTACCGCACAAAGGGCGCTATCAGCTTCGATCCCATAGGCATCGAGGAGGAAGTCCTTGACCTCATCGAAGAACGGATCCCACCCGACGGGAGGAGCCGTATAAATGTCGAACTGTCGAGCCACGAAGGAAAGGAGTGGATACCGTCCAGCATCGCTGTTCACGGTCTGGTTGATGCGATCCATGACATCGATGCCTCTGATGCCGTGCTCCCACTCGAGGAATTGCAGTAGGTGACGGAGAATTCCGAAATGGTCCAATGCCCGATAGAGCAGCCTCAGTTGCGCCATCGCCTTGTAATCCTCGCTCGAATAGGTCGAAGACCCCACTAGGACGCCGTTATCATCGACGACCAGTTCCCACTTCTCGCGATAGTCCGGAGCATTCATCGGGCTGTTGGGCAGCATGATGATTTCCATGGTGCGAGGTGTTACTTCTCGCTCCAGGCAATGCTGCAGGTCGTTCTTGAAGCTTTCAAAGGTCGAGCCCGGCAACCCCATGAGGATATCCGTCATGAGCGGAACGCCCTGCTCGGCAAATATGGCTTCGAGTTCCTCGTACTTTTCAACCTTGATGTTCTGTCGCTCAACCGCCCGCAAGGTGGCCGGGTCGACGCTCTGAACGGCTGAGGTGGCGGTCATCGGCAGAATGCCTGCCTGGACGATGATCCGGATTATCTCCTTTGAGTACTTGACCGTGTTCTTGGCCAACGAGAACGTCATCGAGAACGGCAGGCCGTACCTCTGACGGAGAAAAGCGATGTGTTCCGCAATCTCGACGTCCCGGGCGAAGATTCCGACATTCGCGTCGGCCACATAGATATCAGCGGGTGCGCCGTTCTCGATCGCCCAGGTCATCTCGGCCTTGATTCGATCAAGATCGAACTTCCTGATTCGGGAGTTGGTATTAGACCCCCAGTCACAGAAAGTGCATCCGTAGGGACATCCACGATTGGTCTCGAACGATGCTGATCGCCAGGGAGCGCTCAGCAGATCGTCGAACTCGCCCGTGAGGTACGGAGACGGAAACTCCTCGAGCCCGGTACTTCTAGCCCGCGGGGCAGTGGTGATGATCTGGTAGTCATCGGCGCCTTCTCCGGTTCGAGACCTGAAGGAGATGCCGGCAATTCCACTGAGATCAGCCTCCATGTGCTCATCGAGATTGCCATCCAGGGCATCAAGGATCTCGCAGAACGTGAGCTCACCCTCGCCGTGGGCCACCATGTCCACTGAAGGATTATCCCGGAAGAAGACGTTCAGCTCTTCTTCGTACTTGGGCACATTGGGTCCGCCGTGGATGCAAACGCTGTTCGGGCTTGTTTGCTTGACACGTTCAGAGAGTTCCAGGTGAATCTCTGTGTTCCACAGGTAGTCGGAAAAAGCGAAGATCGAAGGCTTTGGATCCTGCTCCCATTCAGCTAGGACCTCGAACGCGTCGGGCCTCAACTTCCGGAGGTCATATTTCTCGAGCAGCCGGCCATCGTCGTAGTGGCGGGCGGCCGCGAAGATCATTCCCGTCGAGAGTGACGGTTCTACCTGCATCATCACGCCGCTGTTCTGGCCCATCATCGGCCACCGATACAGCGGGATGACCGGGACCCGGGGGTCAGCTTCGGCTTGGCCGCTACCAGAGGAGGTCTCCGACACGGGCGCGGACCGTTCGGCCGGTTCGTCGGACCGAGCGGAGCCAAACAGCTTCATCCCGAGGCGGCTCTGGGTCACCGCCCGGACAATTGCACCCAGCGGCCTCTCGGACGCCGGCTCGACCTGAGCGGGCAGATCCGAATCGTTGCCCGAAGCGGGTTCGGGGCTATCAACAGGTTGCAGGGTCCGGACCGCTCCTTCAGAGGCCTGTTCTGCGGTGGCCGTCTCTTCATCAGGCGCGGGCGCTGGCTCTTCGTAGGTTTCGACCACCAGGGAAACCGCCAGAAGCTGTCCCAGAAGCAGCGCCGCGTCGGGTCCGACCTGATCGAGATCACCAAGGCGCGCCGGGCTGCGGAGCAGTTCCAGTACATGCAGGTGGGAGGGCGTCAGTTCGACGTGAATGGCGTCCTGGTAGGACCACGACAACACCCGACCGTTGTCGAGGCGCAGAACGGTCGGTTCGTTCACGACGTAGATCCGTGACGCGTCCACGGCATCGGTATCCCGAAGTGACACTGATTCGACGGGCGTGACAACGGACCCGTCGGCTTCTTGGCAAAGCTCCGGAGCGGTCCAGATATCGGAGAGCTGGTCGAACTCGACCGGGCGACATTCGCCATCATCAAGATTGAGAAGAGTCCAGTGGCGTCTCTCTACGACCATCAGCCCTGGTCGGTGGTGGGTCTTATCACGTGTACTCGTCATGTCCCAGCTACCTTCGACTCCGTGCTCCGGTCGGGCGGTGTCGGCCATAGCCAGACCCGCAGCGGGGTTCAGGGTACCACTTGGTTCCAAAACGTCACTGGGTGGTAACTCCCGTCCGTTGGTCTTTGCGGCCGGTCTTTGGGGCCGGTCTTTGCGGCTGGTCTTTGCGGCTGGTCTTTGCGGCTGGTCTTTGCGGCGTCCGAGGTTTTCCGCCGACTCTGCTCGACCGGCGCGCTCCCCTCCCCAGCCAAGTTGCGCCGACCGGTATGAATCTGGTCAGGGCCGGCGAGGAACAGACTTCTGACCCACGTGAATAACGAAAGATGTCGATACGCTATGAAGCTCAAGGTTCTGCAAGCTTGGTTGAGTTAGCCGATCCGAGCTACGTTGCGCCCGTTACCTGTGTCCATGCGAGGTGGCCAGAGTGAGCCAGATTCTGAACATTCAGCCCGGTCCGGCAATGCCCGATCGGAGAGCTCTTCGCAATCGCGATCTGGACGCGAAGCTGCGTCGCGACGGTGCGGTTGTCATCGACGCCATGTCCGAAGACGAACTCAATGATCTGCGGGAAAGTGTCATTGCGCTGTACCGGGGTGAGAGCGCCGGCCAGCACTATTCGATGCTGTCGAACGACTGGGCTTACCGCCGAAGTCTTTTCGACGAGGTCCCTGGCCTCATCGGAACCATGGCCCACCGAGTTTTTGATGACTACGACTTTTGCGTTCCGTCCCTTGCCTTCAAGTGGCCCGGTGCAAAGTCGATAATTGGTCCTCACCAGGACATGAGTTTCGTGGACGAGAGCAGGTTCCGAAGCTACGCGATCTGGATCCCGCTGGTAGCCACAAGTCTTGAAAATGGCGCGCTCCAGATTCTGCCCGGAAGTCATCTGGCGCTCGACAATTTGCGAGTGATGCCGGGCGATCCGCCCTGGTTCAAGGACGACCTTGAGACTATAGAGACCACAGACTTCGTTGCGTTGGAAACCGATCCGGGCCAGGTCGTCGTCTGGGACCACGCCGTGCTTCACGCATCTGGGGGAAACTTCACCGACCAGCTCCGTCCGGCCCTACTGGCCGCTTTCAAGCCGGTCGAAGCAGACCTGCTGCACTATCACATGATTGACAGGGAAACGGCCGACGTGGATGTCTATGACGGTTCAGGAGAATTCTTCAAAGAACTGATAATTGGGACCCAGCCGACGGTCCCGCCCATAGCTCGTCGCCAGTTCTACGGCACCAAACGAAGCAACGAGGAAATCCTGGCGCTATCCCGACGTTGGGCGGAGTCTGACCTCGAATTGTTCAGGCGCCCGGTCGGGCAAGCCTCTGAGAGGACGTCGGTCACATGATGACTGAACGGGCCCAAGGTTTTCGACGCAACCTGGCCAACACGATGATCGATCCCGATCAGCAGGCCCACCTCGATGAGTTCGGCTACGTCGTCATCGATCTCCTGACCGACAGTCAGGTTCAGGAACTCCGCGTCTTGGCCGACGCTTGTTTTGACCTGCCCGAACACGGCTTTCAAGCGTCAAACGTTGCACACAATTTTGCCTACCGGCAGGCCGTACAAGAATCCGTCGGTCCGATTCTGAGCCGATACAGCACGCCAGCTCTGGACAACTACCGGGCGGTCAACGCCTTCGCCATACACAAGTTCCCTGGCGAGGACACCGGATTCCTGGTTCACCAGGACTGGAACGTGGTTGACGAGCAGAAGTACCGGGGCATCAATCTCTGGTGCCCGCTCGTTGACACACTCGACAAGAACGGTGGCCTCGTCGTCCTACCCCGAAGCCACCGCAAGGTCGAAGCAGTCAGATGCGACCCTGATTTTCCGAGCTGGTACACAGCTCCCGGCTTCCAGGTCAGATGGGACGAGATGGTTCCCCTCGATATTCGGGCAGGACAGGCAGTGATTTTCGACCACGCTCTGGTGCACGGATCTGTACCCAACACGACCGATGAGGTGCGGGTCGCAGTGGCCTTGGTGATGGCTCCAGTCGAGGCACCGTTGTTGCACTGGCACCTTGCCGACCTCGATTCGGACGAGTTGGAGATCATGTCGATCGATGACGAGTTCTACTGCAGCTTCAAGGCGGGCGTCCGCCCCGACTATCCGGTCGTAGGAAGGTCCAAGTTCCGGCCGGACGGCTTTGATAGGGATGAGCTACTGAAGCGCTGCGCCGAGGACTCCGTCTAGGCCCGAAGGCGGGCGGACCCTCCCGGTGTTGGCTGTACCGGTAGATGCTCGGGACTTGGCGCCAGCCAGACCCGCTACTCAGACGGTGATTGTGCTCAGGCCGAATTGGGGTCGAAGTTGGCGAGCTGCGAGGCCACCGTTATTCCCTTCATGCCCTCTTCCATGTAGCTGACAAGTCGGTCGTGCGCGATGGTGGCGTCTTCCACCGTTGAAAGCCCAAAGTTGACTGCCAGCCGGTCTTCGTCGGATCTGTTCGGATCGCTGAAGTGAATGAGCCTGTGGTCGAAGATGACCGCCTGGCCGGCATCGAGGAAGAGCGTCTCGGATCGCCCGGCACGATCGATGATGCCCTCCACCCGGTCGTGTCCGGGGTCGATTGGTGTGCGGTCGAAGTCGATCATGACATGCGAGCCGGGAACTACTCCGAGAGCTCCGGTCTCGGGCGTCATGTCATTCAGGGCGACCCAGCATCCATACGTCAGCGACTCGGGTTCGTTCACCAGTCGCCAGTCGAGGTGCGGCGGAAGTAGACCGGAGTGCGCCTTCTTCACTAGATACGTCGACATGAACCCGGTGCGTTCAGAGCACAGTTCCTGTATGCGGGGCTCCAGCACCGGCCTGATCAGATCATGCGCCAGATGGTCGACCCCGGGGTGACGCAACGTGACGGCCATTCCTGTTGGGTCCCAGGCTGGGGTGTAAGACATCCGGATTGTCGACCATCCTTCAATCAACTGCTCTATCTCTGGCGCCTCGAGCAGGTCGAGCACCACGTAGCCATCGACACGAAGCTCGTCGTCGAGTGACCGACTCTTGAGGGTACGTCCCGCTGATTCTCGAGTACCGGTGTCTGTCGGCGAACCCGCCTCGCCTTGCGCCATACCAACTCCCAAGCTCGTGGGCATCGCCAGTGCCACACAGGGTACTAGGCCATCCCAGAATTGACCCAGAATCCGGCGACAAGGCATAACGAGACGCGGCAGCCAGCTCGGTGGTCCAGGGGTTGGGCCCACGGCATTGGCTCGGCACGCAACGCGGTGTCCAGCCAGTCCGACTGTCGGCATTCAGGTCCGCAGGGGCTAGAATTCCGGAGTGACAGTTGACAATCTCCCGTCAGATGCTGAGATGGCAGATCAGGTCGGATCGGACGGAATGCAGGATTCAGGTCAATCCACCCGGGCAATCGCCCTGGTGGAAGTGAGCGGCGGGAAAAGCCGCAGGCCTCTCGTCAACTACAAATCCTGGCCGCTCCTGTGGTCGCTCACTCGCCAGCAGCTCATTACCCGCTACCGACAGAGCGCCTTGCAGCTCGCCTGGATTGTGATCCAGCCCATTGCGTTCATGATCGTTTACGCCTTCTTCTTCCACGGGGTTCTGCAGGTGGACTCGGGCAACGTTCCGTACCTGTCATTCGTTGCGGCCGGCCTGATCCCCTGGCGGTTCATCTCGATCGGTTTGAACAATACAACGTCGATTACCGACAGCATCCACCTGATCTCGAAGGCCTATTTTCCGAAAGAACTTATCCCGCTATCGGGAGTGCTTGCCGGAACGATTGACCTAGCCATAGGCACGATTGTGCTCTTTACGATCGTGCTGGTTGAAGGAGGCAGCCTCAGCTACCA
>JBATWQ010000149.1:0-10701 GCA_049672765.1 Microthrixaceae bacterium | reverse complement strand
ACTTGAATGTCACCACGAATGAATACGGGGCCAGTTCGTTATCTCCAGACATGCTGATCTTCGATGGAAGCTCGAACGCGGTGAGGCGAACCCTGTACTGGGTCGCCGATTCGTGCTCAGGCGCCTGGGACGGATCCATGTAGAACAGATCAGCCGACTGATCTCCAACTTCGACGGTTGCGACCTTGTCGAAGGTGATCCTGGCCTCATCGTCACCGACCTTCGAGTCGTAGTCGAATGACTTCCACTCGTCGCCGTTCCAGTCGGTTATCTGTCCATCGTTGTTTCGGTCGTCCCAATCGACCGCAATGTTGACCGAACCCTTGGAGCTGTTCTCTGGATCCACAATGAACGTCCGGTCCACATCGGTGCCGGTTACACCGCCGCTACCCCCGCTGCTCCGGCCGCCGATTCCCCAACCTTCCGGTATCGCATAGGTGATCCACGTTGCGTACTTGAGCTCGAGCGATTGCTCATCATCGCCCGCAGCGTCGGCGCTTGAAGTCCTCTTCGGATCGTTGTCACCACCGGGGGAGCAGGAAGCGGGCAGCGCCTTGTATCCGGAGGGTGCCTCGATCTCGGCCGGGAGCGCCACGACCGGCTTGGGAAACTCCTTTGACCCGGAAGCGGATTCGTCCTCTTCGCTTGAAGTGTTCTGCTCGGTTTGGCTTGAACCTTCCGAACCCGACTTGGCCGTCGTATCAGATGATGCGTCATCACCCCCGCCACCGCAGCCCGCCAGCCCGAGTGCCGCAGCAAGAGCGAGCACGGGGAGCCCGCGCCGAATAGACCTTGAATTCACATTGTTGGTCGCCATGCGGGTCACCATAACGAAGAAGCTTGAATATTCAACTTCCAGTCTTTGCCGGAGGGCTCCAGTTCAACGTGCCCCAAGTACCGGGTCGACCCCACGAGTAGTCGTAGGATCCACGAAATGTCGACGGTCGCCAACGTGGTTGCGTTTGTGGTGGGTGTCGTAATCATCCAGGCGGTGTTGCGGTCGGCCATCTGGACCGTTGTTGTGCCTCGCAACGAACAGGTCCTGTTGACCCGTGTCGTGTTCCTGCTGACCAGATCCGTCTATGTCATGTTCACGAGGCGGCGCAGCTCGGCGGTGAAGCGCCACGAGATCATGGCTCGCTATGCGCCGACGACGTTGATCGTGTTGGCGGTCGTCTGGGTGTTCCTGGTCTTCGTCGGCTTCATTCCCATCTATTGGGCCGTGGGATCGATCTCGTTCCACGAGGCCGTGCTCCTGAGCGGCAGTTCGATCACCACGCTCGGGTTCGTGGCCGCCCGCTCGGATCCGACCTCGTCGGTTGCCTATGTTGAGGCGATCATCGGCCTTGGCCTGCTGGCGATGCTGATCTCATACCTGCCCACGATCTATGGACACTTCTCCCGTCGGGAGGCCGAGGTCGTCAAGCTCGAATCCCGCGCCGGAACCCCGCCCTGGTCGGGAACGATGATCCGCCGCTACCACAGCATCGGCTCGCTCGAGCGCATGAGCGAGGCCTGGCCCGCCTGGCAACAGTGGTTCGTGGAGATTCAGGAGAGCCACACCTCGCAATTGGCGCTTCCACTGTTCCGCTCCCAGGACCCAAGGTCGTCGTGGGTCACCTCCGCTGGAGCCGTACTCGATGCCGCTGCTCTTTCGAACGCAGCTATCGACCTGCCCACCGACCCCGAAGTGGCCTTGATGATCCGTGCCGGGTTCTTGTCGTTGCGCTCGATCGCCGAATCCTTCGATGTGCCGCTAACCAAGGATCCGAACCCGAACGATCCCATCTCGGTATCCCGGGCCGAGTTCGAGGAACTTCTCGACGAGTTCGCCGAAGCCGGGGTTCCGATCAAGTCCGACCGCGAGCAGGCTTGGAAGGATTTCGCCGGTTGGCGGGTCAACTATGACCTGCCGTTGTTGGCGCTCAGCCGCATTTGTGTCGCCCCGCCCGCCCGCTGGTCCTCTGACCGGGTCGAACGGTTCCGCCCTCCGACGCTCTTTCACCCGAACTCCTGGGACATCGGGCCGCTCACCAACCCGCCATCGTGGTGAGGTCGGGACGAAGAATCCTCCAGTGCGGACTTCACAGGGCGGACTTCGCGGGCTCAATGCGGTGCTGAAGCTACGGGTGCCGATGCTACGAGTGGCCGCAGTCGTCGTCGTGGCAATGATCGTCGACGTTGGTACGGATGTCGGCCGCCTCACCGAAACAGCTTCGGATGGCCATCAAAAACCCTGCGGCGTCCGACAGGTCGGTCGCCGTTTGGGCCAGGCGGGCTATCAGCCGCTCATCGCCCAGCACCCGTCCGTCGCTCCATGTGATCCGCTCCGAGTTGCCTCGCACCTCTACGTCGACCTGCAACAGGAGCTCCGTTTCCGGTCTTGAATCGATTGTGGTCACAGCGCCCTCCTTGGTGTGGGTCCGTGTTACCCAGGCGAAAGTCGGAATAAACGTCCGATGCGCGCCGGTCATCCCTTGCTGGACCCACCACATCGTGCGATGTCTGAAACTCCGTCTCACGGGTATGAGTAGCCGATGACCGAACCCTCCCCACCCTGGCCGGGACAACCTCGCCCCCTCGGCGCCACCCACGACGGACGGGGAACCAACTTCGCCGTCTTCTCGTCGACCGCCGACGCCGTCACCCTGTGTCTGTTCGAACACGACCAGCAAGAGCGTCGGGTTTCGTTGACTGAGGTCGACGCGCACGTCTGGCACGTCTATCTACCCGACGTCGGCCCGGGGACCAGGTACGGCTACCGGACCACCGGACGATGGGCGCCGGCCGAAGGTTTGTGGCACAACGAATCAAAGCTCCTGCTCGATCCCTACGCTCGGCGGATCGACGGCGAGATTTCGTGGTCACCGGCGTGCTTCGGCTATCAGTTCGACTCTCCGGACGACCCCCAGACCGAGGACAGTGCGCCATTTGTCCAACGCTCTGTCGTGACCAGCCCGTGGTTCGACTGGGGCAACGACCGGCCTCCCGACACGCCGATGCACGAATCGATCATCTACGAGTTGCACGTCAAGGGCTTCACCGCCCTCCGCACCGACCTGCCCGCAAAGCAGCGCGGTACCTACGCCGGTCTCGCCGCCGCGCCGGTGATCGACCACCTCGTGAAACTGGGGGTCACCGCGGTCGAGCTTCAGCCCGTTCACGCCTTCGTCCACGACCAGCATTTGGTCGAACAGAACCTGCGCAATTACTGGGGCTACAACAGCATCGGGTTCTTCGCACCGCATGGAGACTACGCAGCCGGTCCCGACCCAGTTTCGGAGTTCAAGTACATGGTGCGCCGTCTACACGACGCCGGGATCGAGGTGATCCTGGACGTCGTCTACAACCACACGGCCGAGGGCAACCACCTGGGCCCCACCTTGTGCATGAGGGGCCTGGACAACGGCGCGTACTACCGGTTGGAGGAGGACGCCCGGTACTACCGCGACTACACGGGGACGGGAAATACGTTGGACATGCGCCATCCCCACGCCCTCCAGCTGCTGATGGACAGCCTGCGGTACTGGGTCACCGAAATGCATGTCGACGGATTCCGTTTCGACCTGGCCTCCGCGCTCGCCCGGGGTCTGCACGAGGTCGACCGGCTGGGACCGTTCTTCGACCTGATCCAACAGGACCCCGTGGTCAACGCAGTGAAGCTCATTGCCGAGCCCTGGGACATCGGCGAGGGCGGCTACCAGGTCGGCAACTTCCCTCCGATGTGGTCCGAGTGGAACGGCCGCTACCGCGACACGGTGCGCGACTACTGGCGGGGTGAGCCGGCGACAATCGCCGAATTCGCCGCACGTTTCACCGGTAGTTCGGACCTGTATGCGGGTGACTCGAGCCCGGGCTCGTCGGTCAACTTCGTGACCGCGCACGACGGATTCACCATGGCCGACCTGGTCAGCTACAACGACAAGCACAACGAGGCCAACCTCGAGGACGGCCGGGACGGCGAGAGCCACAATCGTTCGTGGAACTGCGGGGTCGAAGGACCTACCGACGACCCCGACGTCCTGGCACTGCGAGCGCGACAGACCCGAAACCTGCTGACGACGCTGTTGCTTTCACAAGGGGTCCCGATGCTCCTGGCTGGTGACGAGTTCGGCAGAACCCAGCAGGGAAACAACAACGCGTACTGCCAGGACAACGAGCTGAGCTGGATCGACTGGACCTTCGCGCAGACCAACGCAGACCTGCTCCAGTTCACGATTGGTCTGACGGAACTTCGTCGGAACCACCCCGTGTTTCGGCGGCGGCGTTGGTTCACCGGCAGCGCCGGGTCGGATGACGACCCCGGATCGGTCGACATCGGCTGGTTTCGCCCGGACGGGTCTCCAATGCAGGACGAGGACTGGGAAACCGGATTCGCCAAGGCGTTGGGCGTCCTCCTCAACGGTCGGGCGCTCAACGATCCCGGTCCGACCGGGGAGCGCACCGACGATGACACCTTCCTGTTGTTGTTCAACGCCCACCACGGGACCACGCGATGGACGTTGCCCGAGGTGCCCGGTGCTACCCGGTTCGTGCGGGTCATCGACACGTCGGTTACGCCGGCGACCTCGGCGACATCGGCCTCCAGGCGCCCGGTTCGGTCGAATCGCCTGACGGTGGCGTCACGCTCGGTAGTGGTGCTGCGGGCAGATCGATGACGGCGGGCCCAGGCAGCCGCACCCCGTCGTCGACCTACCGAATCCAATTGCGCGACGGCTTGACCCTCGACGGCGTCATCGAACAAGGGTGGCTCGACCACGCACACGCCCTGGGTGTGTCGCACCTCTACCTCTCACCGGTACTCGAGGCGACGCCCGGGTCGAGTCATGGCTACGACGTGGTCGATCCCCGTCGCGTCGACCCTTCTCTCGGTGGAGATGAGGCGCTGCGCCGACTAGCCGCTGCGGCGTCACAGCAGGGCATGGGACTGTTGATCGACATCGTTCCGAACCATATGGCCGCCGACCACACGGCGAATCCGTGGTGGTGGGACGTCCTGCGCAACGGTGAACTGAGTGAGCACGCTCCAGTGTTCGACATCGACCTCCGACCGCCCGAGCAGCGCCTTCGCGGACGAATCTTCCTTCCCGTCCTGGGCGACCACTACGGGCGCGTGTTGGACAGCGGCCGCATCCGATTGCGCCGGGACGGTCCGGCCATCGTCGCAACGGTGGATGATCGGCCGTTCCCTCTATCGCCGGAGTCGGTGGGGGAGCTGCTCGAACCGCTGGCGTCCGCGATGTCGGACGACCTCCTCCTGCTGATCGCGACGAGTCTCCGCCGCGTCGAGAGCGTCGACATCACTGCCAGATCGGCCGAACTCCGGGTTCTCGACACGCTGCTCGCACTCCGCCTGGAAGGCGCTGAATTCGCCCGCGCGGTGGATGACCATCTGGATGCGCTTAGCAGCGACATCGAAGCGGTGCACGCCGTGTTGGAGTCGCAGCACTACCGCCTGGGCTACTGGCGTGCCGCACGTGACCTGGGGTACCGCCGATTCTTCGATGTCAGCGAACTGATCGGGGTCCGCATGGAATGGCCCCATGTGTTCGACGCGACACACACGGCAATCGCCGACTGGATCGACGAAGGAATTGTCGACGGGTTGCGGGTGGACCACCCCGACGGCCTGGCCGACCCCGCCCACTACTTCGAACGGCTACGGGACCTGGCTCCGAACCATTGGATCGTCGTGGAGAAGATCCTGGAGAGCGGCGAGGCGCTGCCACAGAACTGGCCGGTCGACGGCACCACGGGATACGAGTTCGCCGAGATGGTTGCCCGCTGGCTGGTCGACCCTTCGGGGATGCGACGACTGGGCCAACTCAGCGAACTATTCGTAGGCCCAGGACCAACAGGCGACGAACTTGTCCACGACATGAAGCGCCTGGTCCTGACCGAGATGCTCGCCGGAGACCTCGACCGGGTCACCGACAGTCTGCTTCGTCTGTGCGACTCGAAGCGGCGTTTCCGAGACGTGACGCGCCACGACCTGCGAGACCTGTTGCGCGAATTCGTCGTCGCCATGCCGGTCTACAGAACCTATGTGGCCGAGGGCGAGTCCGCGCGGCCCGAGGATGTACACCTGCTCCGGGCGACACTGTCGAGCATCGAGGCCGGACATCCGGAGTTCGACGCTGAAGTCATCGGACTTCTTGGCTCGGTCCTGTCCGGAGAGATGGACGCCACGACACCCCTGGCGATCGAGGTCAGGACGCGCCTCCAGCAGCTGACGGGTCCGGCCATGGCCAAGGGCAAGGAGGACACCGCCTTCTACCGGGATGTCCGTCTGATCTCTCGCTGCGAGGTCGGCTCCGATCCATCGAGTGGTGGGATCGGCTCGGCTGATCTCCACGAATTTCTCGCCGCGGTCCAGGCGGATCACCCGGCGACGATGACCGGGCTGTCGACCCACGACTCGAAACGCGGCGAGGACATCCGGGCCCGACTGAACGTGTTGAGCGAACTCCCAGAGCGTTGGGCGGCATTTCTCGAAGGGTGGGTCAGGGCGAGCGACAGTCTGGATCCGGACGGTCGAGTCGACCCGCGGACCCGGCTGCTGCTCGCCCAGACGATGGTGGGCGCGTATCCGCTGACCGGGGAGCGTCTGGCAACGTTTGCCCTTAAAGCTGTGCGCGAGGCGAAGCTCACCACATCGTGGTTGCATCCCGATGAGGAATACGAAGCGTCGGTGACGAACTTCGCCCACGGCCTGCCCGCCGATCCTGTGATCGACGCACTCGTATCGGACTTTGTCTCCTCGATTTTGGACGCCGGGCGATCAACGTCCATAGCTCAGAAGGTGTTGCAGCTGTGCGCCCCCGGAGTACCGGACCTGTACTGGGGGACCGAGACCTGGTTCTTCCGACTGGTCGATCCCGACAATCGGACCGCGCCAGATCTGAAGGAGCTATCGAACGTCGTTGAGTCGAGCGGCACGGCCCTCGAACCAACCGGAGACCTGGCGAAGCTCCATGCGGTCCGTTCGGTTCTCGCCCTGCGCACCCGTCGACCGGACGCGTTCGCCGCCGCGGCGACCTATAGCCCTCTCGAAGTCTCGGGTGCTGACGCGGATCGGGTATTCGCGTTCACTCGCAACGACGAGATGGTCTGCATTGTCACCAGGTGGCCGGCGCGGGGCGACATTGACCCGGCGACGACTGTCCAGCTTCCACCGGGGAGGTGGGTGAACGTGTTGGGCGGCGACTCGCCGACATCGTCGGACGCGCCCCTGGCCGCGATGCTGGGAGGCTGGAGCGCCACCGTGCTGGAGCGAGCATGACTGCGACGGGCGGCGCCGCGAATCGTCCCGGACTCTGGGCACCGGACGCAACAACGGTCGAGATCGAAACTCCCGAGGCACGACAGCCCTGCGTTCGCGTCGGTGAGACGTGGGCTTCGCCGGTCCAGGTCGACCCGGGAGCCAGGTATCGCTTCGTCGTGGACGGCGTCGAGGTGCCAGATCCACGCTCACGGGCCCAACCGGATGGCGTCCACGGTTGGTCGACCGTCCCCGAACAGATCCGTCAAGCGACGGGCCGGGTTCCCACGGCGCTCGATCGGGCCGTGATCTATGAGATCCATATCGGCACCTTCAGCGCCGCTGGCACGTTCCGGGGAGCGATCGAACACCTCGACCATCTGGCAGGCCTTGGGGTGACCCACGTCGAGGTGATGCCCGTCGGGGCGTTCGATGGAGAGTTCGGCTGGGGATACGACGGGGTCGACCTGTTTGCGCCCCATCCGAGCTACGGAAGCGTCGCAGACATGGCCGCGTTCGTGGACGCGTGCCACGAACGCTACATGGCCGTGGTGTTGGACGTCGTGTACAACCACCTGGGCCCGTCGGGTAACTACCTGGCGGTATCAGGTCCCTATTTCACCGATCGCTATTCGACTCCGTGGGGCGACGCGGTAAATCTGGACGGACCCGGTTCTGACGGCGTGCGGGACTTCATCATCGACAACGCGTTGTACTGGCTGGGGGATGTGGGGATGGACGGTCTGCGACTCGACGCCGTCCACGCCTTGTTCGACACCTCTGAAGTGCCCCTGTTGGAGGAACTCTCCGAGCGGGTCCGTGAACTCGGACGTCGTACGGGCCACGAATACCTGCTGATCGCCGAGAGCGAGGGAAGTGATCCCCGGTTGATGCAGGCACCCCCGTGCGGGCCGGGTCTGGACGGCGTCTGGAGCGACGACCTGCACCATTGCCTCCACGTGGCCCTGACCGGCGAGACCCAGGGGTACTACGAGGACTACCGTCCCGACGATCTTGCGACTGCACTCACTTCGGCGGTGGTGTACCAGGGCCGCTACTCGCCGCACCGCCGGCGTCGGGTCGGGCGCAGCGTTGAGGGAACCGGGTCGTCGGCCTTTGTCGTGTCGCTGCAGAACCACGACCAGGTCGGCAATCGTGCTGCAGGGGAGAGGCTGCACCAACTTGTCGGGGTCGACAGGACGTGTGCCGCGGCCGCGCTGGTGCTGCTGTCGCCGTTCACCTGTCTGCTTTTCCAGGGCGAGGACTGGGCGAGTTCGTCGCCGTTCCCGTACTTCAGTGACCACGGCGGTGAACTCGGCGAGGCGGTCCGTCGGGGAAGGATCGCGGAGTTCGCCGCGTTCGGGTGGGACGAACGGGCCGTGGCCGATCCCGAGGCTCGCGCGACCGCCGACCGCGCCAAACTGTACTGGGCGGAGCGGTCATCAGGTGCCCACGCCGACGTTTCGGAGTGGTACCGCCAGCTGATCGATCTTCGTCGTTCACACCCCGCCTTTGCACCCGGAGCACTCCCGCTGGCGCAACAGTCGTGCGAAGTCCACGGCGGAGTCGTCGTGGTCCAGCGCGGGACGTTGCGGATCGTGGCGAATCTCGCCGAAGAAGCCCAGGAAATTCCGCCGCGCGAGGCGGACGGAATCACTGGGACAACACTCGATGGGAACCTGATCCTCGAGCGGGGTGTTCTCTACGTCGACCAAGGCAGTGTCGCCCGCCTGAACTCTGGTGGAGTTCTCGTCATCGAGACAGACGGCGACATCGGCCCGCACCGTCACCGCTGAGCTGGGTGCGGCTCCACTGACGCTATTCGGCCTCGCCGGCCCGGATTTCGCTTGCCTCTCGTCCTCATGACGGCGCTCGATCCGCCGACTGGAATGACCATGACCACATTGCGGCGCGCCAGCGTCGGGCGACTCTGCGCGGTCGCTGCCGGACTATCGACCATCGGAACAGTCGCGCTCATCCTGTCGCTGGCCGTTCCACAGCGATGGCCCATGGTGGTTGCACTCGTCGGAGCGCTTCTCTGGGGCCTGGGCGGCCCATTTGCCATCGCACTAATGCCGACCAGCGCCAGTCAACCGGAGCGACCGACGGGGGAAGGAACCCTCGACAAGAAGCTCGATCCGAGCGACGAAGTACCGTCGGATAGCCAGCGGATCGGCACGCTCATGAACCTGGGTCGTGTGCCCGACCAGGTCGCCAGGATGACCTCGGCGATCTCCGTCTCGTCGGGTCCGGTTGTGCTGGTCGTTCCGCCGGGCAGAGCGGTACCCATGGGCCTCGATCCAGCTGTTCTGGTCATGGAATCCGGCCGGCCCGACTCGGCGGACACCATGTCGAGCTTCTATGACCGGTGCGACGCGGTGCTCGTCGTTTCGGCGAGGGCATTGCCCGCCGCCGGCTGCCAGGACGTCGTCGGTTTGCTCGGCCACGGCGCGTCGTGGGTGCAGGGCACATCTGAGCCGCTCAACCGTGACCGATTCGGTCCGATCAGACGAGAGGCGCTCGACTCCCGGCTGCGCAAGCGGGCGGCGGCTACCGGCCTGTGGTGCTGGGAACCGGACGCGACGCTGGTGTCCACTGCGCTTCTACGCTCACATCCCCTTGTGGTCGGGCGGCCAATGGGCGCTTGGCTTCGTGAAAGAACTGGTGAGGGCGCATCCGGTGTCATCGTAGACACGGTGTTGACCCGCCGAGCGGCCCCGGTGGCCGCCGACGGCTACTGGCCAGACACCACGGCGCGTCAATGCGCCTGGGCCGCGGACCTCTCCGACGCTGCCCGGACGAGGGCAGCGCGAACTAGTCCAGCACGGGTCGGGGAAGGACGGACCAGGTCTGGATCGGGACGCGCCCGCGCGGTAGCAGCCGGACTGCTGATCCGCGCATTGTCGGGATGGTCGGTGCTCTGGTGGCTCGCCGTTCTCGTGCTCCTCACCGACGGGTCCCCCGTGCGCCACAGCCACGGTCTCCTTGGCTCACTGGTGCTGCTGTCGGTGGTTCTGCGTTGGTGGGCGCCCCGCCTGGCCGCCGATGTCAGTCCGTCACCTCTCACAGATTTGGTCGCCGGACTCTACGGATTACCCGGTTCCTTGGCCGCGACGGTGTCTGCTGTGACACGTCGGGTCCGGCCGCCCCGCCGAGCTGTTTCGACCAGGCCGCTGGTCTGGTTGGCGTTGTTGGCCACCGGGGCGGCGGCGAACGTCGTGCTGACAGCCGAACCCGGAGTCGGCGCGGCACGACTGGCGGCCGGCGCAGCTGCCGGGCTGCTGGTTCTGACCTGGGTGTTCAGCGTCCGCTCGCTCATCGAGCGGTCGTGGCGCAGGGTCGGTTTCCGCATTCCGCTCGACCTTCCGGCGATGGTTGATGGGTCCGCCCTGTGGAGGCTGATCGACGGCGGACCGGGCGGATTCGCACTGGTTGGGCCT
>JBATWQ010000148.1:0-8822 GCA_049672765.1 Microthrixaceae bacterium | reverse complement strand
GCCCGATCCAGGCCTTCGCTGCCGGTAAGGGTCAGAGGAAGCGCCTTGATGAGCCCGGCGAGCTGGTGGGCCTCGCGTGGTGGCCCATCCCCTTGTACCGTGCTCCCCCGTGTGGGTGTTGCTTGTCGGGTGACCTCGTTGATCAGACCGATCTTCACTGCGTCCAGTCCGACCAGACGCTTCAGCGCCGTGGAGGTTGACTCCTTGGGGCGTCGCCTCTCCAGTCGCTCGACAATTGAGGTCAGGTCGAGATCCGGCCGAAGGTCGACCAGCAGTTCGGCGGTTCCGGCGTCGGCGAGTTGGCTGCGCAGTCTTGACCCGACTGCGTAGACGACACCGCCCTCGATGCCGCTGTTGACGATCATGAACTCGCCGTGTGAAGTGATCTCGCCCAGATCCCGCCGGGACTCCCCCGGTCGGGCCGTAACTGCGATGTTCTTCACCGGAGATCCCTCGAAACGGTCCCGGAAGACCTTGGACCACGGGAGTTTGAATCCGCAGTTCGACGCGCTCAGCTCCGTGACTTTCACGCCCTTCTCGCGGAGGGTTTGCTGCCAGGACCCGTCGGAGCCCACCTTTGGCCAGCTCGCTCCACCGAGCGACATGACCGTCACGTCAGGGACGAAGAAGTACTCGCCGGTCGCATCCCGGCCGGGCGCGTCCGAATGGAACCGGAGCCGATCGCCATCCCAGCCGAGGAACTTGGTGCGGGTCCTGATCTCAACCCCGAGGCCCTGCAGGCGCTCAAGCCACGAGGCGAGAAGCCCGTTCGCGCGCAGGCCCTTCGGAAACACCCGTCCGCTGGACCCGACGAACGTCTCGTGGCCAAGTCCTGCGCTCCAGTCGCGCAGATCCGAGGGCGGGAATCGCCCAATCGCATCAATCAGAGAAGGGCCAGCCGAGGCAGAACCGATGTCGGAGCCGGTCCAGTCGTAGCGCTGCAGAAAACGGTCGAGCGGCTCCGAATGGGTCAGGTTCAAGCCTCCCCTTCCCGCAACCAACAGTTTGCGACCGACCGACGGCATCTGCTCGAAGACGACGACCTTGAGTCCACTGGAGGCAAGGACCTCGGCTGCCATCAAGCCGCCCGGCCCACCGCCGATCACGGCGGCAAGGGGTGGCCCCACATTCTGACCCGTCTTTGGAGCGGTCAACTTGGAGGTGATCAGCTAAGACCGACCGTCGCGGCGAACTCCGACATTTCGTCACAGATCTGAGCCAGGTCAGTTGTTTGAGGTGCCGACAGCACGATTCGGTCGGCTCCGAGCCGGGTCAAGCGCTCAAGATCGTCCTGGCCGAAGCCGGCCATCGGCGCGCCGAGGCTGAGTTCAAGGGTCGACGGGTCACGCCCGGCGTCCAGAGCGGCCTGGCGCATGGTGGCGAGGCACGCATCGAGCTCAGGTCCGTCGAGTCCCAACGGCTGAAGGCCGTCGCCCCGCGCTCCCGCCCGGCGCGCTGCCGCGTTGCTGTGGCCCGCGATGTGGATGGGCACGCCTGTCGCACGGAACGGCTTGGGATTGCTGTGCACCGCGTCGAAGCGGAAGAACTCGCCCTCGTGTGTAAGTCCCCCGTCGGGTTCTGGGCCCCACAGGAGTCGCATGACGTCGATGCACTCGTCCATGCGTCGCCCTCTGGTGGTGAAGTCGACACCACAGGCCTCGAGCTCTTCGCGCATCCATCCGACACCGCCGCAGATACGGACCCGACCCTTGGAGAGCCGGTCGAGGGTCGCCAGGCGTTTGGCCAGCAGCACCGGATGATGTTCTGGGATGACCAGCGCTCCGGTCGCCAGCACGAGTGTCTCGGTGACTCCGGCCAGAAAGCTCAGCAGTTCCAGCGGGTCAGGAACCGAGCATCGATCAACCAACGGCATGCGACCCGACGACGAGTATGGGTAGCGGCTCTGGTAGCCCGAGATGATGACGCCGTGTTCGACAACGACGATCGACTCGATGCCGACCTTCTCGGCGTGGCGGGCGAATCCGGCCATCCAATCGGGGTCCTCAACAACCCCGGACCGGTAGGGCGGTATGACTGCGTACAACATCGGATACCTCGCCGTTGGATTCGCTGCAACCGTAATGCAGCCATTCTCTTGACACGATGGCTCTTGCGGATGCGCGGTAGGAGTTCGACTGGTAAGATTCCTACATGAAGGTCACCGAGAAGGGTCAGATAACCATCCCCAAGGATCTCCGAGATGCCCTCGGCATTGGCGCCGGGACGGAGGTCGAGTTCGAACGCCGCAAGGACACGCTCGTCGTACGCAAGAGCGATCGCCAACCCACCCGCGGGCGCCAGCTCGCCGAGCGCCTCAAGGGGCGCGGGGACATCGCGATGACGACCGACGAGATCATGGCCCTGACTCGCGGCACCTGACATGGCCGAGGGCACGCTCATCGACAGCAACGTCCTACTCGACATTCTCACCGAGGACCCGGTGTGGGAGGACTGGTCCACCGCCGCCCTGGCAGACGCCGCCGAAGCCGGCCCTCTCTACATCAACCCGATCGTGTACTCAGAAGTGTCGATCCGGTTCACGACCGTCGAAGCCCTTGAGTATGCGCTCCCACCGCAGGACTACCGGCGCGAGCCGATTCCATGGGCAGCGGCATTCCTCGCTGGCAAGGTCTTCCTCGACTACCGACGGAACAAGGGCACGCAGTCGATGACGCTGCCCGACTTCTTCATCGGCGCCCACGCAGCAGTTGCCTCACTCAACCTGCTCACCAGAGATGTCGGTCGGTACCGGACGTACTTTCCGGCCCTTTCGCTAATCGCTCCCGAGACGTGAATCGACCTCTGCCAGCCGGCCCGGGATGGCAGAGGCCGGCCCGCATGTTCGATACTTGCTGTTCGCAATTCCGTGGAGCATTGAATGAGCAGCAACGGTTACGACCTGGTCATATACGGAGGCAACGCCGGAGGGCTCTCCCTGGCGATCTCCTCGCAGCGATCCGGGCTCAAACGGGTGCGGATCCTGGAGTCCGGCTCGGCGGTGGCTTTCCCTGACCTTGTCGGCGAACATCACCTGGACGTCGGCTACGGCGAAACCGTCCGATCAGTCGAATATGCGCCGGCCGAAGCCGGGGACCCGGCCTCCCAGGACGATCCGCCGAGCGATCTTGTTGTAACCACCGACAAGCACACCTACCGGGCCCGGGCGGTGGTCATCGCCGAGCGTTCACCCTCACCAGACTGGGCGCCGCCGATGGGCGCCACCCTGGGAGAGCGGATCCTCGTCGACACCACCCCCGAGAATCCGATCGACGAGGACGTACTGGTCGTCGGTAGCACCGACCACGCGGTCGAGATCGCAGCCAAGCTCGCAGCCGAGGGCGCAGGCGTTGTCCTGGCAGCTGGTGGAATGGACCCCACCCTGCTCTCCCCCGCCGGTGACCACTGGCTGCGTCGTCTTGAACGCGAGCGTCGCGCCACCCTGCTCTACCGCTCGCTTCCCGATCAGGTTGCAGAGGTTGATGGCTACCCCATGGCGTTCTTCTCGGACAGAAGGACCCCCGACCTCCAGTTCGACCACGTGGTGTTCGCCTCGGAGCGCACGGCCCTCACGCCCGTCGACGTCGGGCTGAGCGACGAGGCCCTCAAGTCTGGGCGAGTCTGGTTCATCGGATCAGATGCCGAGCCGCAATCCTCGGTTCCGACTGCTCCGGGTTGGAGGATCGGCTTTGACGTCGCCTCCGCGTTCCCAGGTGTTGAGCCCGAAGAACTGCCCTCGGCCGCCAAGCGGCGACGTCGGTTCACCGGTGCCCTCGATGAGCTTCGCGCCGAGCACTACAACGCGACGATCACGTACTTCGAGCCCACCCACTCCGACCTGTGGGTCCTTCGTGTGAAGCCCGACCACGGCGAGATCAACCACCTACCCGGCCAGTACGCGTCGCTCGGACTCGGCTACTGGGAGGACCGTATCGACGACGCCGAGGACGCCAAGATCGACGAGAACTGGGAGAAGCTGGTCCGTCGCTCCTACTCGATCTCGAGCCGCATGTTCGACGACTACGGCTACCTGTCGGGCGAAGAGGGTGCTGAGGAGCTCGAGTTCTACATCGTCCTGGTCCCGCCAACCCCGGACAACGTGCCGGGCCTGACCCCACGCCTGGCCCTCAAACGACCAGGGGACCGCATCTACCTGGGCCCGAAGGTCGCCGGTCGCTACACCTTGGCGCCGGTCACAAATCCCAAGGACACAGTCCTGTTCTTCTCGACGGGCACCGGTGAGGCGCCGCACAACGCGATGGTGGTCGAACTGCTGCGCAAGGGACACACCGGTCCGATCCTCTCGGCGGTCTCCGTTCGCGAATGGGCAGACCTCGGCTACATCGACAAGCACCGCGACTTGGAACAGCGCTACGCGAACTATCGCTACCACCCCATGCCGACCCGTGAGCCCGAGGTGCCCAAGCGCTATATCCAGTCACTCATCTCCGACGACCTGCTGGCCAAGCAGTTCGGTCTGGAACTCGATCCTGAGCACACCCACGTCTTTCTCTGCGGCAACCCGTCGATGATCGGTCTGCCCGAGGAGAAGGACGGAGTGAGCGAGTTCCCCGAGACGACCGGAGTGGTCGAGTTGCTGACAAAGCGGGGCTTCACGCTCGATCACCGCAAGCAGCGGGGCAACATCCACTTCGAGGAATACTGGTAACCGATGCTCGCCGTACGCTGCATTTCCCAATCCAATGACAATCCCCTCGAGGGCCTCGATGTGGCCGAAATCGCTGACATCACCCCGGCCGACGTGCCCGACGGTTGGCTGAGGGTCAAGCTCCGTTCAGCAGCACTCAACCACCACGACCTCTGGTCACTCAAAGGTGTGGGCCTGGCAGCGGATCGACTTCCGATGACGCTCGGCTGTGACGGGGCCGGAACATTGGACGACGGTACCGAGGTGCTAATCCACGCAGTTGTCGGTGACCCGGCCGCCGGTGGAGGAGACGAGACTCTCGACCCCCGCAGGACGCTGCTTTCCGAGCTACACCAAGGGACGCTGTCCGAACAGGTGCTGGTCCCGGCCCGCAACGTCGTGCCCAAACCCAAGGGCATCAGTTGGGAAGAGGCGGTGTGTCTGCCGACCGCGTGGCTGACCGCCTACCGGATGCTCGTCACACGTTCGGGGTTGACCGGACCCAGCACAGTTCTGGTCCAGGGCGCCGGTGGTGGAGTGGCGACCGCTGCGATCATGCTCGCCAAGGCGCTCGGCCACACCGTGTTCTGCACCTCGCGCGACGAGTCCAAAGGCGCACGGGCGGTTGAACTAGGGGCGGACGCCGCCTTCGCTTCGGGTCAACGGCTCCCCGAGAAGGTCGACGTGGTCATCGAAACCGTCGGTGCTGCCACCTGGGAGCATTCGCTGCGGGCGCTCCGACCCGGTGGACGGATCGTCGTCAGCGGCGCCACCAGTGGACCGAACCCGCCTGCAGATCTGAACCGGGTGTTCTTCCTGCAACTGTCGGTCGTCGGCTCGACCATGGGGACCCGCGAGGAACTGCTGGATCTGTTGGACCTGGTCGAACGGAGTGACGTTCATCCCCCGATCGACGATGTGCGCCCTCTCTCAGACGCCAGGGCGTCCTTCGAACGGCTCGCCTCGGGCGACACGTTCGGCAAGCTGGTCCTCACCGCCTGAACCCGGCTGACCCCGACCGCCCCAGTGGTACTCGGGTCAGTAGAACTCAGACTCAGAGGAACTCGGCGGTGGTGCCGCCGAGTTCGATCGGGTCCATTCCGAGCTTGCGGTGGTCCCATGACCTGGTGCGGGTTACATCGACCCGGACGGCGACCCGCTTGTGGAGCATGAACTCGACCAGCGGCTTGAGGTCCTCGGTGTAGGGACCGTTGTAGCGCTCCCAAATGCTTACGCCGACGGACCAGAGAGCCTCCGGATCCTCGACAATTTCGGCGGTTCCCTCGATCGACACACCACGGAGCGTGTCGTAGGTGTGGCCGTCCTCAACAAGCACAGTGATCCGATTGTCGCGTCGCAGGTTGACCGCCTTCTGGGACCTTGATTTGGTCTCGAACCAGATCTGGCCGTCGACCACGGCGTACCACATGGCAACCAGATGGGGTGTTCCCGTGGGTCCGAGGGTCGCCATAGTCGCCGAGCGGCTGCGGATCAGGTATTCGTTGATCTCTTCATCGGACATTTCGATCTGTGAGCGCTGGTTCTTGCCCATCTGAGTCCCATCCCTCGGTCAAATCGTCTTTGCGCAGGCCCACCCGCTGGGCCTGACGAGGTGACGCTAGTCGCTCTCAGGCAGCTATCAGCGCTGCGCACATGTCGATCAGATTGTCGACGAATTCGTCGTGTGAGAGCTCAAGTTCAATCCCGTCATCGATCTGGCGGGCCCGTTCCGCCGATGCGGCCGTCATCAACATGATCATCGCAACGACGCGTTCGCGGCGAAGAGCCCGAACGAGTGACGGCCGTTCCTCGATCTCGTCGAGGATTCTCACCAGGTTGGCCGTGGTTGCCTGGTCGGACTCGATGCGCCACGACGCAAATCGACCCCGGAGCTGACCCACGATGCGGATGTAGGACCTGCCGCCGGGGCCATCCAGCAACTCGCACTGCGGAACCACCAGACACGCGATCAGGTCCCGCACCGAGGGCGGGTCGGCCAGCTTCGAGCGCAGCCTGCCGCGCTCTTCGTCCACCGGGCCGCCGCGTCGGGCGAGGATCTCCAACAGGAGTCCCTCGCGGGACCCGAAGTGATAGCTGATCGACGACGTGTTGCGCTGTTTGGCGGCCTCGACGATCTCCCTCGTGGTGACAGCGGCAATGCTGCTGCGGGCGAAGAGTCGCTCCGCCTCGTTCAGCAGCAGGTCACGGGTGGTCACCACGAGGAATCAGGTCAATCCATTTGGACAGTCAGCCGGTCAGGGCAGACAGTCAGTTCGACAGGTCAGTCCGACAGGTCAGTTCGACAGGGGCAGCAGGGCGCTGGTCGGGATGACCGAAACGTCGAGGCCCTCGGGCAGCGGGTTGGCGAAGTCGGGATACTTGCGCTTGGCCGTCTCGCGGAACCGGGTGGTGGAGTGAACCGGGTCGCCGTCGTAGTTCGGGATTACCTTGCTGCCGAACACCTCGAGCATTTCGAGGACCTCTTCGTGCTCGAAGCCTTCGGTGGGAATACCGAAGACCAGCTGGTCACAGCCGACGTCCTGGTACTTCTTGATCTGCTCGTTGACCTCTTCGGGGTTACCGCAGAGCAGGTATCCGGCCTCGATCAACTGGTCGAGGACTTCTTCGCTGGGAATGCGATGCGGGGCGTTCGGCCAGTACACGGCGTTCTTCTGGGGTGGCATCGTGTCGTGGTACATGTTGACCATCGTGTTGAGGTAGCCACGGCCCGACGACATCGCGATTTCACGGGCCCGGTCGCGATCTTCCAGGCAGACCACGGCGTTGGTCATCATGACGTTGTTGTTCATGAACTGACCGAGCGGTTCGGTGCATCCCTCGATGCCTTCCTTGTAGGCGTCGATGCGGCCCTTGAGGTTGTAGATCGGCTCGAAGTTGAACGCGATTGCACCGATTCCCAGGTTGCCGGCCTTGGTGAACGTGCCGGGATTGCCGCAACCGACCCAAAGCGGCGGGTGTCCGATGCCGTTGGGCTTGGGGAGGATGTTGTGGGGCTTTTCGACCTTGAAGAACTCGCCGTCGAAGGTGTAGTCCCGCTGCTCCCACATCCGCAGGATCTCGGGGGCCGCTTCGTCCCACATGGCCTTCGTGTCGGAGGTGAGCAGATCGAATGTCGCCATTTCGTGGCTGCCTGCGCCACGTCCGGTGCCCCATTCGTAGCGACGGTTGGTCACATGGTCGAGCATCGCGACGCGTTCGGCGTTGCGGATCGGGTGGTTGACGGGTCGGGAGAGGTTCATGATTCCCGAACCGACGTGGATCTGCTCGGTGCGGGCCGCGATGTAGCCGAAGACGACCTCGGGGGCGGACATGTGGGAGTACTCGGTCAGCGCGTGGTGCTCACCGAGCCACACGTACTTCCAGTTGTAGCCATCGGCATGGATCGAATAGTTGATCTCACGCATGAGCATCTCGTGCTCGGTCGCGCTGTTGTGGGCAGCCGGACCGGGTAGATAGCCATTCAGGAAAAGACCGAACTCCATGTGAACCCCTGTTCTGAGAATTTCTGCAACGAGTTCTAATGTATGCCATTAGAACGGCGCCACTCAAGCACTTGTTGAGAGAAGGAGGGGTACGAACCTGAGGCACGGCTCACGTATCGGCTCCGCTCCGGGCGGGCGGGTGTTGTGAGCTCTAGCCTTGTAGGCAAAGGGGTAGCCATGACTGCCAACGGAATTCGGCTGGGACGTATATTCGGAATCGAGGTATCGGCCAACCTCGGCGTGCTGGCAATTGCAGCGTTGCTCACCTGGAGCCTGGCACAGGGCGTCTTGCCCGCAGGGTCTCCGGGACACGTTTCGGTGACCTATTGGTCGGTCGCGTTCGTGGTTTCGGTCCTGTTTCTTTTCTCGTTGCTGGCCCATGAGCTTGCCCATTCGGTGATCGCCCGCCGCAATGGAATCACCGTCGAGGGAATCCACCTGTGGCTCTTCGGCGGGGTGTCCCAGCTCAGTTCCGACCCCAAGACTCCCGGGGCGGAATTCCGTATAACTGCGGTCGGACCCGGAACCAGTCTGGTGATCGGAGGCCTCGCGTGGGGTGCCGCCTACGGCATGGAGGCACTCGGCGCTCCATCGGTCTACGTCGTGGGACTCTCCTGGCTGGGGATAATCAACCTGTTCCTCGGAGCGTTCAACCTTCTGCCGGGTGCACCCCT
>JBATWQ010000147.1:0-2709 GCA_049672765.1 Microthrixaceae bacterium | reverse complement strand
GCGATGAGCATCGTCTCGTCCTGGGATTCGGCTGCGCGATTTTCGATTATCTGCCAGATCGTTGCCACATCAGGAAGTTACCTGACGTGACATCCGCCTGAGGCCACCGTTTACTCCACCCGGCCTTCATCTGGCTGTCACCCATGTGGCCACGGATACGCCAGCGACAGCCAGTTCACCTCCGGTGGACCGCCGGGCCTCTACTTCGGGGCAAGCCCCGGGATTCCGGAGAGGATGCTGGCGGCTGGCCCGCAGTTCTGGGGAAGCCACGCACCCAGGATCTGGGTTGCTGCCCTGGATTCCGGCTCGGCGAGGATGGCATCGGTCCGGGCCTCACGGTCGGTGGCGCCCGGGTCGATTGCTGCGACCCTCTTCCAGGTCGAGCGGATCGTGTCCATCGCTGGTTTGATCTCGTCGGGAGCGATGTCGACCAGGTGGGTGAACAGCGAGTCGACCGCAACCAACAACTGCGAAACTCCCGAGGGGCTGGTCACCAGGCTGGTCGCGTCGAAATCCCCGGACAGGAATGGCTTGAGCGCATTGCCCGTCAACACCTCGCAGATGTCCCTCTCGGAGAGAAGGTCGTTGAGCTCCCCGATAAGAGCCATTGCGTCGGGGCTCAGACCTCGCCCGTCATACTTGGTTGTCGGCGGTGCCGTCGGAGGCACCCCTGGGATGGTCGACTCCGACGAGTTACGGGCTATCTCCCTGGTCGGCGAGGTTTCGCTACAGGAGACACCGACCAACCCGAGCGTCGCTGCGACAACGACGACAGCGATCGTTCGACCCGCGACCCACGGTCCATTGCCCGCCCGTCGCCACATTCTCTTCACTCAGCCCCGGCGCGAATTCAAAGCCGCAGTGACGACCTTGCCGTCGGCCTGACCCTTGGTGGCCTTCATGACCTTGCCAACGAAGAAGCCGGTGATCTTTGCGTCTCCTTCACAGAACCTCGCCCATTCCGTCGGATTCTCGGCGACGATCTGGTCGAGCAGGGAGTCCAGTTCCGAGGTGTCCATGGCCTTGAAACCGTGGATGTCGGCGATGGATACCGGATCGTTTCCGGTCTCGATCATTTCGGCGAGAACGGTCTTGGTCTGGGTTGCGCTGAGCTCTCCGGCGACATCGAGTTCGATCAGCTTGGCCAGCTTGGCGGGTTCGAGATCGAGTGCCCGTGGATCGGCAAGGTTGTGCTCCGCGTGGGTCACCGTCCTGGACGGATCGGCGCCGAGATCGATTACAGCGATGCACAGTTCGTCCAGGCCACGCTCGACGATCAACGCCGCCTGCGGCAGCTCCGCGCCTGAGTGCTCGACCAGGCGTCGACGTCGGGCGGCGGGAAGCATCGGCAGCTCGGAGCGAACCCGTTCGATCCATTCCTGGGAGGGATCCAGTGCGACCAGGTCGGGCTCGGGGAAGTAGCGATAGTCGTCGGCCTCTTCCTTGGAGCGAAGCTTGAGGGTTCGTCCCTCGGACTCGTTCCAGTGGCGGGTCTGCTGTTCGACCCTCTCCCCTGCCGTGATCAGATCGACCTGTCGGGCCGATTCATATTCGATTGCCCGCCCCAGGCTCCGGAGCGAGTTGATGTTCTTGATCTCGCAACGGGTACCGAGTTCTGGCTCGCCGTGGCGGCGCACCGAGACGTTGCAGTCGACCCTCAGAGAACCCTCTTCCATCTTGCCATCCGAAGCACCGACCGCCACGAGGATCGCTCGCAGTTCCGAGACGTAGGCCCGGGCGTCCTCCGCTGATCGGAGATCGGGTTTACCCACGATCTCGAGCAATGGAACACCTGCTCGGTTGTAGTCGACGAGCGAGTAGGTGGCGTCATGGATTCGACCGCCTCCACCGACGTGGGTGGACTTTCCGGTGTCCTCCTCGAGGTGTGCCCGCTCAATTCCGGCGATCTTTCCGGTGGGCAACTCCATCCAACCCTCACCGTTGATCGGAAGGTCGAACTGGGAGATCTGATAGTTCTTCGGCTGGTCCGGATAGAAGTAGTTCTTCCGCGAGAAGACCGACCTCTGGACCGTACAGTTCAGGGCGAGCCCTACCCGGATGGCCAACTCGACGGCGTGTTCGTTGAGGACGGGCAGCGAGCCCGGCAACCCCAGCGTCAACGGATCGATGTGGGTATTCGGGGATCCGCCGAACTCATTGGCAGCGGACGAGAACAGCTTGGTGCTGGTCGCCAGTTCGGTGTGGACCTCGAGTCCGATGACAACTTCCCAGACTTCCGGGTCGACGCCCGTGGTGGCCACCTCTGGGGTGCTCATGAGTTGCTCCCATCGTTTGCAGCCGATTCGATCACGGCTGCTGTCCGGAACATGGCGACTTCGCCGAGTGCCGGAGCCATTACCTGCACACCCACCGGCATGCCGTCGTCGCCGGTGCCGAAGGGGACCGACATCGCGGGGTGACCGGCCAGGTTCGTGGCGATCGTGCAGACGTCGCTCAGGTACATGGACATGGGATCGCCCGTGCGGTCACCCAATGGAAACGCCGTCGTCGGCGAGGTCGGCGACAACAGGACGTCGAAGTCCTCGTAGACACGTTCGAAGTCCTGTCGGATCAGGGTGCGTACTTTCAGTGCCGTGCCGTAGAAGGCGTCGTAGTAACCCGCCGAAAGCGCATAGGTGCCGAGCATGATCCGCCGCTTCACTTCGTCGCCGAAGCCGGCGGTGCGGGTGAGTTCCATCATCTCGCCGG
>JBATWQ010000146.1:0-5943 GCA_049672765.1 Microthrixaceae bacterium | reverse complement strand
ACCTGGTTGACCTCTACGGCGACGACTTCCGCAAGGCCTACATGCAGGCAGAGAGCGAAGGGCTCTACGAGTCACAGATCTCGGCCCGACAGCTTTACAGCCGAATGATGCGCTCCCTCGCCGAGACCGGCAACGGATGGATGACCTTCAAGGACTCCTCTAACAACAAGAGCAACCAGACCGGTGCCAACTCGGCTGATGGCACACCGAATGTCATCCACCTGTCCAACCTGTGCACCGAGATTCTTGAAGTCACCAACCAGTCCGAAACTGCTGTCTGCAACCTCGGTTCGGTGAACCTCGGTGCAATGGTCCAGCCCGACGCCGATGGCAACCTCGCCTTCGACTTCGACCGCCTGGCGGATGTCGTCAAGCTGGCTGTTCCGTTCCTCGACCGGGTGGTGGACATCAACTTCTACCCGACCGACGAATCGGGCAACTCCAACGCCAAGTGGCGCCCGGTCGGACTCGGGATCATGGGTCTCCAGGACGTCTTCTTCAAGCTGCGGATGCCTTTCGACTCAGACGCCGCCCGCGCGCTGTCGACCCGGATCTCCGAAGAGATCTACTTCAACTCACTCACCGCTTCGAACGAACTGGCCCAGGCCCACGGAACCCACGGCGGATGGGACGAGACCCGCGCCTCCAAGGGCGACCTGCAGTTCGATCTGTGGGGTGTCACCCCGAGCGACCCGGCAAGGTGGGCAGATCTCCGCAAGAAGATCGCCAAGAGCGGACTCCGCAACTCGCTGATGATCGCGATTGCGCCGACCGCGACGATCGCCTCGATCGCCGGCTGCTACGAGTGCATCGAGCCGCAGGTTTCGAACCTGTTCAAGAGAGAGACGCTCTCGGGCGAGTTCCTCCAGATCAACTCCTACCTGGTCCGCGAGCTGCAGGCCCTGGGGCTGTGGACCGAGCCGATCATGGGCGCCATCAAGCGGGCCGAGGGATCGGTCCAGGACATCGAGGAGATTCCCGAGGACATCCGCGAGCTGTTCCGGACCACCTGGGAGATCCCGATGCGCTCCCTCATCGACATGGCAGCCGACCGTGGTGCCTACATCGACCAGTCCCAGTCGCTGAACCTGTTCATGGAGTCACCCACGATCGGGAAGCTCTCGTCGATGTACATGTACGCATGGAAGCGTGGCATCAAGACCACCTACTACCTGCGTTCCCGCCCGGCGACCCGGATCAACAAGACGACCGGTGGAGCCGGTGGATCTGGTGGAACATCCGGACCGAACGGTGGGGTGCCGGCGACTCCGCTGCCACATCGTGCGGATTCCGTGGATGCCACCGGTCAGACGGAAACGCCGGAAGAGGTTCCCGAAGCTGCGAAGTACAGCGACGAGTAGGCCCTGGCTTGCTCCCTCGAGAACCCCGAGTCCTGCGAAGCCTGCCAGTAGCCGGACCCGGCAGCGGCGACTGCCTGTTCGGAAAATTCAGTCAAAGAAGCGGGTGTCCATCGACGGCCGCCAGTAACAGAAGCCCCGGCCATCGACGGCCAGTAACAGAAGCTGTGAGTCGGGTACGGCTCACCCACGAAGGAAGACCCCCATGGCACTCACCGAAGAAGCAGTCCAGTATCCGATCGATGCTCCCGACGCAGACATCGCGGTCATTGAGCAACCGACGGGCAACATCTTGGACCCGGGTTTCAAGCTGACGCTGCGGCCCATGAAGTACCCGCAGTTCTACGACATGTACCGCGACGCGATCCGCAACACCTGGACCGTCGAAGAGGTCGACTTCTCCGACGACATCATCGACCTGCAGCGCAAACTTCTTCCCGCAGAGCGGCACATGATCAACCGCCTGGTGGCGTTCTTCGCCACCGGCGACTCGATCGTCTCCAACAACCTGGTGCTCAACCTCTACAAGCACATCAACACCCCCGAGGCGCGGATGTACCTGTCCCGCCAGCTGTACGAAGAGGCGCTGCACGTCCAGTTCTACCTGACGTTGCTCGACACCTACCTGCCCGACATGGACGCGCGTGAAGAGGCGTTCAGCGCGATCGAGAACATTCCGTCGATCCGTCGCAAGGGCGAGTTCTGCTTCAAGTGGATCGACTCGATCAACAGCCTCGACGAACTCCGCACCCGAGCCGATCGCAAGCAGTTTCTCCTGAACCTGATCTGCTTCGCCGCATGCATCGAGGGGCTCTTCTTCTTCGGTGCGTTCGCTTACGTCTACTTCCTGCGCTCGAAGGGCCTGCTCAACGGACTGGCATCGGGAACCAACTGGGTATTCCGCGATGAGAGCTGCCATATGAACTTCGCGTTCGCGGTCATCGAGCAGGTCCGCGTCGAGGAGCCCGAACTCTTCGACGCGGAGTTGCTGGGCAACGTCGAGTCGATGATTTCCGAAGCCGTGGAGTGCGAGTACGCGTTCGCCGAGGACCTGCTTTCGCAGGGAATCCCCGGAATGTCGCTGAACGACATGCGCGAGTACCTGCAGTTCGTGGCAGACCAGAGACTGTCGATGCTGGGACTCAACAAGATCTACGGATCAAAGAACCCGTTCGGCTTCATGGAGCTCCAGGACGTCCAGGAACTGACCAACTTCTTCGAGCGCACTGTGTCGTCCTACCAGACCGGTGTTGCGGGCGACTTCGCCCTGGACGACGACTTCTGAGCCGACAAACTGGGTTTGAGCCGCCCGTTCCCACTGGGTGGGCGGTTCTGGCTATGTGCGAGCGGTTCTGGCTGTCGTTCAGATACCAATAGGTCCCCGAAGGACAACCAGTTCTGGGCGCGGTGTCAGGTCAGTTGCGCCAGTGGCGGATCGGCAGGATCGTGCGGTCACCGGTGAACGGCAGCGGAATCTCGGTTCCGCCGACGCCCGCCGAGGCGTAACCGGCACAGATGACCTCAAGGACATCGCGCGCCGCGCCTGCGCTCTGGCCGCGCCCGTGGTCCTGGTCAGAGACCAGGTCGAGCAGCTGGTCCACATATCCCATCGACTCGATCCTGGGGTCCGGCGTCTGGTGTCGAAGCGGTATCGGAACAGGCTCGCCGTTGAACTCCAAGGACGGCTCGGGCACGAGTTCGATGCGTAGGACACCCGAATCGCTCGCTGCCTGGGCGCCCCAGTACGGGTCCTGTGCGGTCCAGCTGACCGCCAGGTCGGCGACCAGTCCCGACGCGAACCGGAGCTTGAGTTCGGCCCTGTCGTCGGCACCGTCGGGTCGGGCGGAGCTCAGTTCGGCGCTCACCGCAACCGGGTTCGCGCCGGCCAGACCCAACGCCAGCGCAATGGGGTGGGGACCAAGATCGAACAGCACCCCTCCGTTGCGCAACGGTTCGGCGAAGTGCCCCCAGTCCGGGGGCGGCTGAACGGTCTGAAGAGAAAGGTGTCCCAGTGACCCCAAGGTGGGCAGCAGGTCCAGCGCCTTGACCCATAGGGGGGAGTGGAGCAGGTTCTCGGCGCACATGAGGCGTCGCTCGGAGCCAGCCGTGGTCGCGTCGGGGATCGCGTCGAGAGCGGCGATCAAGGTGTCGGCCTCGGCAAGGGTCGATGTGAAGGGCTTCTCGACGAGCACGGTAGCGCCGTCGGCGAGCCCGGCCAGCGCCAACGCCAGGTGGCTGTCCGGCGGAGTCGCGACGATGAGCACGTCGGCGCCTGCGGGTAGAGCATCGACGGCCACCTTGCGGGCGTCGAGTTGGCCTGCGAGGTGACGGGCGGACGTGCCTCCCTTGGATGCGACAGCGGTGACCTTCATTCCGGCCGACTGGGCAGCCAGCGAGTGGACCACGGCGATGTATCCGGCGCCGGCGAGTGCGACCTTCGTCTGGGAACGGCGGAGTCCCCGGCCGAATTTTCTGTTGCTCACTTGGCGGCTCCCGTGGGCGGCTTGCTCGGCACAGCCTGCCCGGAGGAGTCCGTGCCGACTAAATCTGTGGAGGCCGCAAGTAACATACGATCGCGGGCCGCCCCGAGTTACTTCTCGCGTGGTGTCGGCACTACAGCCATGTTGAGACCTACCAGACTGATTCTCCGATTCTGTGCAATTCTCGCCGTCGGGTCGATCCTCTTTGCGATCCTCGGGACCAGGCTGATCCCCGAGATTGGCGCAATGGGCGACGGGATGAAGTTCAACACATCGAAGAAGATCGCCCTTCCGGAGCTCGTCGAGGGCAGCACAGTGTTGGACATGCACGGCCAACCGATGGGCAAACTCGTGGGGGCCGAGAACCGCATCGTGGTTCCGCTGAGCGACATTTCCGACGAGATGCGGTCGACCGTTCTGGCAGTCGAGGACGCGGACTTCTACAAGCACCACGGAGTAAGCGCCAAGTCGATCCTGCGGGCACTTCAGGCGAACAGCGACAAGGGTTCCGTCGCTCAGGGCGGGTCGACGATCACCCAGCAGTTGGTGAAGTTGTCGATCGTTGGCGACGAGGAGACCATTGCCCGAAAGGTCAAAGAGGCGAGCCTCGCGATCCAGCTCGAGGACCAGGTGTGCGAAAAGGTCAAACGACGCACCTGCAAGAACCAGATCCTCGGCCAGTACCTCAACACCGTCTACCTGGGACGGGGTGCATACGGAGTGGAGGCCGCCGCCAGGCTCTACTTCGGAGTATCGGCGTCCGAACTCGACTGGGGCCAGTCAGCGGTCCTGACATCCCTCATCCGCAACCCGAACGGTTATGACCCCATCCGCTATCCCGAAGTCGCCGAGCGCCGCCGCGAGGTGGTCGTAGGGCGAATGCTGGAAACGGGTCTCATCACCGATTCCGAAGCCGAATTGATCAAGCTGTCGCCCCTCCCGAGGGAAGTTCACTCGACGCCGTCGTCGAGCACTTCGGTGGACCTGTCGTACTACGAGCGCAAGGTGCGCGACGAGCTACTCGACGCCGAGTGGTTGGCTCCCAGCAAGGAACTGCGTCGCAACCTGATCTTCAACGGCGGACTGACGATCACCTCGACCTACGAGCCGCGGGCCCAGTTCCTCGCCCAGATCGCCTCAGACTCCAATCCGCTCAAGAAGGCCAACCCGGACACGGTTGCGGTGGTCGCAGTCGTGGAGCCATCGACCGGAGCGGTTCGTGCGGTCATCGGTCAAAAGGAGATCGGTGACAGGGGCCTCGTCGAGTTGGCGACTCCCGTGGTTGGGCGCAGCCCCGGTTCGTCCTTCAAGGCGTTCACACTTCTGGCGGCGCTGGAGGAGGGCTACTCGATCAAGGACTCGATTTCGGCATCTCCCGCCCCACGAGCGCTGTACAAGAAGTGGGGGATCAAAGCCTCTACCTGGCCATCTGAGTGTCGTGGCGGACACGTCACGCTCTCCAAGGCGACCGCATCGTCGAACAACTGTGCGTTTGTGCGACTGCAGCAGGTCGTTGGCGGCGACAAGGTTGTCGACGTCGCCAGACGTCTGGGAATCCGGACGATCCCCGACGAGGCGGCCAACTATCCGTCGCTGACGTTGGGGGGAACGACGGTCCGACCACTCGAAATGGCCGGTGCGTACGCCGCCATCGCGAACGACGGTGTCTTCAACCCGCCGCACTTCGTCTCCAAGGTCACCGACCGCGAGGGCAAGGTTCTCTTCGAATACAAGCCCTCGACCACCCAGGCGATTCCGGTCGAAGTGGCACGTCAGGCGACGGTCGCCCTCGAGGGGGTCGTGACAGGCGGTACCTACGCCGGGGGAAGGCTTCCGAACCGCCAGCCCGCCGCCGGCAAGACCGGGACCAACGAGGCCGAGGGCGGGGGCAACACCGATGTCTGGTTCATCGGCTTCACCCCGCAGATTGCGACCGCGGTATGGATCGGTGATCCGCTCGGACAGATCGACATGAAGGGTGGCAGGGTCCAGGGCGGAACTATGGCAGGTCGGGTCTGGCGCACCTTCATGGCGCCATATCTCGATGGCAGCGAGACGGTGGACTTCGCTCCACCCAGGAAGACCACGACGAGAGCCAAGTCCAT
>JBATWQ010000145.1:0-1680 GCA_049672765.1 Microthrixaceae bacterium | reverse complement strand
CCCTACACCAGACGCCTGATCGAAGCCGTACCGGTGCCGGACCCTGCAAGGCGACGTGTCCGCTTCGAGCGTCTGGATAAGGAAATCCCGAGTTCAACCTACAAAGTCGGCGACGCGCCCCACAAGGTGGCTTTGCAGGACATCGGCGGCGGGCACCTCGTCGCCCTTTAAATGTGAAAAGATTCAGCGGAAATCGACAAGGCTGCCCGTCAGGTTGCTTGCGTGCTTGCCGATCATCAGAACGCTGCTATCAGGCGCCAGCAGTGCTGTCATCGGCAATGTCGCAGCCCCGATCGGTGACGCCTGCGAACCGAATTGACCGCTCAGGATTTCCGGAGGCACGATACCAAGGGCGGATATCCGATTGAACTGCATCTGCACCTGATTCAAAAGCTCAAGGTGAATTGACCTCGGCAGGATGCTGTCCAATATGATCGCCTCGAGGTCGATGACCGAGGTGATTGCGATTATCGCCTCCACCAACGCGCCAGCGCAATCGTCCATCCACTCGGCCAATGGCGCGCGCGCCGCAGCCGGCAGCGGGTCCAGTTCGCGGATGCGGTTGATCTCTACACCGCGCGACCTCAGATGATTGACCAGCACGTAGATCGACGCCCGATGCAGCAGGCTTTGGTATCTGGCCGGCTTGGCTGCCATGGAATCGAGGCTGGATGGCGACACCGGCAAAGGACCGAGCGCAGCGCTGTTGCCATGCGGCCCAGTATGCACTTTTCCATTCTGCACAAGACCCCCGCCGATGAACGTATCGATGGAAATGTGCATGAAGTCGCGAAAGCGCGAACCGACACCTAAAACCAGTTCGGCATGGGCCGAGGATGAGGCATCGTTCTCGACAAAGACGGGTGTCTTCGGGTCCACGTTAAAGAAGTTCGTCAGGTCATACGCTTCCCATCGGCTGCCCAGGTCGCTTGGAAAATCCAGTTCTTCACTCCAGCCCCCGAGAAAATAGGGCGATGCAATGCCAAGTCCGACAATGGACGCCTCATCCAGACGCTCCACCTGAAGCTTGAAATTCGCCAAGGCCGCATTTCCGGCCTTCAGAACCAAGGCCGGATCCGGATAGCCATATTCGTGCTCTTCCCGCGAGCGCACATTGCCGACAAAATCGATCATTACCGCCTCAAGGGCGCGTCGTCCGATCTTGATCCCGATGCTGAACAGACGTTCGGCGTTGAGTCGATAAAGCGTGGAAGGCGAGCCCCGCTGGCCAAATCTTTTTCCAACCTGCTTTATAAAGCCGGATGCTTCCAGGCTGTCGACGATGTCCGCGACGGCGGCATTGGTCAGGTTTGCAGTTCGGGCCAGATCCGACTTCGAGGCCTCCCGCAGACGCCGGATGGCATCGAGCACAAAGCGCTCGTTGTAATGTCGCAGCTTAACGGAATTACTGCCTTTTCCCGACAAAAAGCCACTCCCCTCGGCGCTCGTCAACGCACCTGCTCACCACCGCCATCACCTATCCGCATATTATCCGGTGGGGTCAAGGGGGATGCGGTTCTGTCCCCGCCGAACCATCCGGAGCGATTTACCGATTGCAACATCACTTCATTTAATATAGCAAGTTAAAAAAATATATAGCACATGGGAGGATATGTGCTGAACGATCACGCGACCGTCGACCGGCCCCAAAGCGATGCCGCCACTGCCGCGCCGCTTGCA
>JBATWQ010000144.1:0-7938 GCA_049672765.1 Microthrixaceae bacterium | reverse complement strand
GATCAGACCATCCGGAACCGAGCCGAAGGTGAAGCTGTACTGCGAAGCGATCGAACCGGTGGGGAGTATCAAGTCGGCGGACCCGATGGCCCCGATCGCCCCGACCGGTGCGACCGGTGCGAGCGGTGCGAGCGACACAACGGAAGTGGCCGATCCGATTGCGATCCACGAGGCGGTTGAACAGGCTCGCCGGGTCGCCGCTACTCGACTCGAACTCGTCGAAGCTGATCTCCGACACCTCCTGGTGGACCCCGGCTGAGGGCATGCCTACCCGGGTCCGCCGGTAGCCTCGGCGCTGTGAGTGACTATCGGGCCATTGCCACGGACCTCGACGGAACCCTGCTCCGTAGCGACAAGTCCATCTCGACCCGAACCCGGGACGCCGTGCTCGCCGCCGAGGACGCCGGTCTGACGGTGGTGATCGCCACCGGTCGACCCCCGCGCTGGATCGCTCCGATCGTGGAAGCACTCGGAGATAGAGGACTGGTGGTCTGCGCCAACGGCGCCGCCATTTTCGACCCGGCCAGGGACGAGTTGGTCTCGACCACCGAAATCGAGCCCGGGGTGGCCGAGACCCTCATCGACGACCTCCAAGCGGCCTTCCCCCAGGCGGTACTAGGGCTCGAGCAGGGCTTCGACTTCTCGGTGGACGACTCGATCAAGGACAGCGACCTAGAACGGGCCGGCAGCCTGCTCCTGCCCGGGCTGAAGGTTGGACCCATCCGGTCGTTCCTGGACAAGCCCGTGCTCAAGTTGATCGTCCGGATGCCCTATCCCGCTCCCCCGGGCACAGCGGTTTCTGTCCAGGGTGTCGCCGGAGCCAGGGCGCTTGTGACGCACTCGACCGATGAGTCGTTCCTGGAACTCTCACACCCGAGCGTCCACAAGGCCGCAACGGTCGAGCGGCTCCTGCTCGATTCAAGTATCGCCGCGGCGGATGTGGTCGCGTTCGGCGACATGCCCAACGACCTCGAACTAATCCGCTGGGCCGGTCTGGGAGTTGCCGTCGCCAACGCAGATCCCCGGTTGAAAGAGGTCGCTGACGAGATCACCGCGTCCAACGATGACGACGGGGTGGCCCAGGTCATCGAGAGAAGTCTGAACGGTTCAGCACCCGCCCACGGCTAGCCGCCGATAGTTCACTCCTCGTCGAGGAAGCTCACGTCGCTCGGAACGTCGACCGCGTGACTGGCGAGAATGTCGAGCGGGACGATCTCGAGGGCCCGTTGGTGCGTAGATGCCATGACGACGTGGGCGGCAGCGCCGTCCATGTGTGCCCTGAGCCAATTCGCAGCGGTCACGCACCACCGGTCCCCCGGCACGAGACCCGGAAAACGGTATTGCGGCATCGGGGTCGAAAGGTCGTTGCCGATTCGCCGCTGGTGTTCGAGGAACTCGGCGGTGACGACCGCGCAGATCGTGTGACTGCCCAGATCTTCGGGGCCGGTGGAGCAACAGCCGTCCCTGTAGAAACCAGTCAGGGGGTCGGTTCCGCACGGTTCAAGTTCTCCACCCAACACGTTCAATTCGGCCATTCCTGTTCCTTCGCTCATTTCAGGGCGCCAGTGTGTCCAGCACGGCCGCCGTGGAGGACATGCCGAGCCGATCGGCGCCGGCGTCGATCATCCTCACCGCGTCCTCGAGTGTCCTGATCCCGCCGGACGCCTTGATCATCGCCCGCCGTCCGACGGCGTCGCGCATGGTCGCGACGGACTCCACCGTGGCACCACCGGAGGGATGGAAACCCGTCGAGGTCTTGACGAAATCGGCGCCCGCTCCGACTGCGGCGCCACAGAGTTCACGCAGCACTGGCGCCGACCACAACGCCGACTCGACGATCACCTTCAACAGAGAATCCGGAACCGCCTCACGGACTGTCGCGACTTCGTATCGAACCTGGTCGAAGTCGCCGTCGGCGATGGCCCCGAGTCCCAGAACCATGTCGATCTCAGTTGCCCCCATCGCCACCGCCCCCGCGGCTTCGGCCGCCTTGGTCCTGGCCAGGTTCGCGCCGTGGGGAAACCCGACCACCGAACACACCGCTATCCGGCTGCCAATCAGATGCTTGACGAACGCAACGTGGTCCGGCTGGACACAGACCGACGCGCATCCGAACTCGACGGCCTGGACCGCCGTCAGTTCGACCTGGGCCCGGGTGGCTTCAGGGTTGAGGATCGTGTGGTCGATCCTCGATGCGAGTTCCGCCCGGGTCGGCGCAGTGGGGTGGCTCTCGTCGCTCATTGTCCGATTCCAGATTCCAGGACCGCGTAGCCGGGCTTGATCACTTCGTCGATCAGGCTGAGCCGCTCCTCGAAGTGGTTGAAGCCGGACTTCATCGCGTTGATCGTCAGCCACTGCATGGTTTCGAGCGACATTCCGATCGAATCCGCCAGATGCATGAACTCGTCGCTGAGCGACACCCCGCTCATCAGGCGGTTGTCCGTATTGACCGTCACCCTGAAGCGCAGGTCCATCAGCTGGCCGATCGGATGGGTCTCATAGGAGTCGGCGGCTCCCGTGTGGACGTTGGATGTGGGACACATCTCCAGGGGCACACGACGGTCACGCACGTATTCGGCCAACCTGCCGAGCTTCGTCTCTCCATCGGGCGAAGTGGTTATGTCGTCGACTATTCGCACGCCGTGGCCGAGCCGCTCTGCGCCACACCACCCGAGCGCCTCGGAAATCGACGGGAGCCCGAAGCCTTCGCCGGCGTGGATCGTCAGGTGGAAGTGCTCGCGGCGGATCAGGTCGAAGGCCTCCATGTGCCGACTCGGCGGATAGCCGGCCTCGGCGCCAGCGATGTCGAAGCCGACCACGCCTTCATCCCTGTAACGCAGCGCCACCTCTGCAATCTCGGCCGAACGGGCGGCGGTCCGCATCGCCGTCACGAGCGTTCGGACCAGAATCTGGTTGCCTGCCTCGGCGGCGCGCGCCTCGCCGTCCCTGAAGCCCTCGAGAACGGCGACCATCACCTGGTCGAGGTCGAGTCCCGCCTCGACGTGCAGTTCGGGTGCGAAGCGCACCTCGGCGTAGACGACACCGTCGGCGGCGAGGTCCTGTGCACACTCCGAGGCGACTCGATGCAGCGCCTCCCCATGCTGCATCACCCCGACGGTGTGGGCGAAGGTCTGGAGGTACAGGCCCAGGTCACGCCGGTTGGCTCCCCTCACCATCCACTCCGACAACTCCCCCTCGTCGGTCCTCGGCAGACCCGAGTAGCCGTACTCGGCGGCCAGGTCGATGATCGTCGCCGGCCTCAACCCACCATCCAGATGATCGTGGAGTAGTACCTTTGGGGCCCGCCGAGATAAGTCCCGGGTGAGTTGAATACCTTGGACCGAACTCGAATGACCGACACGTTCAGCGGTTGAGGACACCTGGTCAGCGTAACCGGAGCAGCCAGTCGGTGATCTCCCCACGCCGGGTCCGCTCCGTCCGAACGATCATGACCGAGAAGGCATACATGGGAATCACGACTATCGGGATTGATGGCGACGACACGCTGTGGCACAGCGAGAACTACTTCATGTTGACCACCGACCGGCTGGTCGAGCTTCTCTCACCCTGGTCCGAGAAGCTCGAGTCTGCCGACGGGTCGACGTCGCTGTCCCGCTTGCTCGACATCGAACGTCGGAACCTCAATTACTTCGGCTACGGGGTCAAGTCGTTCACGCTGTCGATGATCGAAACCGCCATCGAGGTCTCGGGCGGAGAGATCAGCTCCGACTCACTCTCCGAGATAATGGCTTGGGGTAGGGAGTTGATCACGCACCCGGTCGAACTGATCGACGGCGTGGAGGACACAGTCGGGAAGCTCTCGGAGTCCTACGACCTGTTGTTGATCACCAAGGGCGACCTGATCCACCAGGAGGCGAAGATCGCCATGTCCGGTCTGGACAAGATCTTCGGTGGGCTGGAGATCGTCAGCGAGAAGGACGTTGAGACCTACAACCGGGTCCTGGGTCGCCACGACGTCGCGGCCGAGGAATTCGTGATGATCGGAAACTCCGTCCGCTCAGACGTGTTGCCCGTCCTTCAACTCGGCGGCAACGCGATCCACGTTCCCTACGAGGTCACCTGGGCACTTGAAATCCACGATGACGACCCGGAAGCAACCTACTCATTTACGACGATCGACTCGATCGAGAAGGTGCCCGAGGTACTGACCGAACTCCAGGCCTGATGGGCACCGTGCCCCGCCGGCCCGCGTGTCCTCGACCTCCGGGGTCACCGACCCAGGTCCAGCCCTACAGGGTGCCGTAGATCCGGTCGCCGGCGTCGCCCAGTCCAGGAACTATGTATGCGCGTTCGTTGAGCCGTTCGTCCATACAAGCGACGGTGATCCGAACCTCGGGATGGGGACCATGAACTGCGGCCACACCTTCCGGCGCTGCGATGATGCACAGAAGCCGGATGTTCTTGGCTCCCGCCTTTTTGAGGATCGAGATGGCATTCACCGCGCTGCCGCCGGTCGCGAGCATCGGGTCGACCAGCAACACCTCGCGCTCGTCGATCCGGTCCGGCAGCTTGGCGTAGTAGTCGACCGCGTCGTGGGTGTGGGGATCCCGGTACATGCCGAGGTGACCAACGGGTGAGTTGGGCAGCAGTTCGAGCACTGCGTCGACCATTACCAGCCCTGCCCGCAGAACCCCGACGACCGCCGGGGCAGGCGAACGCAGGCGCTTGGCCGTGGTGGTCTGAATGGGGGTCTTCACGCTGACCGGCTCGACCGCCAGGTCTGCGAGCGCCTCGTAGGCCGAAAGCAGGGTTATCTCGCGACAGAGGCGACGGAACTCTCCCGAGCCGGTGGTCTCGTCGCGCAGCAGGGCCAGCTTGTGCTGAACGAGTGGATGGCCGACGACTGTGAGATTTTCCCGCGGTGACATCTGATCCTCGCTCGGCTCGTTGACTGGGTCTTCAGCGGCCGAGAATATCGGCAGCAAGCAGGCGCAGGTCGGCTGCGGGACGTGCGCCCAGGTGCGAGATCACCTCAGCCGCGGCGAGCGAACCGAGCGCCCCGCAGGTCGCCAGGTCCTCGCCCTGGCTGAAGCCGTACAGGAACCCGGATGCGTAGAGGTCTCCGGCGCCAGTGGTGTCGACGAGTTCATCGACGGGATGAGCGGGAACCTCGATCACGGCATCGGGGCTGACGACCACCGAGCCCTTCTCGGAACGGGTCACCGCGAACACGATCTCGTGCCGTTGGGCAGCGACGATCGCTTCCTCGATCGATTCGCACTCGTAGAGAGCACAGATCTCGGCTTCGTTTGCGAATACAAGATCCGCGTAGTTTTCGATCAGGTTGAGGAAACCGTCGCGATGACGCTCCACACAGAAGCTGTCAGAAAGCGTCACCGACACGGTTCGGGACGCCTCGTGGGCATACCGGGCGGCCACGAAGAAGGCCTCCTGCGCGGCGGGTGGATCGAAGAGGTAGCCCTCCAGATACAGGACCCGAGAAGCCGCAATCACCTCGGCGTCGACATCATCGGCACAGAAGTGGACCGAGGCGCCCAGGTAGGTGTTCATGGTGCGCTGGGCATCGGGGGTGACCAATATCAGACAGCAGCCCGTCGACGGGCCCGACTTGGCGAGCGGAATTTCGTAGGCGACGCCGGTTGCACGGATGTCGTGGGCGAAAACTCCGCCGAGTTGGTCGTCGCGCACCTTGCCGAGGTACTGGGCACGACCACCGAGCGCAGCGACACCGACGATCGTGTTCGCCGCCGAACCGCCCGAGATCTCGACCCCGGCGCCCATCAACCCGTACAGCTCGGTCGCCCGATCTTCCTCGATGAGGGTCATGGCGCCCTTGTGGACCCCGATCGACTGCACGAAGGCGTCCGACTCGTGGCTCAGCACATCGACGAGCGCGTTACCGATTCCAACGACATCGTTGACCACCCCCTGGGCATCTGACTCCCGGAGCGAGAACTCGTGGTGATCATTTGGCTGAAAACTGGTGGTTGCGTCGGATTGCACGGTCGTCAAACCTAGGCCAAGAGTATGGTCTGGTGACCATTTCCACTCCGAGAGGCAGTTCGTGAAACGACGTACCCGTTATTCAGTGGCAATACTCGCAGCAGCGGCGGTCGCGTTCTCCGCCGGATGCGCAAGCGAGGATGACGGCGCAGCAAACACCGAGAAGACCGAGACCAAATCCGACGTGACCGTCTGTCAGATAACCGACACCGGCGGCGTGGACGACCGTTCCTTCAACCAGACCGCCCACGAGGGAGTCCTGGAGGCACAGAAGGAACTCGGGATCACCCCCAAGCTCCTCGAGTCCACGAGCGAGACGGATTTCGAGCCCAACATGGACAAGTTCCTCAACGACGACTGCACCCTGATCGTCCCCGTGGGATTCCTGCTCGACTCAGCGACCCAGAACGCCGCCAAGGCTCATGCTGATCAGAAGTTCGCGATCGTCGACGTCGACTTCTTCGACTCCGATGCCAAGAAGGACATCAGCTACGACAACGTCAAGGAGCTGACCTTCGCCACCGACCAGGCAGCGTTCCTGGCCGGCTACGCGGCAGCGGGAACCTCCAAGTCCGGCATCGTCGGAACCTATGGCGGTATCCAGATCCCGACCGTGACCATCTTCATGGATGGCTTCCTGGCCGGTGTCCAGCAGTACAACAAGGACTTCGACAAGACCGTCAAGGTCCTGGGTTGGGACGGCAAGACCGGGCTCTTCGTTGGTGACTTCAGCTCCACCGACACCGGCAAGGACTACACCAAGGACATGATCGACGAGGGCGCCGACATCATCATGCCGGTCGCAGGACCTGTCGGAAAGGGAACCCTGAGCGAGATCAAGAGCCGCAACAACCCCGACCTGGGTGTCGTCTGGGTCGACGTCGACGGCTGCGCCAGCCTTCCCGACGACTGCAAGTACTTCGTCACCTCGGTCGAGAAGAAGATGGACGTCGCAGTGTTCGACGCCATCAAGTCGGTCGTCGACGGCGACTTCAAGGGAGGCCTCTACGTGGGCACCCTCGAGAACAAGGGTGTCGACATCGCCGACTTCCAGGACTGGGACTCGAAGGTTCCCGACGATGTGAAGGCCAAGATCGAGGACTACCGCACCGCGATCATCGACGGATCCCAGACTCTGACCCCCAACTGACGGTCGGGAGCAACACACTTAGATGAGGGTCGAACTCCGGGGTATCACCAAGCGTTTCCCCGGTGTCGTGGCAAACCAGGGCGTGGACCTCTCCGTGGAAAGCGGAGAGGTCCTTGCTCTGTTGGGTGAGAACGGCGCCGGCAAGTCGACGCTGATGAACGTTCTCTACGGCCTCTACCGGCCGGACGAGGGCGAGATCGTCGTCGACGGCTCGCAGGTCTCGTTCGACTCACCCGCCGACGCAATCAGCGCAGGAATCGGCATGGTCCACCAGCACTTCATGCTGGTGCCGGTGTTCACCGTGACCGAGAACCTGATGCTCGGCAAAGAGGTGACCTCCAGCTTCGGTCGCCTCGACCTGAAATCCGCTCGTGCCAGGATCCTCGAGCTTTCCCAGAAGTACGGACTCGCCGTGGACCCCGACGAGATGGTCGAGGACCTTTCCGTCGGGGTCCAGCAGCGGGCCGAGATCCTGAAGGCCCTCTACCGTGATGCCGACTGTCTGATTCTCGACGAGCCGACCGCCGTTCTGACGCCGGCCGAGATCGAAGAGCTCGAAACGGTGGTGAGAGCTCTCGCCGACGCGGGCAAGTCGATCATCTTCATCAGCCACAAGCTGGGCGAGGTGATGCGCCTGGCGGACAAGATCGCGGTGCTGCGTGGTGGTCGGGTGGTAGGGCACACGACACCCGACCAGACCAGCCAGCAGGACCTCGCCACGATGATGGTCGGCAGGTCCGTGCAACTCGTCGTCGACAAGGAACCTCCCACAGTCGGCGATGTACGGCTGAGCGTCGAGGGAC
>JBATWQ010000143.1:0-2100 GCA_049672765.1 Microthrixaceae bacterium | reverse complement strand
GCACAATCCCCGAGAGCACAAGCCCTCCCAGCACCACAACCGCAACTAGCGCTCCGGCGGCGGCTGACGCTTCAACCGAGGATGATGGCTCGGACAACACGGGGCTCTACATCGTCCTTGCGGCGATAGCGGTGATAGTCCTTGGTGGACTCGGCGTACTCCTCGCCCGACGGAACTCCGGACCCACCGACGGACCGCCAGATCAGACCGACCTGACCTGACCTGACCTGACCTGAGCTGACCTGACCCTTTGTGGCGGATCGGCTACAGCAGCACTGCCTGGGTCTGGATCGTCAACGACAGGCGACGGTCCTGGTCGTCCCGGACGTCGGTCTCGATGACCACTGTGCGGCGCCCGACGTGCAGCGGACGACTCACACAGTTGGCATAACCGCTGCTGAGTCCTCGGAAGAAGTTCGTCTTGGACTCGATCGTCGACGTGGCGGCACCGTCGGGCAGGTTGAGGAACGCACAGATCGCACCGACGCTGTCCGCCAGAGTCATGAGCGCCCCGCCGTGGATGGATTCCCCAATCGTGCAGATCTGGGACGACCACGCCAGTCTCCCCTGTACCTGACCCGGCTCCGCCCGGATCAGCTCGACGCCCGTTGCGACTGCAAACGGCATGGACGCGACCAATTTGTCCAGTTCCATGTCAGTCCCCCTATCCGTCGATGTCCCTGCGTCAGCCCCGGGAAGAAATTCCGCCATCAACGGGGATGATTGCACCCGTCAGATAGCTACCAGCACGGGAGGTCAGGAACAGAACCGTACCGGCCACGTCTTCGGGTCTGCCGATGCGACCAAGCGGCACGCTCGATGCCACCATCTCCTCTCCACCGTCGGCATCGAGGATGAAGGCCATCATCTTCGACGGGAACGGCCCCGGGGCGATGGCATTGACTGTGATGTGGTCGCGGGCGAGTTTGTGGGCCAGTTGGCGGGTGACCATGTGGACCGCCGACTTGCTGGCTGCGTAGGCGAAGTTGTCGGTGTCGGGGACCCGAATGCCATCTACCGACCCGATATTGATCACCCGGGCCGGGTCATCGGGCGAAGCTGCTGCACTCAGTTGCGGGACGAGCGTCCTGGTCAGTTCGAACACGCCTTTGACGTTTGTCGCCAGGACCTTGTCCCAGGCGTCGTCGGGATAGTCGGCAAGCGGCGCACCCCAGGTCGCCCCGGCGTTGTTGACCAGGATGTCGACCTTCGGCTCACGCTCGCTGACGGCCGACGCAAGGGCCAGAACGCCCGCTTCGGTGGACAGATCGGTGGGGAACGCCGTACACGATCCGAATTGCGACAGGTACTCGGCGGCCTCGGCGCAGGCGTCGGCCTTGCGCGACGAGATGTAAACCTTGGCGCCGGCCCGCACGAGCCCTTCGGCGATCATCAGACCGATTCCTCGGGAGCCTCCGGTGACGACGGCGACCTTGCCCGAGACCGAGAAAAGTGTTTCGAGATCCATTCGTGGACCCTACTCAACCCGGCACAGCTAGCGTTCCGGTCGTGACCGAAGCCGAGTCGGCCCAGAAGGGCGAAATGAGTCCGGTGGACCCGACGATTCCGACGATCCGGCCGGTCGACGGCCACGGCGACACAACGCTCTGGAACCAGGTCAAACTGAGGCTGCTGCTCGCCGGGGTTGATGCCGACGAGGTTGATCGCCTGGATACAGCCCATTCAGCCGGGTCGGCCGGCGGGACCACCGACCGGGGACCCGGCGTGATTCCCAACGGACCTTCCGAACCCATCGAGGTACTCCGTTCCCAGGTTCTCTGGGGAGACGAGGCGCCGATAACGATCGAAGAACTGGCCCACCGGTCCGGGATCGAAGTCGATGTCTGCCGCAGGGCGCGCATGCTGCTCGGCCTTCCCGACCCGGGCGACGAGGCGGTCTGCCGGGTCCAGGAGGTGGACGCCTTCAGAAGTTTCGCCGCCGGAATGGCCCTCTACGGCGAAGAACCGACAATGCACTTCACCCGCGTACTGGGCTCGGCGTTGGCAACGATCGCAGAAGGCTCCCTGAGCGTGTTCGGCAGAGCCTTGACCGACCTCGCCGATACAGAAAGTCAACTCCCCCAGGGCGAGGCCTACACC
>JBATWQ010000142.1:0-23938 GCA_049672765.1 Microthrixaceae bacterium | reverse complement strand
CCCTTGGTCTGCTTGATGACCTCGGCGACACCTGAGTTCTTCTCCTGCCCCTGGGTGGCGGCTGGCCAGCTGACCTCGTCACCGCTCCCCAGCTTCCAGACGTTGGGGGAAGCCGCGGTCAGGTACTTGGTGAAGTTATTCGTTGTTCCGGAGCCATCCGAGCGGTGAACGACGGAAACCGGGGTTGATGGCAGGGTGATGTCGGGGTTGTCCGCTGCGATCTTCGGATCGTTCCACTTGGTGATCTCAGCCTGGAATATCCCGGCGATCACATCAGCGCTCAGTTGCAGACCATCGACCTCGGGAAGGTTGTAGGAGACCGTGATCGGTGCCGCCACTGTGGGGAAGAAGAGGAGGGTTCCCCCGAAGTCCTCAGCCGGCTTGGGCAGTGAGTCCGAACCCGCGAAGTCGAGCGTGCCCGCTGCGAGCTGTGAACGGCCGTCCGACGACCCGCTCTTGGAGTAGGTCACCCTTTCGGTACCGGCAACCTCGTTGAAGTCGGCGTTGGCCGCTTGGTAGAAGGAGTCCGGGAAGCTGGCCCCGCCACCCGACAGGCTCTCCGAGAGCGCCTTGATGTCGGAGTTGCTCGGCGCATCGGCGGATGCCTGTGGATTGGTAGTCGTGTCGGATCCGCTGGTCTCGTTGCCGGAGCCACAAGCTCCGAGGACCAATGCTGCAAGTGCTACCGGTATGAGCATGCGGGCCCGCCGCATCCTGATCGAACGCGAAACCATGTTCATTTGGTCTCCAAGTGAGGACTAGGCATTCCGTAGCCTTCCTGGCCACAGATGCGACCGTAGGCATCGACCTTGTACGGCTGGGATGCAGTTGGTGAACAGCAGGTGAACTGACCCTGAACTTCCCCCGGCTCCCGCTCACCCGACTCCGGTTGACGCGATCCCCTTCATTCAGTCCCCTCCACCAGTGACTCGACGACCGAAGCGTCGAGGGAGTGGGTCAGGGTCCGGCCGACGTCGGCGAGCGGCACCCATCTGATCTCGTCCACCTCGTCGCCTGCGACGAACCCAAGGTCCTCCAAAACTGACATCGCCCACCAGCGCACCACTTTCGGCGTGCCGTCGGGCAGGGTGTAACCGGTCTTCGACAGCTCCGCGTCCGCCGAGCAGCGCAGACCAGTTTCTTCCTCGACCTCACGTAGCGCACAGTCCCGAGCCGTTTCGGACCGCTTCCGCTTGCCCTTCGGAAGGGTCCAGTCGTCGTAGGCTGGACGGTGCACCACGACCACTTCGAGCCCCGGCGGCCCGGCCTGACCGCTGCGAACTACAACCCCGCCAGCGGCCTTGATCACTCTGTCGCTCCGGCCGGTCCCACTGTTCAACGGCGCGTCGGTCAACGGATCGCCAGCGAAGATCGCTCGAGGGCCTGTCGCTGAAGTTCGATGTGGGTTTCGACGGTGTCCTTGCGGACAACCTCCCGCCAGGTCGAATCAACCAGAGTCCACGCCAGGCTGTCGTCGCTCATGTTCACGGCGAGCATCGAGTCGATCCGATCGCTCAGCTGTGGGTCATCGACCGGAACTACCGCTTCGACCCGTCGATCGAGATTTCGCGGCATCAGATCGGCCGAGCCGATGTAGTGGACGGGTTCACCCGGGCCCCGTCCGTTGGCGAATCTGTACACCCGCGAGTGTTCCAGGTATCGGCCCACGATGCTGCGCACGGTGATGTTCTCCGACAACCCCGGAACCTGGGGCCGCAGGCAACAGATCCCGCGCACGATCAGATCGACCCGAACCCCGTCGGCCGATGCCGCATAGAGCTCGTCGATCATCTCGGGATCTACCAGGCTGTTCATCTTCATCGTGATCGCGCCTGCGCCGGGACCGCTTTCGCTCTCGTTGCGGATCAGCGAGACCAGCGCCTGGCGCAGGGAGTGCGGGGCCACCAAGAGCCGGTTGTAGCTGACGTTGCGGGCATAACCAGTCAGGTAGTTGAACAGCTGGCTCAGGTCGGCGCCGATTTCCGGATCCGCCGTGATGAGGCCCAGATCCTCATACAGATGGGCGGTCCTAGAGTTGTAGTTGCCGGTCCCGATATGGCAGTAGCGGCGTATGCCGTTGCCTTCTTCGCGAACCACCAGGCACGTCTTCGTGTGTGTCTTCAGGCCCATGAGGCCATAGACAACGTGGACGCCGGCCTCCTCCAGACGGCGCGCCCATTCGATGTTTCGCTCTTCGTCGAAGCGAGCCTTCAGCTCGACAAGTGCGGCAACCTGTTTGCCCTCTTCGGCGGCTCGGATAAGCGACGCAACGATCGGGCTGTCGCCCGAGGTCCGGTACAGCGTCAGCTTGATCGTCAGGACCTTCGGATCAACGGCCGCCTGGTGGATGAACTCCTCGACGGAGGACACGAAGCTGTCATAGGGGTGGTGGACTAGCACGTCACCCTCGCCGACGACAGTGAAAATGTCCCTGGCGTCGTCCTCGTCATCGATGACCAGCCGACGCTGGGTGACGGGCACGAACGGTGGGTACTTCAGATCGTCACGGTCCATCGACGCCACGGCGTGGAGGCCGCCCAGGTCGATCGGCGCGGAATGAGGGAAGACATCGTCGTCGTCCAGTTCGAGCTCACCTTGGATGAGTTCGAGCGACTCCTCGCTGACATCGTCCTCTATCTCGAGACGAACCGCCTTACCGAACCGGCGGCGACGGAGTTCCATCTCGACCGCTGCAAGCAGGTCGTCGGCCTCTTCGTCCTCGACGGTCAGATCCGCGTTGCGGGTGACCCTGAAGGTGATGCTGTCCTCAACCATCATCCCCGGAAACAGGTCGTCCAAGTGGGCGGCGATTACCTGTTCGAGCGCCACGAAACGTTCGCCGTCGGGCAGCACCACGAATCTGGGGAGTAGTGGCGGAACCTTGACCCTGGCGAATCGTCGGTCCCCGAGTGCCGGATCGCTGACGACCACCCCGAGGTTCAGCGAGAGCGCCGAAATGTACGGGAAGGGATGTCCCGGATCGACCGCCAGCGGAGTGAGCACCGGGAAGATCCGCCGGTGGAACTCGTCAGTGAGCCACTTACGGTCTTCGTCGTCCAGTTGGTCCCAGGTCGAGAACCGGATACCACACTCGGCGAGCGCGTTGCAGACCGGCCCGAGAAACGTCTCATCAGCTATTCGGGACAACTCCCGCACACGGTCGATCACGGCCCGCAACTGTTGGGGAGCTGTCCGGCCGTCGGCGCTCCTGGTCCGGACGCCTGCGGCAATTCTGTCCTTGATGCTCGCCACGCGGACCTGGAAAAACTCGTCCAGATTCTGGCTGAAGATCGCCAGAAATCGGACTCGCTCCAACAGCGGTGTCGCAGGATCCTGGGCGAGGGCCAGAACTCTCGAGTTGAAGTCGAGCCACGAGAGTTCGCGGTTCAGATAACGACTGCTTTCGGGTCCGAGATCATCCGGTTCCGCAGCCATGGATCCAGCCTACCGACTATTGATCGGAGCGGATCTGCCTCAGCGCCCGGGAAGTTCTTCCTCGCCGAGATCCCAGTCGAGCTGGATCAATTCGCGCTCGGCATCGCGGTTCACCCGCTCCTTGTTGCGACGGAACTGGGGGTCATGGGGCGGCAGAAGCATGAGGCGTGCGTTGACACGGGCACGAAACGTGTTGATTACCTGCGGGTCACCGAAGTCCGAGCGAATATCCCAATGCGGCGCAACAGGTCCCAGATAGACGATGGTGGCCTGGGCCTGGGGTGGCTCTGTCGTAGCGTCGGGGTCGGTCAAGGACTGGTCAGACATGGGCAGAACCATACCCGCGACAGGCTCCGACGACCTTCTCCGGGTTCACTGTTCACCGAGGGTCGCCGTGACCGTCTTGGTAGCTTGACCCCGCTCGATCGTGATCTTGACCTTGTCGCCAGGCTTACGTGACTTGATTGCCTGGCTGACATCGGAGGCGCTACGGACCCGTCTCCCGTCCAGTTCGGTAATTACGTCTCCGGGCTGGATTCCGGCGGCCTGTGCCCCGGTCCCGTTGGTCACCCGTTGGACGAAGGCCCCAGCGGTCGCCGAGATGTCGAAGCGCTGGATCACCTCGGGGTCGACCATCGAAACGTCGAGTGTCTCGACGCCCAGAAGTGGCCGCTTCACATTGACGCTCCGTCCGGCGACGACGTCATCGATGATCGTCTTGATGGAGTCGATCGAAAGTGCGAACCCGATGTTCTGTGCGTCCGCAAGGATTGCGGTGTTGACACCAACGACCTCGCCCTTGCTGTTGACCAGCGCTCCGCCGGAGTTTCCGGGGTTGATGGCCGCGTCGGTCTGGATCAGGTCGCTCAGGGTGGCCCCGGTGGGCGACTGGAGCGACCGGCCGAGCGCCGACACGATCCCGGTGGTCACGCTAGGCGCCTCGCCCAGATTCAGTGCGTTCCCGATGGCGACAACAGCGTCGCCGACCTGCAGATCTGATGAACTACCGAGGACCGCAGGGGTGAGGCCATCAAGGCCCTTGACCGAGACCAGTGCGACGTCGTTGTCCACCACCGAACCGACGACCGTCGCGGTTGCCGAGCGCCCGTCGTTGAGGTCGACCTCGATCGAGGTGGCGCCATCGATGACGTGCGCGTTGGTCAGTATCAGACCGTCCTTGTTGATGATGATTCCGGATCCGGCAGCGTCTCCCTGGCGTGTGCCTGTGTGGATCGAAACGACGGATGGGCCGACCTTGGCCAGTATTGAACGGATGTCGAGAGACTCACCGCCGATCTCTGCGGAAGGCCGCTGCGATCCGCTCGTGGCCACAGGGGTCGCCGTCGGCGCCACTGTTCCCCGGTCCCACAGGGCCGCGCCGACGACTCCGCCAGCGATGATCGCGCCTACCAGACCGCCGATGAGAGCGGCCCTCAGTCCGCTCATGGTCCGGCGACCTGAACCTGACTCCGGTGTCTGCGCCTGCCTGTGACCTCCGATGGGGGGTGGACCCTGGGGGGTTGATCCACCGGCCGACGCACCGGGCGACAGGGGCGCAGACACGGGACTTGTCCAACCCGGATACTGCGGTGGTCCTTGCTGGTTGGAAACCGTGGGGGGTGCCGAGGCCGGACCGGGAAGGGGCGGCGATGCCGGCATTGCCGGCGCCTGGTTCCCCGGATAGCCATTGGCCTGAGGGCTATTGGTCTGATAACCGCCTGCTTGATGGTTGGCAGGAGTCATTCCTTGCTGTCCACCGCCAATGGGCACCTGGTAGACGGGCACGGACTCCGGGTTGGAGGCGTACGGCGAACGTCCGGACGCTTCCCCGGCCCCGCTCGCCTGGGGGTGCGCTGCGCCGGCAGACGGTGCAACCCAGAACTGACCAGGGTGGACCGGCGGAGGAGGTGGAGGGGACGAAGGAGCGTCGCTGTCGCTCCCCGCGCTGGAGTCCTGTTGGTTCGTCGGGAAATCGTTCGACATGTCACAACTATGCGGCACCGCGTCGACACGTAGCGGCACGAAAGGCGATTTTGGAAGATAGTTCTCAGACCGCGATGAAATTCTGCTCAGCGGCAACCGAACCTGTACGACCGACGGTGACCGACGTCACTTCTAGTTCCGGTGCTTGAGTCGGCTCTCAGTCCCTAGAGAAACTTTGGAACAATCTGTCCCCCCACAACGTCAGACTCTACATATGAAGCCCGCACCGGTAGATACACAATGGATGGCCGACGGGAACTGTGCCGACAAGTCCCCTAGCCAATTTTTCCCGTCTGATGGAGTCGGCGTCGAGGCGGCCCGCAAGGTTTGCGTGGGTTGCCCGGTAATCAGCGAGTGCCTGGAATACGCACTTTCCAATCGAATCGACCACGGAGTTTGGGGAGGGACCTCGGAACGAGAGCGTCGCCGCATCCTCAAGTCCAGAGCCGTCGAGCGTCGACTGGCCAGAGCGGTTTAGAACTCGCTGCAGGTCGGCCTTCAAGTCGGCGCTGCCGGATGTCCTTGCCGATAGCCCCGATGCCGATTTACTGCCGATTTACCTCGTTGGAGCTATGCAGCAGGAGCGAGGCTTCACGCCTCGTTCTTGTGTGTTTCCTCTTCAGCCTTCTTCTTGGACTTTTCGGCGTCGTCCTCAGCCTTGGATTCAGCCAAGCCCTTCTTGAACTCCTTCTGGGCGGAGCCAAGGTTTCTGGCGATCTTGGGAAGCTGAGAACCACCAAAAAGCACGAGGGCCACGATGATGATTATGAGGATCTCGTTTCCACCTGTGTTCATGAATTCAGGTTACTGCCGATCCTCCGAAGTGGAAGATCGCGCAGCGGCAAATATCTGTCACCTACTTGTGCACCCGTCACTCCCTTGAACTGCCAACATCTTGGGCGTGAATGATCTGCCGGATCTGCGACGTCATCTTCGGGCACTCCGGAATTCGGTGACCGCGGCCGAGAGGCAGGCGGCGTCGGTGTCGGCGGGTGAGGCCGTCCTGAAGCTTCTGGGCAAACGGGAGCCCGGCACCATCGGGACTTACCTGGCGTCGGACGGAGAGATCGACCCGCAATCATCGAAGGAGCGCCTGGAGGCACTGGGCTGGAAATTCCATCTTCCAGTGGTGGGGCCCTCCACCGAGATGACCTTCCGTCACTGGACGGCAGACACCCGATTGACCCCGAATCGCTTCGGGATTCTCGAGCCCGGGGAAGACTCCTCCGAGCTCTTACCGGGCGATCTCGACCTGGTCCTGGTGCCTTGTGTTGCCGTCGATCCGACCGGCAATCGCATTGGGATGGGAGCCGGCTATTACGACCGGGCCTTCGATCTTCCTGATGAGGTTCGGCCCGAAATGATCGCACTTGCGTTCGACCTTCAGCTGCTTCCAAGGATCGGGAGCAACGAATGGGACGTACCTGTTGACGCGATCGTGACCGAGAGCAGAGTCATCCTCACCGGCAATCGAAACGTTGCCGAGATGGATCGCCTTTTCGGACGGGACTGAATGTCTCGACCACTCGGGACTGGCAGCGCACCCGGTGGTTCAGGCGGACTTGGGCGGAACCTGCTGGGCCGCCCGCGCCAGAGCACGCTGGCGGCGGATACGGCGCCTCTCTCGCTCGCTCAGCCCTCCCCAGATGCCGAACTTCTCGCCATTGGCAAGTGCGTACTCGAGGCAGTCCTCGCGGACCACACAACCTTGACAAACTCCCTTGGCTTCCTTCGTGGAGGCCCCGCGTTCCGGAAAGAAGAGGTCAGGGTCGACGCCAAGGCAATTGGCAAGCGACTGCCAACTTTCTGCACCGTCCTCGGTTTCGGTCATCCGTTCCTCCACACGATCGAAAGTCATGTCGGCTCCGGTATTCAGGGCGGCCCCTGAACACCTATCAAAAGTCATTCATCGATGTAATTACACCGATGTACTTACACATGTTGACCGTCGAACGCGCAGAACGCAAGCGTGTGGGGCAAGAATCCGCGCGAATCGGCCCTCCACCTGCTACACGGTGCCGTAGTTGTGAGTCTCTGCCTTTGACGAACTGTCGCGCTGGCCCGTGATGCGGCCCGGAGCCGGTCCGTCGCTCAGGTGTCGTTCAGACGGACGGCTCGAACGGACGGTCGCCGGGGCGGGGATCGACCAAGGGACATCGGGTCCCCGAATAGATCGTCGCCATGCAACGGTTGCAGTGGATACAACCTGACTCGTCGGACCTGCCGTTCTGGTACTCGAGCAGCAGGCCGGGGTTGTGCAGCAGTGCCCTTGCCATCGCAACGAAGTCGAATCCCTCGTCCACCGCGCCCTGCGCAGTCGCCAGGTTGCTGATGCCTCCCAAGAGGATCACCGGCAGATCCAGGGCCTCCTTGAATTGCCTCGCCATGGGCAGGAAGTACCCCTCCTCGTAGGGATACTCACGGAGAAACTTCTTGCCCACCATCCGAAAGCCCGTGCGCAGGTACCAGGGAAGCGTTCCGGTGAACTCGGTAACTGGGGCCTCCCCCTTGAACAGGAACATCGGGTTGGCGAGTGAGCTACCCCCGGTGAGTTCGATCGCGTCGATTACACCGTCCTCTTCGAGCCACCGGGCGACTTGCAGGCTGTCCTCGATCTTGAGCCCACCCCGGTAGCCGTCAACCATGTTCAACTTGACCGTCACTGCGGCCCGATCACCCACCCTCTCCCGTACCGCCCGCAGCACCTGGCGGGGAAACCTGGCGCGGTTCTCGATCGAGCCGCCGTACTCGTCGGTTCTCGAGTTGAACTTTGGGCTCAGGAACGCGCTCAACAGGTAGTTGTGTCCGAGGTGAACCTCGAGAGCATCAAAGCCCGACTCGATCGCAACCTCTGCGGCCCGTGAATAGTCATCGGTCACCCTTGCGATGTCCGAACTATCGGCGGCTTTGGTGAAACGGAGACCCAGAGGATTGAACATCCGTCCCGCCGAAAGTGACTTCGCCTTGTTCGATGACGCGTTTGCGACGGGTCCGGCGTGGCCGACCTGAGCGGCTGCGAGCGCACCCTCGTCGTGGATCGCCCCGGTCAGCTTCTGCAGGCCCGGGACGGCGTCGGGAACCAACTGGATGCACTCCTTGTGGGTGCGACCTTCCGGTGCGACCGCCAGGTAGGCAACGGTGGTCATGCCGACCCCACCCGCCGCGACTTTGCGGTGAAACTCGATCAGATCGTCCGTGACGAGTCCGTCAGGCGTTGCGCCTTCAAATGTCGCGGCCTTTATGACCCTGTTGCGCAGCGTTATCGGGCCGAGCTGAGCGGGTTCGAAGAGTTTCGCCATCGGCCAATTGTTACACCAGGGCCTCGGTAGTGATTGGCTGGACGCAAAGGCGACCTGAAGGACGTGGACGCAATGAAGCAGAAAGCATCGGAGGACACCGACGCTAGGACCGAGGATCAGGGCGGTGATCCAGCCTGCTGGGCGCATCTGTTCGACGAGCCGACCGAGCCGCCGAGCGACGCCGCTATGGCCAAGCTGCTCGCAGAACTCGCAGATGGGGTGATCATCTGCGATCCAGAAGGATCAATAGTGTTCTGGAACCGGGCAGCGACGAGAATCTTCGGCTGGGTTGAGTCCGAGGTGCTGGGCAAGTCGTTGGATCTGATCATTCCGGAACGACTGCGGAAGCGTCACGGTGACGGCTACGCAAGGGTCATGGCAACCGGTCATACGGACTACGGCGATCGCCTGCTGGAGGTGCCGGCACTGCACCACGACGGCCACACGATTTCGATCGCCTTTACGGTTTCGTTGCTCACACGGGAGGGCAGCTCCAGACCGACTGGCATCGCCGCGGTGATTCGTGACGACACCGAGCGGCGCCGGGAGCTCCTCGACCTGAAGAAGAGAATTGGAACGCTGGGGGGCACGTCGGGATAGGTGAGAGCTGCCAGTAACAGGGCAGGAGGTACTGGTGTGTCATTTCTCTGGCTGATTTCGCACAACGTCTGGTCAAAGAAGGTTCGTTCGCTACTCACTTCCCTGGCAGTTGCAATCGGGGTACTTACCGTTGTGTCACTAGGGATTGTCACCGAAAGTCTGCGAACCACGGCCGCCAGCGTTCTCGAAGTCGGATCGGCCGACTTCACCTTCGTCCAACGGGGCTTGAGTGACATCCTCGAAAGTGCCATCACCGAAGGGCAGCTCAAGCAGGTCCAGGGTGTTGAAGGCATCAAGAGCGCCATCGGGGTCCTGTTGGACACCGAGAAGTTGAACGCCGACAACCCACTGGTTGTCGAAATCGGCATCAGCCCCACAGACATCGCCGGATTCGGGATCAGGATCAATGACGGTGCACCTTTCGGCGCTACTGCGGCGAACGAAGTGATGGTGGGTAGCCGCCTGGCTGCGAGCCTGGGTGTGACCATCGGGTCCACGGTCAAGGCGGGCGGCGGCGACATGAAGGTGGTCGGGATCTTCACGACCGGGAACGTGTTCGGAGACAGCGCCTTGATGTTTCCACTGATTCCCTTCCAGGCCTACGAACGCCAGCCGGGCGGCCTTTCGATGATCTTCGCCAAGGTCGACAAAGGACAGAAGATTCCGGTGGTCCAGAAGCGTGTCGAGAAGGAGATCCCGCTGCTAATCGGCATCAAGAACCTGCTCGAGTTCGGACGTGCCGACCGCAGCTTCCAACTGATAACTGCGGCCGACCGGGCAGCCACCATTGTTGCGATCGTTGTAGGCGCAGTCATTGTGATGAACACGATGTTGTTGTCGCTGGTTGAGCGCTACCGAGAGTTCGGGGTCCTCCGGGCGATCGGCTGGTCACGAAGACGGCTCATATTCCTGGTGGGTGGTGAGGCCGCGATCATCGGGTTCGTCGGAGCCATTATCGGCGTCGGGCTTGCGGTGGGCGGCACCGAAATTCTGGCCCGACTCCCCTTTCTGCAAGGGATATTCCACCCGAAGTTCGAGGCGTGGATTTTTGGTAGGGCACTTCTCACGGCGGCTGCTCTGACGCTGCTGGGTGCACTTTATCCGGCCATTAGAGCGGCGCGGTTGGCGCCACTGGAGGCGTTGAGGCGTGAGTAGCAACTCGGCAAAGGCCGAAGCACCAGAGGAGATGATTCGTGCTGTTGACGTGCGCAAGAGCTTCGACCGGGGTGTCGTCAACGCTCTCAACGGAATTACCCTGACCGTCAAGAGCGGCGAGTACGTTGCGATCACCGGGCCGTCTGGATGTGGCAAGTCGACTCTGCTCCACATGCTCGCGGCTTTGGACAAGCCGGACTCGGGACGACTCGATGTCGCCGGGGAGAACCTTCTGAAGCTTCGACATCAGGACGCATTCAGACGTCACCAGATCGGCCTGGTGTTCCAGATGCACAACCTGCTGCCCCACCTGAGCGCCTTGGACAACGTCCGGGTCGCGATGCTGGGAGCGGGAGTCAAGCACCACGAACAGACCGAGAGGGCCCAGGACCTGCTCAATCAGGTGAACCTCGGGGATCGGTGCCACCGGAGACCTCCGGAACTCTCCGGCGGTGAACGCCAGCGGGTCGCCATCGCCAGGGCGCTGGCGAACAACCCACGAATTCTCCTCGCCGACGAGCCGACAGGGAGCTTGGACAGCGCGCAGGTGATCGTCGCGTTGAGGATCCTCGAGAAGTTGAGGTCCGAAGAGAACGTGACGGTCGTAACCGTCACCCACGACAACTCCGTCGCTGCGGCCGCAGACCGGATCATCCAAATGAAGGATGGACAGGTCGTCGATGCGGCGTAGGCGAATGCCGCCGCCCGGTATCAGCTCGGGTGCATGGCCGTTGACATCGTGACGGATGATCGCGTGCGAGATGTTCTTGCCGCCCCCCACGACAACGGCCGCAATCTCCCGCACCTACACTGACCCGGTGGCCCACGTCGCAGCCCCCGGACAGTCGCCCGAGAGCGAAGTGTCTCCCGAGATGGGCCTGAGCGCCGCGGACGTCGAAGAGCGAGTACGGGCCGGGCTGACCAACGAAGTTCCAGAGGCCCCTTCGCGCACCATCTCGCAGATTCTGCGCGCAAACATCTTCACCCGGTTCAACCTGTTGATGTGCATCTTGTTGGCGATAGTGCTGGCTTGCGGCGCGTACAAGGACGCTCTCTTCGGAGGAGTCATCATCGCCAACGCGCTGGTCGGAATCGTCCAGGAGTTGCGCGCCAAGAGAACGCTCGACGGCTTGGCGCTGCTTTCAGCACCAAGAGCAATGATCGTCCGCGACGGCAGCGTTCAGGACAGCTCGGTGAACCAGATCGTGATGGACGACATCCTCGAACTAGTTCCGGGCCACCAGATAGTTGCCGATTCAATCCTCGTCACCACATCGAACCTGGAAATCGACGACTCCTTGCTCACCGGCGAGAGCGAACCCGCCCACAAGCGCGTCGGCGAGGAAGTGCTGTCGGGGTCCTTCGTAGTGGCCGGGTCGGGTAGGGCGCGGGTCCACAAGGTGGGGGCCGAGGCCTATGCGGCCCGCCTGGCGGAGGACGCACGCCGTTTCACCCTGGCGAAGAGCGAACTGCGCGAGAGCGTGGACAAAATCATCTCCTGGGTCAGCTGGGCCCTGATCCCCACGGGCGCAGTGCTGCTGTTCAGCGCCCTGCGGAACCAGCACAGTTCCCTGCGCGAATCCCTCGTCACCACGACCGGGGCCGTGGTGGCAATGGTTCCCGAAGGCCTGATCCTGCTGACGACGGTCGCCTTCGCGGTGGGGGTCGTTCGACTCGCCCAGCGGCGCACCCTTGTCCAGGAATTGCCTGCCATCGAGATCCTGGCGCGGGTCGACGTGGTTTGTCTGGACAAGACCGGAACCATCACATCTGGCGAGATGGAGCTCGCCGAAGTACGCAGCATCGGCGACGACGAATCCACCATGCTCGATGCCCTGGCGGCAATCGCCTGGAGTGATCCGAATCCCAATGCCACCCAGGTGGCCCTCCAGGGTCGCTTCGATGCAGCGCCCAATGGGTGGGAGTTGACCCGTAGCGTGCCGTTCAGCTCGGCGCGGAAGTGGTCCGCCAGTGAGTTCGACGAACATGGATCCTGGGTCGTCGGAGCGCCGGAAATGGTTCTCAAGGATCCCGATCCCGAACTCGCCGATGCGATCGGGATCGAGGCCGCCGCCGGCCGACGGGTTCTGGCGCTCGCCCACTCGACCGCTCCGCTCGACGACGACCGACTCCCCGATGGCCTCCGGCCGATGGCGATCATCATGATCGAGGATCAGGTGCGCCCCGATGCTCCCGAGACCCTCCGCTATTTCCTGGACGAGGACGTGACGATCAAAGTCATCAGCGGCGACAACCCGACGACGGTCAGCGCTGTCGCCCAGCGCGCCGGAGTGCCTGATGCCTCCAATGCGATCGATGCCACGACGCTGCCCAGCGAGCCGGAAGCCCTTGCGGACGCTGTCGAGAACGCAACGGTCTTCGGGCGCGTAACGCCCCAGCAGAAGCGTGCGATGGTCGCCGGGCTCCAGAGCCGTGGTCACGTCGTGGCGATGACCGGGGATGGGGTCAACGACGTTCTAGCCCTCAAAGACGCCGACATCGGCATAGCCATGGCGTCAGGATCCGAGGCCACCCGGGCGGTGGCGCAGCTCGTGCTCCTCGACTCCAATTTCAGCGGCCTTCCGCAGGTGGTCAAGGAAGGTCGAAAGGTCATCAATAACCTGCAGCTTGTGGCGAGCCTGTTCCTGACGAAGACGACCTACGCGATCCTGATCGCCCTGGTGGTGGGGGCCACAGGGATTCCGTACCCGTTCCTCCCGCGTCACCTGACGTTGGTGGGAACTCTGACGATCGGCGTCCCGGCATTCTTCCTTGCCTTCGCCCCCAATTCAGATCGGCTCAAGGGCGCATTCTTCCGGTCGGTGGCTCTGGTGTCTCTGCCGTCGGGAATCGTGGCGGCGACAGCGACGCTCCTTGCGTACGTGTGGTCGAGGGGACAGGCTGACTTCAGCGGCGAACAGCAACAGACCATGGGGGCGCTCGTCCTGACCGGGGTTGGAATGTTGGTGCTGGTGCGGATCGCCAGGCCGTTCGTCCTATGGAAGGGCGTCCTCATCGGGTCGATGGGCGCCCTGGTGCTGGCAGCGATTGTGACGTCGCCCGGTCGCAGATTCTTCGAGCTCCATCTTCCTCCGGCGGCCGGCATCTGGGTGGCTCTCGTCCTGGTCGGCCTTGCGGCCGTGGCCCTTGAGATGGCCAAACGTATGCTCGACCGAATTGCCGGTGATCAGATCAGGGTGTGATCACACTGGGGTGTGATCAGACCGGGTGCGATCGGCGGGGGTTTCCGAGAAGCGGGCGTGACGGCTGACCTGCACCCTCCTTGTTATGAAGACCCTGGCCGCGATCAACAAGGCCACCCCGTATACGAGGGTCTGTAGCGCCGGGACCAAAATCGGTCCGTTGGCCCGCACGCTCGTTTCCAACAGCTGAGCGGGCCCGTAGAACGGAAGGAATTTGGCTACGAGCGATGTCGGTGACGTGGCGAGTTGCATTCCGACGACACCGATGAGCAGCAGCGTTCCCTCAAGTTCCCGATTGACCGCAGCGCCGACGGCCAGTCCGAACGGGATCGACTGCAGCGCGACTGCGCTGACACCGGCTGCCATGACCCAGGGTCGGTGCGGATCGCTGACAAACGCCATCAGCACGCTGAACCCGGCGCCGATCAGGAGACCCAGCGGCGCCAGGAACATCACTCGACCGAGGAGCAACTCCGGTGGGCGGTAGCCCCCGAGCACCAGGCGTTGGTCGACCTCTTCTGAGGACAGCACCGAGAACAGCGTCGCTCCCGAGACCGAGAATGCCATGCCGATTCCGCCGGCGATCAGCGGTCCTGCCCCGTGTGCGCTCATCGACGCCAGGTAGAAGCAGAGCGGCAGGAGCACCAGGAGGAACAGCGAGACGTGCCGTCGGGTCAGGTCGCGGCCGTGCATTTCGGCCATTATGAGCACCCTCCGCATGGAGATCACAGCTGGCCCCGCCTGGCTCTCGACGCGTGGGCGGGAAGCTCGATGACCCGGTCGACCCGCTCAAGCTCGGCCAGCATGTGGGTCACCACGACGACTCCCCGCCCCGCCGATGCCCAGCCCCTGCAGTGGTCCCAGAAGTTGACGTAGGTGCCCCGATCGAATCCCTGGTACGGCTCGTCGAGCAGCAGGAGAGATGGATTGGCAAGTAGCGCCAGCGCGAGATTCAACTTCTGACGTGTCCCGCCGGACAGGTCCCGGGTAACCGTCCGTTCGGCCAGCGGATAGTCGAACTCCTTGAGGATCGCACGACCGCGCTGCAGCGACTCGGCGCGACCGATACCGGCCCCCCGCCCGAACATCACAAGATGGTCCTCGGCTGTCAGCAATTCGAACAGCCCCGGAAGCTGGGGGCAGTAGCCGATCCGGCCGTCGACGTGTATTTCTCCCGAATCGGCCGCCTCCATACCGGCGCATGTCCGCAGCAACGTCGTCTTCCCCGCGCCGTTCTCACCGGTCAGGGCAACGACCTCGCCAGCGTGCACCTGGAGCGCAACATCTTCGAGAATCGTGGTGCGACCGAAGCGCTTCGTAACTCCAGTCGCTGTGAGTAGCAAGGCCCCGGGTAGTTCCACCCTGGTCACCTTCCCAACCAGGCGGCTGTGACAGAAGATCCGACTCCCCGATTTGAGGAACAACAGATATATCGGGTTACGATATTAAACGTGAGGACCCAGTTCACCAGAAGCGCATTGTCAGACGCAGTTGTCCACATTCGATCCGGTCTGGCTCCTGCGGTTATCGCTGTCGGAATTATCGGGGGGTTGGTCGGAGCGGCGTACATCGGTGTGCTCCACCTGCTGACGCACCTGTTGGGACCTACCCATCACTCAGGCCTGGTGCAGATTGGGATCTTCCTCGGAGTCGGAGCGGCGGTTGCTGCTATCACACACTTCGGAGGAGAGACCGGAGACGTCGAGCTGCTGGTTGCCAACATCCACGTGCTCGGCGGGGCAGAGGACGTCAAGTCACTGCGTTCACTGATTCCCGCTTCGCTGCTGTGTGTCGCCGCTGGTGCCGGAATGGGACCCGAGGCTCCAATGACCCAGACCACCGGCACGCTCGGAACCCTCATCGCAACGAAGCTCAATCGTCCGATGACCGACGTCAGAACGCTGACCATCACCGGCATGGCTGCCGGGTTGACTGTCCTCTTCGGCGCACCGCTCGGTTCGGCGCTGTTCGCACTCGAGATTCTCCACCGACGGGGGTTGCAGTACTACGAGGCACTTCTTCCGGCAATCGTCGGTTCACTCTGCGGTCTGGGCATTTACGTGATGCTGGGAGACCTGGGTATAAAGCCGATCTGGTCATTCCCACCGGTTCCGACCCTGCACGCGAGCGACCTGGCCATAGCCGTCGGGCTCGGTCTGGTCGGCGCAATCGGATCCATGATCTTCGCCAAGGTCGCCCAGATACTCAGCTGGATCTTCAGCTTCGCTCCCTCCGCTCCCCGCTATGTGCTGGGTGGGCTTGCGCTCGGGCTGCTCGGACTCTGGTCGCCATACGCACTCACCAACGGCAAGATCCAGCTCGAGGCCTTCCCCGACCTACGACTCGGAGCGGGGGTGTTGGCGGTGGCGACGCTGGCGAAGCTCCTGGGTACGACCGTGACCATGGCTTCGGGATGGAAGGGCGGGTTTATCATCCCGCTGTTCTTCATGGGTTCGACCCTGGGACAGCTGCTCCACGTTTGGGTCCCGGGCGTACACGTAACGATCCTGATGGCGTGCCTGATGATTGCGCTCAACGTCGGGGTGACCAAGACTCCGCTGGGCTCGACCCTGGTCGTAACCGAGATGGCGGGCCTGACGCTGTTACCGGTGACGATCATCGCCGCGGTGGTCGCGCTCGTCGCAACCAGTTCTGTCAACCTGATCGACACCCAGAGGGCCCGCGACCTGAAGGGCGGCGTGAAGGAGTGACAACTCCCGACGATACCCAACCCCCGGCTGGTCCACGGTCCGGTCCCCTCTCGCAGGCCGACTACCGGACGCTGGCCAGATTCAGACACGCGTTGCGGGTGTTCCAACGCTTCTCCGAGGAGGCCGCCCGCGATGCGGGTACCACCCCGGCACAGCACCAGTTGCTCCTGGCGGTCAAGGGCTTCTACGAGGATCGCCCGCCGACCATCACCGACCTGGCCGACCTGCTGCAGCTCCGCCACCACTCGGCGGTCGAGCTGGTCCAGCGAGCCAGCGCCGCGGGTCTGATCGAGGCTGGACCCGACCCCGCCGACGCCCGGCGACAACTCGTCGAGCTCACCCCGACGGGTGAGTCGATCCTCGCATCACTGTCACTCGCCCACCGCGACGAACTGCGTCGCTTCCGCGCCGAAATGACCGACCTGCTGCTCGAAATCGACTGAGCTGGCGGGCCAGCCGATCGGTCCGGCAGGTTCACGCAGAGAGAATCTGCGCCAGGACCGAGGCCTGGCTGATGTCAGCGGCCTTCGACGCCGTCAACAGCGTCAGTGTTCCCGAGGCAGAGAGTTCGCGTAAGTGCGCGAGAGCGGCAGCGGGTTCCTCGCCCTCGAGCTCCTTGGAGTACCGGCTCCTGAACTCTTCGAACTTCTCGGGGTCGTGGTCGTACCACTTCCTCAGCTCCGTGGACGGAGCCACTTCCTTGCACCAGTCGTCAAGGTGCGCATTCTCTTTGGAGATCCCTCGTGGCCAGATCCGATCCACGAGCACTCTGGTGCCGTCGTCAGACCCGGGATCGTCGTAAATCCGACGGACCCTGACCGACGGCGAGGCCGACACGTCAGACCTGCTCCATCTCAGGGCTCCACGTCAATGCGGTTCCACACGAAGACTCCGTGGGGATACCGCCCCGTGTCACAGCAGGCCCAGCTCGAGCCTGGTCGCATCTGACATTCTGCTCATGTCCCACGGCGGGTCGAATACGAGGTTCACTACCACGTCATCTACCCCGGGGACCGCACGAACCACCCGCTCGGCGTCACCGCAAAGCACGTCGCCCATGCCGCAGCCGGGCGCCGTCATCGTCATGTCGATCTCGATCGTGCGGCGGCCGTCATCGTCGACGACCTCGTCGAGTCGGTAGATCAGACCTAACTCGACGATGCTGATCGGAATCTCGGGGTCATAGACGGTCTGCAGGGCATTCGTGACCTGATCCATCGAGAACGGACCCTTACCGACCAGCATGACGCTACGTTCCGGCGGTTCCATACCGAGGGCGTCGGAATCAGCCCCGTCGACACGGAGCAACACGCCGAAAGCTGTCCGAACCGTGATGCTTCCACCAAGGGTCTGCACGATGTGGACCCGCTCACCCGCAGGGATCGTCGTCGGCTCCCCGTAGGGGACCGTGGTAGCCGGGCACTCCCGGGATACTTCAGCGACTTCCTTGGTTCTGTTCATCATCAGTGATCGCCTCCAATATCAGCGCTCACCCTCGCCGAAACCTTGTCGGAAACGACCTGCGCGACGTGCTCGCGGAGGGCCTCAATCTCGATGTGATCGATGATCTCGTTCATGAAACCGCCGATGAGGATCGACCTGGCTTCGTCGTAGGGGATCCCACGGGACTGCAGGTAGAAAAGTGCATCCGCGTCGAGGCGGCCTATCGCTGAGCCGTGGGTGCAGCTCACGTCATCGGCGAAGATCTCGAGCCACGGCCGCGAGTCGGACTGGGCCACAGGGTTGAGCAGGATGCTCCGATTGCTCTGGTGGGCGTCGGTCGCGACGGTGTCCACGTCGACGATGATGTGACCGCTGAACGATCCCCTGGCACGGTCGTCGATGACTCCCTTGTACACCTGGGTGCTGCTGCCGTGGGATGCAGAGTGTTCGACGGTAATCACGTTGTCGTGTCGCTGCGATCCGGACGGGAGGTACAGGCCTTCGAGTTGTGTGGTGGTGTCGTCCTCCACCGCAACGACGTCGATGGAAGCCCGTGCAACCTTCGCGCCAACCATGAACGAGGTCGACGTGAACGTCGAACCCCTCATCTGGCGGACCCCAACGTGGGACAGGTGGTTGATGCTCGAAACTTCGTTCTGCAGCTTGAAGTGTGAAACTGTCGCGTCGTGTTCGACGGTCACCTCGGTCAGCGCGTTGACCAGTCCGCTTCCGCCGATACCGACGTAGCTCTCGACCAATGTCAGGACACTTGCAGCGCCTACATGGACCACGACGCGTGGCTGGATGAACGCAGCCATCGCCGCCGAAGTGGAGACATGGGCAATGTGGACCGCCCCCGGAACCGAGATACCGGGATCCACCAGGACTACTGCGCCCTGCCCCGCTGTCGCCCGGTTCAGCATCTGGAATCCATCCACACGGGCACTGGGAACCAGTGGGGGGAACTCTCCCGCGAAGGAACTGAGTTCGGCGACGGTCATACCCTCGACGGAGTCGAGTCGGCCCGAGAGTTCGGCGGAGAAGAACCCGTCCACGAACACCAGGGTCGGTCCCCCGAGATCACCGGCAAGGCTCTTTAGGTCCTCCGACCCCACGGTCGAATCGGGTGCCTGGGCCAGTGGCTCACACTCGGTGGCCAGCACCTCTTTGAGGTCGGTGTATTTCCACGCCTCGTCCTTGGCCGTAGGCAGGCCGTGTTCGCGCAGCCACGACACGGCGCCCGCGTCATCGTCCGGGCCAAGTCTTTCGAGCAGACTCGATGCCGTCGAAGTCATGCCAATGATCCCGCCGGCGCTGCGCCGGTGGCCAGCTCGGTCGGTCCGTAGCCCTGGTCCTCGAGTTCGTTGGCGAGACTCGCGTCGCCGGTCCTGACGATGCGCCCCTCGCTCAGAACGTGGACGAAGTCAGGGACGACGTATTCGAGCAACCTGGGGTAGTGAGTGATGATCAGCATCGAACGTTCGGGCGAGCGGAGGCGCTGGACCCCACCTGCGACCAGACGTAGCGCGTCGATATCGAGTCCCGAGTCCGTCTCGTCGAGGATGGCCAGGCGGGGCTGCAGCATTGCCATCTGCAGCACCTCATTGCGCTTCTTCTCACCGCCGGAGAATCCGGCGTTGACAGAGCGGCTGAGCATGCTCGGGTCCATGTCCAATTCGGCCATGTGCAACTTGACGTCCTTCAGGAAGGACACAGCGTCGACCTCGGCCTCACCGCGCTCGCGACGAACGGCGTTGACCGCTGTCCGCAGGAAGTACATGTTGCCGACGCCGGGGATCTCGACCGGATATTGGAACGCCAGGAACAGTCCCTTGGCGGCACGCTCTTCGGGTGCCATCTCGAGAAGGTCGGCTCCGTCGAACTCAACCACGCCGGAGGTGACGTATCCCTCGCGGCCGGCGAGTACCTGGGACAGCGTGCTCTTGCCTGCGCCGTTGGGGCCCATGATGGCGTGTACCTCGCCCGACTTAATCTCCAGGTCGAGACCCTTGAGGATCTTGTTTCCCTCGATCGAGGCCTTCAAATCCTTGATGCGCAGCATCAGCCGACGCTCCCTTCGAGACTGACCCGCATTAGGGCCTGGGCTTCCACTGCGAACTCCATCGGCAGCTCGTCGAAGACATCACGGCAGAAGCCGTTGACGATCATCGACGTCGCATCCTCTTCGGACATGCCGCGCTGGCGGCAGTAGAAGAGTTGGTCCTCGTTGATCTTCGAGGTCGACGCCTCGTGCTCGACCTGGGCGCTGTCGTTCTTGACCTCAATGTAGGGGAACGTGTGGGCACCACACTCGGAGCCGATCAGCAGCGAATCGCACTGGGTGTAGTTACGTGCTCCGGTTGCCGAGCGCATCATCTTCACGAGTCCGCGGTAGGTCTGCTGGGCCTTACCGGCCGAGATTCCCTTGGACACGATGGTGCTCGAGGTGTTCTTGCCGATGTGGGTCATCTTCGTGCCCGTATCGGCCTGCTGATGATGGGTGGTAACGGCAACGGAGTAGAACTCGCCGACCGAATCATCGCCCTGGAGGATCACGCTCGGGTACTTCCACGTGATGGCGGAACCGGTCTCGACCTGGGTCCACGAGATCTTGGAGCGTGGCCCTGCGCACTTCCCGCGCTTGGTGACGAAGTTGTAGATACCGCCGACGCCGTTCTCGTCGCCGGGATACCAGTTCTGGACCGTCGAGTACTTAACTGAGGCATCGTCGAGAGCGATGATTTCGACCACTGCGGCGTGGAGTTGGTTTTCGTCGCGCATCGGCGCCGTGCAGCCTTCTAGATAGCTGACGGTAGAAGCTTCCTCCGCGACGATCAGCGTCCGTTCGAACTGGCCGGTCTCGGCCGCGTTCATACGGAAGTAGGTCGAGAGTTCCATCGGGCAGCGGACCCCCGCTGGGACGAAGACGAACGAGCCGTCTGAGAACACCGCCGAGTTGAGAGCAGAGAAGTAGTTGTCACGGGGTGGAACTACCGAACCGAGGTACTTGCGCACCAGGTCGGGGTGGTTCTTGACCGCCTCGGAGAACGAACAGAAGATGACTCCGACGTCTGCCAGGCGTGACTTGAATGTCGTCGCCACCGAGACCGAGTCGACGATCGCGTCGACCGCCACACCGGACAGCCGCTCCTGCTCGGCGAGCGATATCCCCAGCTTTTCGAACATTTCGCGAGTTTTGGGATCGATCTCGTCCAGGCTCTTGGGAGCAGGACCCTTCTTCTTGGGTCCGGCCCAGTAGCTGATGTCCTGGTAGTCGATCGTCGGATAGGTGACGTTCTGCCAGCGCGGCTCGGTCATCGTCATGAAGTGACGGAACGCATTGAGCCGCCATTCCAGGAGCCACTCAGGCTCATCCTTCTTGGCTGAGATGAACCTGACGACGTCTTCGTTGAGACCCTTTTTGAGGATCTCCTGATCCAGGTCGGAAACGAATCCGTACTGGTAGTCGCGTTCTATGAAGTCGCGAATCTCTTCGTTGTCGCGGACTTCCTCTTCCGACTTCAGTTCGGTTTGCTGTGATTCCAGTGTGCTCATTCGACCTCGATGAAAATGCACTCGCCCGGGCACTCTTCGGCTGATTCAATGACCCGGTCGAGTCCCCCGTCAGGGATTCGTGCCATACCCTCAGAGCCAGCGGGATTGGACTTGCCGTCGAAAAGTACCTCGGTGCCGAAATTCTCGGCTGCTTCCTTCACGTAGAACAGACCGTCGTCCTGACCGAAGAAGACGTCCGGCGCGATCTCGGCGCACAATCCGTCGCCGGTACATAGGTCCTGATCGATCCAAACTTTCATTGGGTCCTCACAAAGGTTGCTAACAGTTCGCGGTTCTGCGGTCTCGCTATTTGTTCTAGTCTACACTAGAACAAATCACACCCGCATGGTCAAGGAGGCTCAGATGAGCAGTGGACCAAAGCTACCGCCCCCCGTCCAAGATCTCGATACGCCCGACCAGGTTGCTGAACTTGTACGCCGCTTCTATGCAGACGTCGCTCAGGATGACCTGCTCGGTCCGATGTTCAATGACGTGGCAAAGGTGGACTGGTCCGAGCACCTTCCCAAGCTCACCGCCTTCTGGTGCCGGGCACTTTTCGGCCAGTACGGCTATTCGGGTAACCCCTTCCGCGCCCACATCGACGTGCATGAACAAGAGCCTTTTACGCCGGCCCACTTCGAGCGCTGGCTGACCCTGTTCCACGAGACGATCGAACTCGGCTGGCGCGGCCCCTACGCGGACCACGCCATGGCGCTGGCCAGAAACGTAGCCAGGGTCCACAGCAACCAGTTGATCGGCGAGCCGGTGTTGTTCAGGGTGGACGAAACCTCGGTCTTCCCCTCGTAATCGCTCCGTCAGGCCCCGGTTACCACTTCGAGCCCCGGGGGCGGCAAATTTGGGCCCCGGGTTCGCGGGCAATGGACGCACCAGACTTGGACCGGATCAGTGACCAGACCGCACCCGGTGTGTTCAGGCCTCGGGTGACCAATCCTCAGAAGTGAACTTCCGGGACATGACTCCTGCCATGTGCTCGGCGTGCGACTTCGCCTTGTCCGCGAGCGGCCCCGACCAGCGCTCGTCTATGGACTGGACCCACAGGGCGAACCACTTGTCGAAGTGCTCGGCTGTGAAGCTCTCCATCTCGTGGACCTCCTGATGGGGGGCCAGGATCATGCCGTCGTAGCCGGGATGCCCTAGCAGAACCCGACACCAGTAATCGATGAGTCTGGGGATGTGGGAGTTCCAGTCCACCTGGGCAACGTCTTCGAAGACGTGGTCGAGAAACTCGTCGAAGACGATTTCACGGTAGAAGTGCACCACCAGGTCATGGATCTGGGTCCGGCTGTCGAGGTCCGGCAACGCGGCACCCGTCGTTGGTTGCGCAGACGTCAACGAGCTGCCAATTGCTTCGGATGCCGTGGAGACTGCAGATTTCATTCAACTTCCCCGTTCGTCGTGGCGTGACTTTGTTCAATGTGGCCATGGACGCAGCACTTGGCCGCATTCGGCTCGCCCCTGACGAAGGAATCGATCGTGATCCCATCGATCCGGTCTGCGATCCCCTCGACCATTCCCAGATGAAGGCTGCAGACCGTATCGGGGTCGGCGATCGCGGCTGTTGCGAACGGACACGTCTGCAGCGTGGCGCTGACAGTGTCCCCGTCGACATCGATTGCCGGTTCGAAGCCCTGCTGCGCCATCAGGATCGTCAGTTCCTCCACCGGATCACCGCCCGACGGAAGGACACGTTCCTGCTTGCGCCCTGCCCGCCGACCAACAACCTCTGGGCTGTCACCGGTTCGCACGACCTCGGCGAGCAGCAATGAGAGGCGCTCGTAAGGGCCGGTCAGGCCCCATCGGCTGTCGGCCCCAGGGTCGATCCGATACAGCATCCGCGGTCGACCTCGACCGGCAGCAGGTCCACGGTGTTCGCTCACGAGTTCGGCATCGACCAGCTTCGTCAGGTGCTGACGAATGGCGTTGTGGTTCAGTGCGAACCGGGCGGTCAGCATCGAAACGTCGACAGGGACCTCGGAATCGTCTATGAACCTGAAGATCTCGTAGCGCGTCGGGTCGCCGAGTGCCTTGGCCTGCTGCTGGATCGACTTGGTCATGGCCAGTGCCGTCCCGTCCCGGGTTTCTGAAGACTTCATCTTTATTCTAGCAGACACTAGATCTAATCCTCCTAGGGTAAGGATCTATCCACAGCACGGACATGGCAAGAACCGCAACGGAAGGATGCTGAGCATGACAGAGAACAGCTTCGGAGCCAGGAGTTCGCTTTCCATGGGAGATCGAACCGTCGACATGTTCCGGGTTGATGTCGCCGGCGACTCGGTGGCCCGCCTTCCGTACAGCATGAAGGTTCTCCTCGAGAACCTGCTGCGACACGAGGACGGTGATTCGGTCACCGCGGAGGACATCGGCGCTGTGGCCAACTGGCAGGGCCACGCGCAGGCAAGAGAGATCGCGTTCATGCCTGCGAGGGTCCTGATGCAGGACTTCACCGGAGTCCCGGCCGTCGTGGACCTGGCTGCAATGCGCGACGGGATCGAGGCGCTCGGTGGGGACCCGGCCAGGGTCAGCCCACAGA